>CAJXMG010000028.1 GCA_913056395.1 uncultured bacterium | reverse complement strand
CCAATGGCGAAATGCATGAAGGCATCGTCAGAGTCAGGACTGTGGGCGATGACTACTTTCATGGTCTCCTCCGTAGATATCCGTTACTGCAGGCAGGAAAGATCTCCCTGTTTTGACGAATCACACAAAACCGCTGTTATCACTTGAATATTCAAGATAAGGGCAAAATCGACCACCTGCCAGCAAAGCGGGGCCATAGTTCACTTGCCACGATCAGTTCAGGATCCTATTCTCTGTATTGTCAGGTTTCACGGAGTCATTTTCCGGTTGAGACCTTTCCCAGCGGCAAATTCCAGGGGGAATGCCGACACCAACAAACTGAACAGAGATGAATCAGCAGGAGGCCGCAGATGGCAGATCCCGCAAATAAGGTCGAAAGCAATATTGCAGGCAAGTGGTACGTCGATGACGAGTGCATCGACTGCGATCTCTGCAGAACTACCGCTCCTGACAACTTCAAGGCCAACGAGGACGAGGGCTACTCCTTCGTCTTCAAGCAGCCGGAGTCTCCGGAAGAGGAAGAACTCTGTGAGCAAGCCAAGGAAGAATGCCCCGTTGAGGCGATTGGCGACGACTGCTCCTAGTGAGTGCTCTTCAGTCTCTGTTCCATTCAGCATTCGAGGCGGGGACCATACCGGTCCCCTCCATCCATATGCCTATAGACTCAGCGATCTCAGTACTTCCTGACACAGTGGGGCCGATGTAGTTGCGCGTCACTTTCTCGCGAGCAAGCAGAACTCCACCGGCACCCCGAACCAGTGCTTCCACCGCCACCGTGTCATGAAGCTCGACTCTGGGGTCGTACATGGCATCGGCTGCACCCTCTGCGACAAGACAGTGCCCCCACCAATCACCAAATCCCCGAGTTCTTCGAACAGAAGATGTGAGCTTGCTCCATGAATCCCACTTCCCGGATTCGTGAATATGGCTGAGTCCTCCATGACAGAGAAAGGTATCGCTGAGAGCCTTGCAGTCACGAACCCTGATGGCGTCTTTTTGCGCTGTTTGCGGGTGAGTTCCGTAACCACGCCATGCTCCCCTGTCAGCGATTCCTATCCACGTCCATCCCATGAGTTCAGGATCTCCGGCCATCGCCCCCAAGGCTGGAGCATGAACCACTCCCAAAAGAGGTGATCCACTGATCCTCAATCCGATCAGGATCGCAAAACCTGGCAGGCCATCCACAAAATTGCGGGTCCCATCTATAGGATCGATCACCCAGCATTCCTCCAGTTCCCCCTCCTGACCAAACTCTTCCCCGTATAAGCCAAACTCGGAACCCTGAAGTCTCAATTCTTCGCGAATGATCTCTTCTGATTGAGTATCCGCAAGAGTGACAGGAGACCCATCTGCTTTTGAATCCGCCTCAATGATCGGATTGCGAAAGAAATCTCTCTGAATGGACGCTGCTTTCCTTGAAGCAATCAATGCCCATTGAATCCATTGATCCAAATCACTTTGAGAAACCGGTTCGGTTTTTTGTTTGGGGTTCATACAGCTTCCTCAACCTTGTTTCTGCAAAGATGAAGACTGACCGTCGAACTTGTCACATCACTCCAACCCATGAAAAAAAATATGAAGAGCCATAAACCCTGTGTAACGAGAATCGGACCAGGTTGCCAAACCATCGTCAACGCATTGTCAAGATCAGGAAGAACTCCTGTGGTTGAGACTGACGAAACAAACACGATAGCGCCGAACAATCCCAGTAAAGCCATCCACTGATATGCACTGATGCTGTTATCTCCCCTGTAGTCCGAACGTAAAAACTCGGAACCAAATCTCCAGATCTGAGTAACACCAAGACTCAACAGCAATGCGAAAATAAATTCTCCTGATAAAAACAACGCCGTAGAAATCAGTCCAGTAACTGTACATAGCACAGCGGTGATTGCAGGAATCGCAACCAGGGGCCTTTGGGAATACCCGGAATCATATTGAACCTTCCGGGTTTCCATGGAGTTATAGGTTATTTTAAATTGCCTAAAGATCCGTTGAGCAATACCTGTTAATTCATCAACTGGCTTACCGTAACAACAGCCAAATGAAATACACGCCAATCGCCCCAAACCTTCACCGAATGAATAAGCGATAGTGAAGGCTGCGGTAGCCTCAAGAATCGGCAATGGACGGCCATAGAGCTCCAATTGACTCACAATAAAAAGCAAGAGAGGACACAAAATCATTCCGACAAAGGCAGCAGCGCCAATACTGAATGTGTTTTTTCTTCCCTCAATCCATTGTGCAATTTTTCTTGAAGCAGGAATCACGACAGCCATCACTGCCGTAATCAATATCACTGCTTCCGAAAACTGAAATTCAAGAGCCAGTAGCAAGATCCATAATACACTGACCGAAAGAGCGTAAGCAGAAGCTGAGATAAATCCATACCAGGTGAAGTTACCCGCCTCCCAGGTTCCATCAGGATTGGAATGTAATGGAATAGAGGCTAAAACTTGCCAGCGATCACCGGCCAACTTTCGAATACCAAGAATCAAGGGAACAAGAGTTACAAGGCCTAAAATCGTAAGGAACATCATCATGATCAGCCCTGCCCCCCTATTTTACGTGCGATGGACTGCCTGACTTTCACTTCAGTTTCATTGAGATGGCCACCAAATGCATTGAAGCGACTCTGAACATCTGAACGGCTGCGAAATGAGACCAAATCCTGATCAAATTCAAGCCTGCCCGGTTCAAAAATCAAAACATCTGTACTGCTTCCGGGCCGGTACAAACTCTTGGGTTGCCCCTTTTTCAGAAACATTCGAGGAACAACATCGGTAGGACTGTCATATTTTTGCTGTGAATACCTTTGATCGATCCCGCCGATCATCAAAGCGACAATTTCGACCATTGCCACTCTTCCGACCCACGAACCATGAGGTACGTCAGTATCGATGATCGTCACAACTCGTCGATTGGCGGAATATGGAGTGACCATTTTGACAACGGCACCTGGATTACAGGAATGATAATCTCCATCAAGAGTGTAAATTTCTCTAACCACTCCAGACACTGGCACATGATTCCAGTGGTACATTTCCGGAGTCAGCCTGAATATTGCGAAGTCTCCTTCATGGAAGATGGTATGAAGATCCGTGCGGTCGGTGCCAAGCAACTCATTGAGCTTGAAAAACTTATCTTTGATCTTCAGATAACTCACCTCTGAAAGCCCACCGACAATCATTCGGGAATCAGCAGGAGACACGACAACTTCAGAATCTTCTGGCATCGGACGAGATTTCCAATAACAGATCTTCCTCTCGAAGAAATCCCGGGGAGTTTTCATCTCGTTCGCTGAGATCAGGGATTCTTCCAGATCCACTCCTCGAGCTTTCAAGAAACGTTGGCTTCCGGAAAAAGTGGCACTCAAAGGCAAATCAAAATTCAGTAGCCCCAATAGATCAGAAGCCCGCTCTCCAGTCAGCATTTGAAACAACGCAGGCGCTTTTTCTCTGGCCTCGCTATAGAGAAAGCGAACGATTTGATCACCGAAAAGTTCTTCCGTGATTACCTGACCGTCTTCCCTGCACACAAACTGATGCGGATTCATGATACTTTTTCCTTCTCAACAAGATTCTCAGATTCTTTTTGCAGAAACTGTTCAACAAGAATCATCAATGAAATCAAGGTTGCGATCCTGTCTTCACTGCAATCCTGCTGAACGATCGACTCTTGGACTTCATCTACAAACCCCAACGGGTTCTGGATATTTCCAAGTTCACTTACTTGTGACTGGAATTCCGCACTGGGCTTTAATCTGATCAAGGTCGCTCGTAAATCCTCAAATGCCTCCTTCAACTGATCATTACGGAGGTCACCACGACACCACTCTTCGAGCCCCTGATTAAACTTCTGCGCACACACATTCATCGGAGAAGAAACTTGTAAATTTTCGAGGACAGCACCCGTGATTCTTCCGGCACTACTCCTTTCTCGTGGGTAGTCAATTCTTGATTCAATTTCCTGAATGGTCTCAGACATTCCCAAGTGACTGATCAGTTCACTTGATGAGATTTTTATCAACTTCAGACAGCCTTTTAAATATTCCTGAACAGAGACTCGTATTTTTCCTTTGTATCGATAACTTCTTCGAGAACCATCGCAGTACGCCAACACTCTTCCCATGAACAAATCAGGTCCATGAGGCCTTATGAAGGCGGTTGGCAATCCCAGCGCTGAGGCGAAAATCAACTGCCTTCGCTCACTCTCTGAGTCCTGATCATCAGGGATGGAATCATGGGTGACTCGCCCTGCAATAATCTGCTGGTGAGCAAATGCCGTCAGCAGAATCAACAGGTCTGAACATAGAGCAAAATCTTGCTTGAATGAGGGGAACAGTGAATGAATCCGACTTTCAATACCGACAAACCCATGAGAATCATATGAGCGCGGCTTGAATGGCAAATACATTGACATCCGACTATCAAAGACACTTTCTCTTTCCAAGTCTCTTTTCAATCGGTCGTGATTTCCCAGCAGACCATTTTGTGACGATTTTTTTTCTGTACTCAAAAATGAAATCGGATAATCAATCAAGCGATAGTCTGGTACATGGTCCCCTTTAAGCCTGAAGAGAATTTGGCGAATCCGGTCTATCCAATATGGACCATACGGTTTCATATTCCTTCCCAAGCACCTGTTTTTTGCTTTCACTCTCCAACGACGCCAGATCATCCTGAGGTGTTTTCCTGTCAATTGATGAGGAAGAAACCCCAGGGCGACTTCAGGATGGAAATCTTTGAAATCCAGGCGATAGGGAGAAGCTGATATATAACCTACAAAAAGGCCTAAAAAATGCTCAACGACTTTTGAAACCAGATCAACAAGGCTTTTCTCTTCTTCAGCCCCGAAACCTGAATCTTGCCGACTACGCATTTCAGTTAACAATTTGCTACCCAGTGTCAAATGGATGCCATTGTTTGAAAGGGATGTGCTTGAAGTGCTCGGCAATACGACAAGATTGTTTTTCAGAATTCCAGCGTCTTTGATTTTTGGAATAATGTTGAGATGTGATCGACTGAGAACCTCATGACACAACCTCATATAGGCTGCTTTTTTTTCTCCGTTTTGCCAACCCGACAGACATGGACTGCAGAAAAGCTCCCGATACTGATTATCTGAAATCAATCGATTAAGAGATTTTTGGTTCTCTGCTGGGTGAGGCTGGAAAAAAATCTCAACTTTTTGCCCCGACTCCAACAAACCAAATTTTTGATTGGCGTACTGAACAAGAAGTTGCGAGAACAAAAATCTGAATGAGGCTTCCCTGGCGATCTCAATTCCGCGCCCACTGGCCTCGCCTGGATTCATTACATGAAAAGAAGTCGATTCTGGCGAGGTGTTATCATTCAAAAAATGAATCTTGAGTTTTTCCGCGAGCTGTTCTACTTGTGGGATTGATTCACCCTGAATTGATGCCAGAGCGAGATTGAGAAGGTATGACACTGGAACACGTATCCACTTCTCGCCGTCTTTTTCAAACTCAAAAATGTTTCGATCAGATCTCAATACACTGCTTGAATCCAAGCGATCCGAATGCATATCATTCAAAAACTCTTCACTGACTGATTTGGAAGTTTTTTTCACCGGGATTCGAACCCATGAGTTTTCCCAAACTGAAGTCTTAGGGTTTTTCAGAAAATCCACCAATTGGGACAAGCGAGTACTCGAGCTTTCACCACGGGCAACTCGCTTTTTTTGGTCAGTAAGATCATCACTGCCCAATATGGATTGTGGAAGATCAACATTTTTCCATGATCCCAGCACCGCGACCTGGAACTCCATTTCAGAGCCTGCGGTCAGGTCTTTATGGCAATATGGAAGAGTATCAGCATTTTTGGGATCACAGCCTGCGGCCTTTAACGCGGCAACTGCACGATCCAAAGCGATATTTGCAGTAATTTCTTGACTGATCGTCATCTGTGCTTTTCCCCCATGCTCGAAGTCCCCCAGAACTCTTGCATAGGATCATCACGTTTATTTTTAAGGAGTTGGAAAGAATCAGATTAGGATCTTCGCACTACGATATCGGAACCACAAATTTTTAAACACTTTGTGGACTTATTTGGAGGTCTCAATTTGATCGGATGAGGGTGGAGACCATTGATCCGAAACACACCACCCAGCTATGCCGCTTTTATATCATCAGACCCTGATAAAACTTTTTGAACTGGGAGCCGGCAGTAGGCGACGGCGAACAACCTGTAATCCCACTGGTAACTCTCCATCAAACAGTTGGACTAATACATCCTCAGGTTTGGTGAGATGGTCACCCTGTAAGCAGATCCGCATCGACAGCAATCTCTCCTCTGGTTGACAGGATTGAAGGCCTTCCACATCTGCTGGTACCTCCTCGAGCCATTCAAGGATTTGGATGCCAGGCCGAATATCGACCACCTTCGGCTTGCCTTTTTTGGTCAATCTGTCGACCGGAATCTCCTTGCGGTCCAGGAATTGGACAAGTTTTTCATCCGGGATTCGATCGGCGACTTGGTTGGGTGTAAAGATCAGAATATCAGCCCAGTTGCTGACGATGGAAAGCTTCGGAGCATCAGGACCCAGTGCATGCAAGGAGCGAATGACGATTCCGTCAGGACACTGCTGAGAGAGCTTCTCAAAAACCACGTCTGCTGGGAGATCTTCCTGCAATCGAATATCGACCACTTCTGAAAGCCCCGCCATTCCCAAACGCAACGGCGGACCAAACGACATTTGGGGAATCGGGTGAAAACCCTTGGAGTATGCCGGAGAGAATCCCGCTCTTCGGATTGCCCTTGGCAGGAAACGGTTCAGATCCAAATGGCTCATGTAGCGGGCGCGACCCAGCTTGGCGTATCGGATTCGATATCCATGGCTGGCATGATCCAACTCTTTTCGCTCTGGCGGAAGCTTGGGATTTTCGCGCTCTGCAAAACGCTTTTTGGCTTCTTCCCTGACCTCTTCAACCCCCGCATCGGTTTGTGAAGAAGCCTTGCCCACTTTTTTCTCTTTGGCGTCGAGGAAATCGAGGAACTCGATGCGCTCTTCTTTCATTCGACTGAGATCACATTCGATTCCACAGTCGTAACAAACCAATCTGCGCTTGTCTTCACTCGCCTCTGCCACATTGGTGTAGTGGGTCAATCTCTTGCCAGGTTTGCCACACGGATGGGAAGTCCGATCCTTGAGGGCCCTCTGGTACTCGCGCTTGAGGAACTTGGGCTCCACTCCGCAATCGAGGTGGTCCCAGGGGAGCCTTGCGTCGATGGGAATGGTGCCGAGGAAACGGTAGCGATCGATCTCATTCTCCTCGATCGCTTCCATCCAGTAATCAAATCTCATCCGATCGGACCAGCCGTCGAATCGGCAGCCCTTTCGCCACGCAGTTTCGATGACATTGGAGATGGTCCGGTCTCCCCTGCTGAGGATCCCCTCGAGGTGACTCGTCGACGGATCGTGCCAGCGCAGTTGAAGGCCCGGATGTCGGGTCCACTTCCTCAACGCCTCGTGTTTCAACTCGATGTCAGGGAGATCATCCATTGCGGCCCACTGGAAAGGAGTGAACGGCTTCGGCACATGGCTTGAAACGGAGACCGTTACCTGAGCTCGCCCCTTGGGGAGATACTCCCGGGCGATATCGAGCATGCGTTTGCCCGTTTCAGCGATACCGCGAATGTCACTTTCATCTTCTGTGGGCAAGCCGATCATGAAATACAGCTTCATCCGGCGCCAACCTCTGGAGAAGATCCGGTGCGCACTTTTGGCGATGTCTTCCTCAGTGATGTTCTTGTTGACCACGTCTCGCATTCGCTGTGTCCCTGCCTCCGGAGCGAAGGTCAGGGAAGTGTTGCGAACACTCGACATCTCTTCCAGCATTTCATCGGTCAAACCATAGGCACGAAGAGAAGAGACGCTGAGGGAAATATTCTTCTCCCGCAACTCGGGCATGATCTTTTTGACGAGTGGTTCGATGGCACTGTAGTCCGCCGTCGAAAGGCTTGTGAGGGAAACTTCATCGAAGCCGCCGCACTTGACCGCATCGCGGACCACTTCCTGAATATCCTCGGGGGGGCGTTCCCTGACAGGGCGGTAGATCATACCCGCCTGGCAGAAACGGCATCCCTCGGTACAGCCCCTTGCGACCTCGATGCTCGCGCGATCAAACACCACTTCCGTGTTGGGAACCGGTGATTTGGCCGGGAATGGATACTCGGCAAGATCGGGGACATGAGCCCGCTTCACGGATGCGGGAACTCTCTCATCAAGGGGGGAATCGACAACGGTGAAACCTGTATCAGGCTCCACACGAGTACTGTAAAGCGACGGAACATAAACCCCGTCGAAACCACTGATCTGAATCAGTCGATCTCTTCGGGAAACACCGAGTTCCTTGAGTGACTTCCAATGGTCGACCACCTTGTGGAAATGGCCCTCACCGTCGCCGATCAAAAAGGCATCGATGAAGGGGCTCATCGGTTCCGGCTGGAAGGCCACCGGTCCCCCGGCCATGACCAACGGACAATCGTCGTCGCGATCACTGGAACGAATGGGGATGCCACCGAGATCGAGCATCGTCAGGATATTGGTGAAGGTGAGCTCGTACTGCATCGAGAAACCGACGACATCAAAGTCTCGCATCCTTCGCCAGGACTCCAGACTGACCAATTCAAGATCACGGGCCCGCAGCTCTTTTTCGCAATCGATCCACGGGGTGTAAACCCGCTCGGCACGAACGTCCTCGAGGCCATTCAACTGGGAATACAGAATTTTGAAACCAAGGTGGCTCATGCCGATTTCGTAGACATCGGGAAATGCCAGCAGGAATGAGAGTCGGGCATCCGTCTTCGTGACCGAATGCAGCTCTCCACCGGTGTAACGGCCAGGCTTTTCGAGTCGATGGAGAAAAGCTCTGTACGGATGTTGGGCGATATCGTGGCGGTCAGGAAGGATCGAGAGATCTTCGCCATCGGCAGCTTCCGATGCACCGCTCTCAAAACCGACTTTGCCCATGGAATCCCAGAGGGAATTTTCGTCAGACACCTTGTTTTCTCCCACCCTCAATTTGGAGGTAATGATCCATTGGGCAAACCCTGAGCCCAAGGAGCGAGAACCCATCTGGATAATATCATGCCCGATTCGGCTGCACAGTTTTCTCTGTTCACCGCTCCCGAATCAGAATGAGGAGGGATCACTCCCCTTTTGGACCGCTTGTACGATCATCCCGGGTCGGGATTCGAACCCTGGTCGGTGAAGAGGAATTCTTGCGGGCGGGGATCCACTGAATCGCCAGAGCCACGATCAGGGCGGTGGTCAGGAAGGAAGGATCGGTCCAGAACATCTACAGTTTCCCCTCGTCGATCAGTTGCTTGATTTCTTTCAGGGATTTCCCCTGCTCCTGCAGTTGCGCCATTTTGGCTAAACGCTCAAAGATCCATTCGGCATAGAGGCGGTGACCAGCGGGGGTTCGCTCCTCCTCCTCGATGAATCCCGAGACGGTGTAATCGTGAATCGTCTGACGGGAGATCCCCGTCGCTGCCATCACTTCGCCGATCTTGAAGAGTTTTCTCGGCACCTGGCCTGCAGAAGGCTTGGGCAAGCGTCGTATTCCCCTCTTGGATATCAAAATGCACACCGGACCTGACGTCCGGCTTCCCCGCGCGCTTTATACTTTATACTTTATAAACCATAGTTCAAGAGCAGATTTTTCTCTTCTGTGTAGCGGATTTGATTCAGGATTTACCGGGAGGCTCCGGAACCGGGTCGTAGCCGCCACGGGAAAAGGGGTGGCAACGAAACAACCGGTGAAGGGTGAGGTACAGTCCGCGCAAAGCTCCGTGACCCCGAATCGCCTCCGCCGCATAGCAACTGCACGTCGGCTCGAAGCGACACAAAGGCGGCAACAGCGGTGAGATCCCGCTGCGATAGAACCGGATCAGCCCCAGAAAGCCTCTCGCCAGCAGGCCCGGACTTTCAAGCTCAGCCCGTTGATCCCCATCCCCATGCTCCGTCATCGGGGTTCTCCGGAAGGTCGAGGCTCCCCGGAAGAATTGACGGAACGGGAGATCAGATCGATCACTTCCAGTCTCAACTTCTGAAAATCGAGATCGGAGCAGCCTGGTCGGGGAATCAGAATCAGATCCCTGTGTGCAGGAGCCAGGGAGCGCTCAACCCGAAAGATTTCCCGCAACCGCCTCTTGAGACGGTTTCGAACGACCGCGTTACCGACCTTGCGACTGACAGCGAGTCCCAGACGACTCTCGTCACGACCCGCTTCATGGACCACCGCACGGAGGTGCCGGGTGCTCGAGCGAACACCCTTGGAAAAGACTTCCTCAAAATCCGCCTTGCGGCAGATTCGTGAAGATCTGGGAAAATGGTGACCACTCATGTGCCCCCTTCCACCTCCTAGGAGGTGGAATCAGCGACCGACTGACCATTCATGTGGCGGGCTTCTTCAAGGCGGTTTTCGGCGACTCGGTACGCAGCTTCTGCAGGTGTCAGGTTTTCCCGACGGGAAGTTTCAAAGACTTCGCGGAGTCCGTCGTAGATGTTCTCAATCTTGGCGACAGCGATGCGCTCGTCGTAACCTTCCGGTCGAACCTCTACCGAAACGTTGATAATTCCACCGGCATTGATGATGAAATCCGGTGCGTAAAGGATTCCGCGGTCGTGCAGTTCCGCAGCATGCTCTTCACCCAGAAGCTGATTGTTGGCCGCACCCGCAACCACCTTCACTTTCAGGCGGGGAATGGTGTCACCGTTGAGGATTCCGCCGAGGGCGCAGGGAATGAACACATCAGCATCCACATCGTAGATCTCATCACCGCGAACCACTTCGACTCCCGGAAGGGCCGCGAAATCCATGCAGCGATCTTCGTTGATGTCGGTCACGGTCACGCGAGCACCCAGCATCGAGAGACAACGGACGACATCTCCACCCACCTGGCCCAGACCCTGAACCGAGTAGTGAAGGCGATCCAGGTGACTGGTGCCAAACTTCTCTTCGGTACAGGCGAAGAGCCCACGGATGACACCGCGTGCAGTAAAGGGAGAGGGGTTTCCGCTGGAGCCGGACTGACGACTCAACCCGGTCACGTATTGGGTCTCCTTTTGCAACCACTCCAGCTCCTGGATTCCGATGCCCACATCTTCTGCGGTGATGTAGGAACCGCCGAGGGAATCGACGAATCGGCCCATGGCACGCATCAGGGATTCGGTCTTGTCTTTTCTCTGGTCACCGATGATGACCGCCTTGCCTCCGCCGAGACCGGTATTGGCGCAGGCACTCTTGTAGGTCATGCCTTTTGAGAGGCGCAGAACGTCAAAGATCGCCTCTTCTTCTGTGGTGTAGTTCCACATGCGAAGTCCCCCGAGGGCGGGCCCAAGGGTGGTGTCATGCACTGCAATGACCGCTTTCAATCCCGTTTCGGGATCATTGGCCATCACGACGTTTTCATATCCATCGGCTTCAATTTTATCGATCTTCATGTTTCCCCTTGGTCTCTGTGGGTTTGGTGGGACTTCAGGCAATTTGCCGAAGCCGGGCTCACACCCTCGACATGGGCTATCCGGATCCCAAAATCATCTCGCCTCCGCCTGCATGGTCCCCGAAAACCGTCGAAGGAACGATTCGCCACTGCGAACCGTTGCAGGGAAGAGGTGATAACGGTCCCGCATGTTTCCCTGAGGTCACATACGTGGATAATCCTGATTGTAACCGCTCCTCCACCGGTGCTGAAGTGAATCGGAAACCTGTGCCACCCCCATGAGCGTTTCCACAAGTCATTACCTGACATAGGTTTGCAAAAAAAGAACTAACCAATTCCAAGCCTTGCAATCCCTTCTGGCAACAAGTAGACATAGACGATCCCCAATCCACGGAGTTCCGTTGAAGTACCACGACTACCTGACTCGCCGCTATCTCAGCAGACGCTGGGCACCCTGGGCCGCCACCGTGGCGGTGGCCCTGGGAGTCTTTTCGTTGCTGACAGTTCTGGCAGTCATGGAGGGCTTCAAAGTAGAGATGCGGGAACGGATCCGCGGCACCCTCTCCCATCTGGTTATCGAGGCGGACCCATTCCGGGGGCTCGTCGGAGAAGATCAGCTACTCAGGACGATCAAATCCATCGACGGAGTCAAGGCTGCTGCTCCCAACGTGACCACCCTGGCCCTCTACAAGGTGGGTGTCATGGACCACTGTGTCCTCAGGGGGATCGAGCCAGCCGCCGAGTGTCAGGTCTCCGATCTCGCCCGCTTCATTCTCTCTGACGACGAAATCAACGAAATGCTGAAGGATCGCTTCATGCTGTTGCCGGCAGATCGGGATTCGATGCCAGTGGAACAGGTGGAGCAGCTCTTCTCACTGGAGCGCAGAAGGGATGTCCTGCGCTGGCGACTGCAAGAGGATCCCGGTTCCGGCTTCTCTGTGGACTCTCCTCCCAAACCCATCATCGTCGGTATCGAAGCTTTGCGAAGCGGCAGGCTGAGCATGGGAGATGTGGTTCAGGTTTCCTCCTACTCCCCCATCACCCTCGAACCCTGCTCAGACAATTTTCTCGTCGTCGGGGCATTCCAGTCCGGTGTCTATGAACAGGACCTGCGTTGGGCATACACCCACATCCGTTCACTCCAGGACACTCTTGAATTGTGGGACGATGAAGCGGAGGACATGAGGCTCTCCGGGATCTCCATCAAACTCGATGACTATTCGCAAGCGGACAGAATCAAGGGAGAGATTCGCAGGGAAGTGGACCGGCGAATGTTCCTCGACCAAGATCATCCGGACAAGATTCCCCTGCGCAGTCCATCCTTTGAAACATGGGAGGACAAAAGGGCCAATCTAATCAAGGCCGTCGAAATTGAAAAACGAATCATCTCGGTTTTGATGTTGCTCATCGTTGCATTTGCCGCGGGAATGATCTTCCTGATCCTGATGCTGCTCGTGATCGAGAAGGAGCGGGATCTTGGAGTCCTCCGTGCCCTCGGAGCGACCCGCAGTGGAGTCGTGTCCCTGGTTCTTCGCCAGGGGATGTTCCTGTGCACAGTGGGAGCAGCGGTCGGCCTCCTGGCTGGCTGGATTTTCCTCGAAAACATCAATGGGTTCCATGATCTGGTCTACCAATGGACGGGGCTGAGATTGTTCCCGCCGAATGTTTACTACCTCGAGCGCATTCCCATGGTGTTGCGTTGGCAGGACATTCTTCTCGTCAGCCTCCCAACCCTGGTCTTTGGCTTCTTTGGCAGCATCCTCCCGGCTATCCGGGCGGGCCGCCACGACCCCATCAAGGCGTTGCATCATGAGTGATCTCTCTACCTCCCTCCCGGTGATCAGTGCCAGAAAACTGGTGAAGTCATTCCCCATGGCGAATGGCTCCGAACTCAAGGTCTTGCAGGAACTCGATCTGCAGATCGAAGAGTCGGAGATGGTCGCCATCGTTGGAATGAGTGGAGTGGGCAAAAGCACACTTCTGCACTGCCTGGGTCTCCTCGACACCCCGACCACCGGCGAAATCACATACCGGGATGGGGACCGCACCTGGCGTTCAACAGATTTGAGTGAAGACGATCGCTGTCAATTGCGGAATCACTTCATCGGTTTCGTCTTTCAATTTTTCCACCTGCTCCCCGACCTCAACGTTCTTGAAAACGTCATGTTGCCAACGGTGATCAGTCAAGAAACCGGCGAATGGAATCGAAACCGCAGTAAACTCGAAAGCCGGGGTGAATCCCTGTTGGAGCGAGTCGGACTGAAAGGTCGAGAGCGTCAATCTCCCGGAACCCTGTCCGGGGGAGAACGTCAACGGGTCGCCATCGCCAGGGCGTTGATGATGTCGCCCAAACTTCTTCTTTGCGACGAACCCACCGGCAACCTGGATTCACGGACCAGCGAAAGTATTCACCAGTTGCTGCGGGAACTGCATCAGGATCTGTCGACATCGATCCTGGTCGTCACCCATGATCCCGACCTCGCCTCGCGAGCAGACCGAAGATTGCAAATGATCGACGGACGCTTCCAGAATGATTCCGCCGATAACCCGGAAACTTCCTAACAGTCGGAACCCACGCCGAGCGGGATGGCTTCGATGTCAGGCAACGCTTCATGGATCGCCAGCAATATCGTTCTGCCAGCCTCCAACTCTCTGTGAAGAACCTCCAGAATTCGCTCCCGTTGCTGGCGATTCTGAGCAGAGAATGGCTCGTCCAGAAGCAACAGGGGGGCACTCCCGCAAAGGGTACGCAGAAGCTCTCCTCTTTGGGCTTCTCCACCGGAGAGCTGGTCCGGACGGCGATCCAACAAGGATTGCAGGTCGAGGGCTGCAGCGGTTTCTTCCAACTGGCCTGCGGAATTCTGACCGGCAAGCAACCGGGCCTGCTCACGCAGGGTCATGTGTGGCCACAGACCCCGCTGTTGTCCCAGCCAACCGATTCCCCTTTGCCACGGCTCACTTTCAGTGACTTCGGCAGAGGTATCCTTGCCACCGATACGAATGGTGCCTGATTCGATTTGAAGAAAGCCGGCGACCGCTTCGAGAATGCTGCTTTTTCCGGAACCATTAGCACCGACCAGTGAGATGCATTCTCCCCGCTGGATCGTCAGGGAAACCGGTCCCAGCCTTTGCGCTCCCCGGCGTACGACGACTTCGGACAACTCCAGAGTGACTTCACTCTTCACCGGTCACTCCTCTCCTGCGAATCAGGGTCGTAAAAAACAACGTCCAAAGGGTACTGATGACGACCATCGCCAGTGCCAGTCTTGCGGCTTGTTCATCATTGCGAAAGTGCAGCAATTGATGCAACTCCAGAGCGGGGGAAGGGTGCCCAGGTGGAGCCAACAAGAGTGTCGACTGAACCTCCCCCATGATGAGCAACATTCCAAGAATCGCCCCAGGAAGAAGCACTGGCAGCGACCGCGGCAACAAAATTTTCCAGCGGGTAAAGCCAGGCGGCAACTGGAGCGCCGCCTTCATTTCGGTTTCAGGAATCATCCATACCGACAACAGGGCAGTGATTACTGCCAAAGAACCGAACTGGGTAACCTGGGCCAGCGAAAGCAAAAGAGGAGTATGGTCCAGGGCGATGGGAATCCACGGCCTGACAGTTGTCGCCAAAGACAACCCGACCAGACTCCCGGGCAGGAAAGTCGGCAGGCACCACATCAACAGTGACTTGCGCCTGCGATTCAAAGCCAAAGCCCAACAGGACAAAAACCCGATGGCGACGATCAGCAATACCCGCGGCAACTCTCTGAACCCGGCCCAAATTGCTTCCAGAAATTCGGCAACCGCCCGTTCAAATTGTGAAGCCTGCGGCCAGGCTGTGAAAATCAGGACGCCAAGAAAGACCGCCACGGGCAACAATCTGGGAATCCACCAGAGAGAAACCCATTTCGTTGCCGGCAGCCCCACCGTGGCCGGAGCCTGAAAAGACCGCCCCAACCACAATCCTTTGGGCAAAAGCCGAATCACCCATGGAAAGACGAGCAGTATCAATCCGGCGGCCAACCACCAGCCGGAAAGACCATCGCCGATGGTCAATCGAGCCATGATTCGCCGCCCCACACTTTCCACACCGGTGTAGGACGGGATCTCCGTCGCGGGCAACATCAGCAAAAACAGCAGTAAAAGACAACTTCGACGCCAGGGCTTTTGCATTTGCCAGCGAAGTTTGAGTGCCGCTTTGGGAGGCAGGGTTCTCAGCGCCTGCTCCTGTGCCAACGGAATCGTGAGAGACAATCCGGACAGAAGCAAAAACGCCACCGGAGCCCACCTCAGTGTCAACAGGAGCACTGCCCCCAACTCGTCACTTGTACCCGCCAACAAGAGTGAAGATCCGATAGTCGCCTGAATCGCTGAAGCGATGGCAGCGGGTGGAGTCGTAAAGGTGATCAACAACCCTGGCAACAACCACAGGAATGCCCCTCGCGGCTGGCGGAACGCAGAAAAAACCAGAGCGTCGATTCCGCCAATGAGAGTGGCAAAGAACGCTGCTACAAGAGCCAAAAGAGCGGTTGAGAAAAACAGGGGAAGTGCAGACCATGCACTGTCAGCGGCCTCGGAAAAACTGCCGCTCAGGGTGTCCTGATACATCGTGAGAAACACAGGAATATAAAATCCTGCGAGCAACACCCACAGAGGCCAGGTTCGGATCAAAGTAGATATCATTAACGATCCAGCAAAGCTCTCTCCACATCCTTGATGGCACCCGGCAGAGTCTCGGCGGCAGCACTCCAGTCGATGGTCATGACGTTACCCAGCGAATTCAGATCCAGTCCTCCGGGACCCACCTTTGTCCCTTTTCCCAAAGGAACCTGACGACTGGAAGAAGCGGCCAGCATCTCTTCCACGCGGGGACTGAGCAACCAGCGAGCCAAAGCTTCCGCTTCCTCCGGATGGGGGGAGCCCTCGATCAAACCCACCACGTTGGGGAGCAGGATGACACCATCGCCCTCGGTAAACCCTTCACCCAGATCGATGCCGCGCCTTCTCACTACCTCGATGTCGTCCGTATCCGTCAAACCGATCCAGACTTCTCCGGTGATGACACGGTCCCGGGTGGCAGAATTGGAAGCGGCGATACGAATCCCGTTTTCTTTCAAGCCTTGCAGCCAGGCGGTGAAATCTGCTTCACCCCAGGACCACTTGAGAATCGCCATGTGTGTTCCGGTCGTTCCCAATCGGGGGTCTGCCAGAGTCACCTTGTCACGCCATTGCTCATTCACCAGATCGCGAACCGAAGTCGGGGGATTTTTTCCTGCGGGCGATTGCGGGTCCAGAGCCAAAGCTCTGACCCTTCCTGCAAATCCACACCAGCGATTTTGCGGGTCTCTCCATTTTGCATCGATTCCTGGAGCGAAGTCCTCCGGCAAAGTTCGATAGATGCCCTCATTGGCCAGGCGAACCGACCTCAGTGGCTCATTGGACCAATGGACATCGCAACGGGGTCTATCCTTCTCAGCCCGAAGCCTCTCAGCCAGACCCACCGTCTTGCTCGCCTCCGTGTCATAGATCGCCTCGACACGGATTCCTGATTCTTTTTCAAACAGATCAAGAATCTGCTCGGCGTGTGCCCGGTCATGAGCGCAATAGATGGTCACCACCGGGTCATTCTGTCCCTGACAACCTGTGACAAAGAGAATGATCCAAAGCCAGTTTTTCACTTGGCCTCCTGTTGCCAGCGTCCATCGAAGAGAGTCAACGTCCTGTCTGCTCTGGCTGCAACTTCACGATCATGGGTCACCAGAATCAGGGTTGTCTGAAAATCTTCTCGCAATCCTGAAAGCAGATCGAGGATCTGTCGACTGTTTTCACTGTCGAGGTTACCCGTGGGCTCATCGCAAAGCAGCAGTTCCGGTTTCTTGACCAGTGCTCTGGCGATGGCCACCCTCTGACGTTCACCCCCACTCAACTGGGAAGGGCGATGACCCCTTCGATCTGCAAGCTGAACCCGCTGCAACACCTCTTCCGGGTTGCCATGTTCTTTGCTCCCCCTGCGGTACTCGAGAGGAAGGCGTACATTTTCCAGGGCACTGCGATCTCCCAAAAGATGAAACGATTGAAAGACAAATCCAAGGGTCTCATTGCGAGCCCGTGCCATTTCTTTTTCTGAAAGAGAAAGGACATCCTTGCCAGAAAGAAGGTAGCGCCCCCGGGTCGCCCGATCGAGGCAGCCCAGGATCTGTAACAGGGTGCTCTTGCCACTTCCTGAAGATCCGACGATGGCCACAAACTCACCGGATTCGATCTGCAGGTCGACTCCTGCAAGAGCAAGAACTCCCGTTTCTTCGTCACCGTAACGGCGCTCGATCCCCTGCATGTCGACGATCAGTTCTTTATCTGTAGCAGACATTACAAATCTCTCCGTCCACAAAGCACCGGAGCAGGATCCAGTGTGGCAACACGCCAGGCAGGAACCAATGCAGAGAGCATCGCTGTTCCGATCAATGCACAGAAGGTTCCCACCAGAGTGGTCGGTGGCAGCCATGCCTGCCAACCGAGAACCGGAACGATCCCCACTTCGATGACTTTCAATCCGAGCCAGTAACCGGGTGCCAAAGCCAACAGCGCAAGAAATCCGGCCTCAAGAAAAACCGGTGCAGTCACCTGTCCAATGGCAGCGCCCTCAGCCCTGCGCAAGGCAACCTCTTCCAGACTTTCGTCGATGGCCAAGAGGGAAATCGTCGCTGTCAATATCAGGACGATGATGAGATTGAGAACCCAAATGAAATGCCCCAATCCCCGGAACCGGTCGACCATTTCGAGAATGACCCCGGTCCACTCCTTTTGAACGTGCAGGTAGACACCCTTTTTGTTTTCCCCGATCCAAGCGGCAACGGCGGGCTCAACGGTGGCGACCGTGTCGACATCCCTGACGTCCAGGATGACCACGGAAGGCTCATCGACCCCAGTTCGCCAAGGGATGTACAGATTCAGGAACTCAAGCCTTCTTGCCGGGACCGATCGGGCTTTGGAAGTCGCATCAAAGGAACTCATATGCTGGCGCAACAACAGGGGATCCTTGACGACACCGACGATTTCGCAATCGATCGCCTGACCCTTGCGGATCGATCGGAAGGATTTTCCCAATGCGTCTTCCGCCTGCGGATAGAACTTCAAGGCCAGAGCTTCGTCGATCACCGTCGGCACGGGCTTGTCCGGGTCTTCCGGCCAAAGGTCGCTGTCTGTCAGAAATCTTCCCGCCAGCATTCCTGACCGGAGTACCGACTGAAAACCGGGAGTGGTCGACACCATGGTGTGTTGACACGAAACGTCCTGGTGGGTGGTCAAGCCCAGATCGATCACCAGCGGTGACATCGAATCGACCAGCGGCCCCACCACTTGGTCGAGGGATTCCAAATCCGCTTCCACCACTGGTTCCCCCTCCGTACTCGTTCCCAGTGAGAGAGTGCCGAGTGAGATGGGATTGACGAGGGCAACCAGGTCGGTTCCGAGTGCTTCCAGATCATGGCCGATGGCTTTGCGCCCACCCTCGATGGTGCCCACGATGCTGATGACGGAGGCCAATCCGAGAACAAAGGTCAGGACCATCAACAATGCCCTGACTTTGTGGCGAATGATTCGGGAGAGGGCTTCAAAGATCATCGATCAACGCCTCTCACTCAGAAGGGATGCGGGATCCACTCCACTGACTGACCATGCAGGCCCTGCAGAGGCCAACGCAGCACCGATGGTCACGATCAAGGTTGAATCGAAAATCGTTCCCCAAGGCCAAGACACTTCCAACAAAACCGATGGATCCATCTGTGCCCGAATCATCGCCAGGATCATGGCGACGATGGTTCCCAGTACTGCTCCGGTGAGGCCGATGAGAATTCCCTCCCACAGAAACTGGAAGAAAATATCGAAGCGGGTCGCCCCCTCAGCTCTTCTCAAGCCCACTTCTCCCCGACGTCGCCTGCCCGTCAAAAGAAGCAAATTGGCGAGGACGATAAATCCGGTGACCGCTGAGATCACGAAGAAGACATCGTGAAGGACCAGGTAACCATCCAGCTCCGGGCTTGCGAGGATGGCCCATGCGGCATTGCTGTAAACGAGGGGTGTGCAGCCTCTGGTCAGCAGGGTCTCTTCAGCAAGATCACCGATGCGCTGAACTTCTGAGGGATCGGTCCTGACGACGACCCAATCGACCTCCCCTTCGGCAGCGGCGAAATCGGACCGGTCAACGTGGACCGAGAGCCCCGCTTCTAGCCAGGGGGCTGAATCGGGCGCCACTCCAAGCATTTTGAGTACACCCTCCACCATCGAGGAAAAGGTGTGATCCTTGCCGAACCCGAGGGGATCGATGCCGGCTGTCGGTGCCATCACGCCCACGATCCTGAATACCTGCGCATCCGTCCTGTCGCTTGGCCCCAACCCTGATCGCCAACTGCCAAAGGATCCCGGGGCGATCCAGATCTCTTTGCCGAGAAGTGTGCTGACCGGATCCCCCTTGATCCCGTCTCCGTCTTTTTTGTCTCCGGTGGCGAGCCAACGATCCGCAAGGGTGGACTCGACCACCACTTCCGGCACTGAGGCCCCGGCCTTTAACCATCGACCCGCCTGAAGAGTGAGGGACCGCGCCTCAGGTTGCCGGGAGTCACCGGCAAGCACCCACCCTGAGATCGAGCGGGAAGCAGAATATCGGGCATTGAAAGAGGTGATGCCGGTGACCAATACCTGTGGATCAGCCTCACCGAGACGACGATTGAGGGCGGTGAGATCTTCGGTGTCCAGCGGTCTGGGGGAACCGTCCTCCGCCTCCAGCTGGATACGGTCGGTGCCCAGCTCCCCGGAACGGTCGACCGCTGCCGAGCGGGATCCCTCCAGAATGGCTGCGGGGGCGACCATCAAGGTCATCGCCCACAGGATCCCCTGACAGATCAGCAGGGTACGGATCGGGTGGCGGATCAACTCCCGCATTGCACCTGACATATCCGGTCTTCCTTACTGCAATTCGGGGTCCTGGGTTCAGGGGCCTTCGAGGTGTCCACTGCCTGCCGATTCAAGGTCGGCTGAAGGGCCCGGGGGGAGGAAATCCCATGTGGATTCCAATCCACGAGAATCGGAAGCCGGTTCTCGCCTCAAGGCTCACTTCGGATTATCCTCCGGGGAGGTGCAGAGGCAACCGCACTCGATCGTGCCGCTCGGATTGTGTGCTCAATTGATCAAACAGGAGGTCACCATGACCCTATCACTGCTTTCAGCAAATCGTTTCCAGCGTTCTCTGACAGGGATTTCACTGGTGGTCCTCGCCACTCTCTTCGCCACTCTCTTCGTCAGTGGGTGTGCAGGGCTCGTTCCTCCTGAAGATTCGATTCCCGTGGTTGAACAGCACCAGCCCGATGACATTCCTGCTCCCTTCGGATTCGACCTCGATCCCAACTCCTGGTCCTACCTGAAATTTCAGGATGCTCCCCTGCCGATGCGCTCTGTGGAGGTGATTTACTGGGGTGATCGTCCGATAAACGAGATTTCTGCCTGGTATCAGGAGCAAATGCCCAACCATGGCTGGGAGTTCAAATCCGACAGTATCGATGCAGGAGAAACCCAGTTGCGTTATTCTAAGAACGACGAGTACGCAGAAGTGCTCGTAAGGCGCATGCCCGATGAAGATGGCAAGCACTACGTTACCAGGCTCATCGTCAGGATCGGTGTCGAATCCTGACGCTCCCGCAAACGGAGTTGAGGGGAAGTCACCACCATGGCAACGACAGGACCAGGTCGCCCGGAAAACAAGAAAGCTCCCACCACTGATGGCGAGGGAGCCGATTTGGAAAAAACCCTCGAAGACGCCACCGCCGGTGTCGTCGAAACGGCGAAGAGTAATTCCAATCTGATCATCATCGTCGTTCTGGGAATTGTTGCGTTACTCGCACTCCCCTCTGTTCTCGACAGGGTCGAGGAACAGAAACTGCAAAAACTGAACAACGAAATCGACTCCTGCCTGAACCAGGAGACACAGGAAGTCGTTCAATCCTACCCGGAGCTCCTCAAGCAACTGACCGGTACACCGGTGGAAGCCTACGCCTACACCCGCGTCGCCACATGGTTGTGGGAACAGGAAGATGAAGCCCTGCGCGATTCCAGCGTGACCGTTCTGGAGCAGGCGAAAGGCAAGTTCCCCAACGATGCGCTGATCGAGAGACGCATCACGGAATATTCGACCGCCATCGCCTCCGGCAAGACCTTTGTCCTGCCCGAGATGCCGATCGATGAACCGGAAGTCGTTGAAACGACCATCACCGCACCGGAAGTCACCCCCGCCGCTCCGACGATCACAGAGGAACTTCCCGATTCAGTTCAAAACGAGGCAGCAGAATCGGATGGAGCCGCTGCGGATCCCGCTCCTGCAGAAGGTGAAGAATCCGGAGAGACCGGTGGCTCCGGTCGCTGAGGGCCCCCCTCCTTCCGATCCCACCGGTTCGGGGCCCGGTTATTCGGGGTCCAATGAAGCGGGCCCCGATCATGACACTTCGCCCCGAGAGCTCCCGGTAACGGAGGCTGAGGCCGGTGAGCGCCTCGACAGTTGGCTGGCAAAGAAACACCCCGATCATTCCCGATCGGTCCTGAGACGCTGTGTCGAAGAGGGCCTGGTGACCATCGATGGTCAGCCGGTGAAAAAAGCTTCCCGGAAACTGAATGCGAACGAAAAGGTCTGCTTCACCCCCCCTCCGCCGCCCCAGGTCACTCCCCTGCCAGAGAATGTCCCCCTTGAAGTGCTCTATCAGGATGAACACATCCTGGTGATCTCCAAGGAAGCGGGCATGATCGTTCACCCATCTCCGGGGGCTCCCCCTGAAGGCACTTTGGTGAATGCCCTCCTCGGTCATTCCAATGGCATCGCCCAGGTCGGAGAAGAGGATCGACCCGGCATCGTTCACCGACTCGACCGTGAAACTTCGGGGGTCATGGTGATTGCCCGAACCAATGCGGCCCACCGGGAACTCTCCCGACAATTTCATGATCGCGAAGTCTCAAAGGAATACCTGGCTCTCTGCCATGGCGAACCTGCGGAAACTTCTGGTGAGATCGACCTGCCCCTGGCGAGGTCTTTCACAGACACCAAGAAATGGACGGTTCGCCATGATCAGGATGCCCGTCAGGCCTTTACCGCCTGGAAGCTGAGCAAAACCTTTCCAGAACTGCGGTTGCCCATCAGTTGGATCCATTGCTTCCCACGAACCGGGAGAACCCACCAGATTCGTGTTCACCTGAGGGCGATCGGGCATCCGATTCTCTGCGATTTCCTGTACGGTCGAGAAAAGAGACTCGACCTGTCCCAACTGGGCCGCCAACAGCCAGAAGCGATTCTCGAACGTCATGCTCTCCACGCGTGGAAGTTACACCTGCGACATCCGATCGATGGAAAATCGATGCAATTCGAGGCTCCCCTGCCTCCGGACCTCAGCCCCTGGTGGGCTGCCGCCTCCGAATCCTCCTCCTGAGCCTTATCAGACCGATTGAACCCCGAAAACCGCACCGCAGAATCTTTGCTGACGTTGCGAAGGTATCGGGGCCCGGATACTCTGAAGATTCGTCGGAAAGGCCTTCATGGCCATCCCCTCTTCAAAGGGAGTGGTCCAGGAGGCGTCCAGAATCCACATGGGAGATATCATGACCGAATACACCGAGAGCTTCGAAAAGGTGCCCCTGTTTGAGGGATTGGCCCCCACCGAAATTCAGGACCTTCTGAAAATCGCTGTGGATATCGAGGCCAAGAAGAGTGACACCGTCGTTCTTCAGGATACTCCCGGGGATGGCTTCTACATCATCAGCGCCGGAGCCTTTGAGGTTCTCAAGTCCGGAAACCGGAATGAGGTTCTCGGTCGCCTCGAGCAGCTGAGCTTCTTTGGTGAAATGTCCCTGATCAGCAGTGAAAAACGCTCCGCCACCGTCATGTGTGTCGAGGATGGACGATTGAAAAAGATTCCATCTGAGCCGTTCAGCAAACTTCTCGATGAAGGAAACATTGTCGCCTACAAGGTGATTCTCAATATGGCCCGAATCCTCGCCAAGAGACTCGCCGCTTCCGACAACCGTCTCGTCAACTAGACTTACGGCACAGGGCGACCCGGTCACCATGCCCCGACATGGAAACATCCGCTTGAGCAGTGGCTCCCTCAAAGGACGCACCCTTCGCGTTCCTGAAGGGCTGGTGGTCCGCCCCATGCGCACCCGGGTGCGTGAATCCCTTTTCAATCGCCTGCAGGATGAAATCCCGGCAAGCAGGGTTCTCGATGTCTTTGCCGGTTCGGGTGCTGTGGGGATCGAAGCCGTTTCCAGAGGTGCCCGCCAAGCTGTCCATGTAGAAAACACCCGTGAAGTAGTCAGCCTGTTACGCAGAAACCTTCGGGATCTGGGGATCGAAGCTCAATGCAAGATCTACGAACGGGATGCCTATCGATTGGGCCCCACTCCCCCCGGAGACCCCTTTGATCTGATCCTGATCGATCCGCCCTTTCCCGATTACCACGGCCCACTCTCCAAGCCATGGAAACTCGCACAGGAATTGGCTGCGGGAGAATGGTTGAAACCGGGAGGCTGGCTCGTCATGGAACACCCGTCACGGGAAGAAACAGCGCCGCCCCCGCCGGGAGTTGAAGCCCGGGAGGGACGGCGCTATGGGGATACCAGCCTGATCTACTGGTTCAAACCTGAAGAGAAAACTCAGGAGTCGTAACTGAGGTCCACTTCATGGGCGTTGTTGAGGAACTCCGTCAACAATGCCACGGTCGCCTCAAGGTCCACCGAGTCGATGGTTTCGACCACGCTGTGAACGTAACGACACGGCACCGAAAGAGTGATCGCAGGTACCGCGGATCCCCCTCGCTGAATGCCCCCTGCATCGGTCCCCCCGGCGGTCAGGATCTCCATCTGGAATGGAATCTCCTTCTCCCTAGCGAAGTTTCTCATCGCCCGCACCATCTTCGGATTCGAAATGCTCGAACTGTCATGGATTTTGATCGCCACTCCTTTTCCGAGAGCGGAGATCTGTTCGTGATCGGTGGCACCTGGAATATCGCAGGCGAGGGTCACGTCGATGGCGACGCCACAGTCAGGTTCAATCCGGTGAGAAGCGGTCATCGCACCGCGCAAACCCACCTCTTCCTGTGTCGTGGCCACGGCGTAAACGGAAACATTTTCATTACTGAAGCGTTTGACCGATTCGATGAGTGTGTAGATGGAAACACGGTTGTCGAGGCTCTTGCCGGTGCAACGGCTACCGTGGGTTTCGAAGTTCTGCTTGAGAGTGACCGGATCACCGATCTCGATCTTCTCGCGAGCTTCATCGGCGGTCAGGCTGACGTCCACGAAGAGCTGCGGAACCGTCGGCATCTTCTGACGATCTTCCGGTGTCATGATATGAATCGGCTTGCAGCCAATCATACCGGTGATCTGCTCTCCGTGACTGGTGTTCACCAATACGCGCTTGGCGATCAGGGTCTTCGGATCGAAACCTCCCAAAGGAGACAGGCGCAAAAAGCCGTTGTCATCGATATGCTTGACGACAAAACCGATCTCATCGAGGTGACCCGCCAACATTACTTTGGGGCTACCCGGCTTGCCTTCCTTGATAGCAATACAGTTGCCGATACCGTCGACTTCGATTCGATCGACGAAGGGTTCGATCTCGCGACGGAAGATGGCTCGGATGTTGTCTTCAAAACCGGGGGCACCGTGGGCCTCGCACAGTTCTTTCAGAAGTTCCATGGGATCCTCATTTCAGGCTGACAGATTCTGTACCTGCGGCAAACCGTAATTCGGTTCGAGCCGCAAGATCCTTCATGGTCGCCCCCGCACCCCGCTCCGGTCAAGGAAAAGACCCGGGAGGTTCCCCATCTCCCCCCTTCAGGCGACTCAGATTGAGTGATCCGGCCCGTTCGAGGGTTTTGGCGTGGAGGTCATATCGCCACCTTTCCGCCACCAGATGGTGCTGCTTCGAAAAGGGGTGAGGCCTCGGGTGCCGCAGAATCTGAAAAACGAAAGCTTTCAGCTCTTCATCACCTTCCAGTTCCACGATATCGCATCGACCCCGGTGGTGCATTTTGAGGGAGGTTCCGCGGAGATTTTCCTCCGATTCGAAAAGCATCAGCAGTTCACGCCGGGCCTGCTGGCGAAGTTTTCTCTGGCGAAAAAATTGCTTCAGTGCGGCAAACCAGGTCAAGAACTGTCCCTGCGTTTTTCACCGATCCGGCGCAGGTCATCCCGCTCCTGATCGGTCAGGGAATCTATCCCGGAACGGCTGACCTTGGTCAGCAATTCATCGAGACGCATTTCCTCATCAAGATCCCGTTCTGCAGGAGCACTTGGCTGAGGATAATAATCGGATGGAGCTCTGCCGGTCGCAGACGTCATGCGCCGTACAGTGGTATTCCCGGTACCACCCCGTGGTAACAGGTTGCCTGCAACGACACCAATGACGATGAGGGCAAACACGGTTCCACCCAGATGTGCGGCATGACCAATATTTCCGCCTCCACCGCCGGCCTGATCGATCAACCCCTTGATATCAAAGAGAGCAAATCCACCGACGAGCAACCATGCTGGCACCGGCAGGATTCCCCAAAGGTAGATCACGGCCTTCGGGTAGTAGATGGCAAACGCGGTAGTCATGGCACAGACCGCTCCAGACGCACCCAGTGCAGGAACATCACGGAAACCGAAGAATGTCATACTGCAGTGAAGAATCGACGAGAAGAGCGCTGCTCCAAGATAGAAACTGAGATATCTGCGCTTTCCCCAGCGGGCTTCCAAAGGTCCCGAGAATGAGAAAAGCACCAACATGTTGATGAGAAAGTGCCACAAATCCATATGGGAAAACGCAGCCGTCAACAAGGTCCACAAATACAACTCTTTGACATGAGCCATACTCGTCATGAAGTGGTAGGCCATGACCTCACGGGGCAGAAGATACCAGCCCAGAAACACGATGACGTTGACCCCCAATACAAGCTGCAACCCGGAGAGACGACTCAGGGTCCCACTGCCCGATCCACTGCCACGCATGTAATCACGATCAAAGATGCCCACTCATACCTGCCCTCAGTTGACGATCACTTCCTGGTAAACATCCTCATGGAACCCGACCAGCATCTTCTTGCCCACCATGAGAGTCGGTGCCCGCAGATTGCCACTGGGACCCATGATGCCTTTGGTCAATTCCTCATCCGATGGACGATCCTTCTTCATGTCGTGCTCCACGATTTTTTTACCGCGGGCGACGATCACCTGATTCGCCTTGGAAGCCAATTCCAGGGCCTCGTCCACTCCCAGGCGAACCTTTTTTGCATCGACCTGTTCCTTGACCTTCACTTCATCACCCAGGAACTCCTGGGCTTTCTTGCAGGACGTTCAACCGTTGCGGTGATACCACCAGTCAATTTTTTTCATCGTTTCTCTCCCGGTCTGTAGGGACTTCAGAGGGTTACATTCAAGAACTTCATTATGCCCACAGATAGGAAATTTCCCACCGGGCCCTATGCACTTCCCCTGGAAACTGAACGGATCAGAGACCTCAACCGGCGCACCCCCTCGACGATGCGCGGTCCCGGTCGGCCCAGATAAGCCTCCGGAATGCCGACGACCCGTCCCTGACTGACCGCCGTGACCGATTCCCAACCCTTGCGGGTGATCACCTTCTCCGGCTTGTACTGATGGGTATCCACTCCACACCAGGAGATCACCACCGCCTGGGGATCTTTGGAGGTCACTTCTTCCGGGGAGACTTCCCGGCTGTGCCCTTCCGACTGTGCCCACGGATTGAACCCGCCCGCCAGTTCCAGCATCTGATTGACCCAGGAAAAACGCGCCGGAACGTAAACCGGTTTCGGCCACCATTCGACCAGCACCGGAACCGGATCGATCCCGCTCTCCCTTGGCTCGAGTCCTTTTTTCATCCAGTCGATCAACGCCTCTCCCCGCGCAGGAACCTCCAGAAGATCAGAGATCTGACGGATGTCGCGATAGATATCATCGATACAGCGTGGATCCGGGGCGATGTGATCGAGACCGAGCTGCTGGATTCCCTCGACCACCTTTTCATGACCCGGCACCGTCAGGGAAGCCAGAGTCAGATCCGGCTTCAGGTCGGCGAGGCGGTCCAAATCGATGGCGAGATCCGGTCCCAGACGGGTCAGCCCCTCCAGAGCGGCGACCGGATGATCGGAATGATCGTCGACACCGACCAGTCGATGGGACAGGCCGAGGGCGCAGACAATTTCAGTGTTGGAGCAGGTCAGGGATGCAACTCTCATGGCCACAGGATAACCGCTGAGAGTTCCAAGATCAGGATTTTGCAGAAACCGCCTGATTACGCGGGAGAAGAAATCCCAGCAAACCACAATGGGCGTCCAGAACTGCCCGTCCCTCTGCAGATTCCACCCTGCGTCCGTCCGGATCGGCAACATAA
This sequence comes from uncultured bacterium, assembly GCA_913056395.1. GTDB lineage: Bacteria > Planctomycetota > UBA8108 > UBA1146 > UBA1146 > UBA12191. Next base: position 6,786 of record CAJXMG010000028.1, on the reverse strand, counting down.
AGCAAAGCTCTAATCGACCCCTCAGATTTCAGGGGCATGACGCAAAGACTGCTGACACCATTGCGGTACAGACTCTCAAGGGTCTGGGTTCTGGGATCGTCGACAATTCGGGGGGCGACAAGGCCCTTGCCGCTGTTCCAGATCTCCTCCACCAGGGGCAGTGCGATCCGCTCCTGATACCCTTTCAGGGGTTGTCCTTTTTCATCGACTCCACATGCCACATGAATCGAGTCACCCTTGCGGATCAGAATCCAGCCCTGTTTTCCATCCAGTGCGCGCACCAGAGCAGCCAGAGATTTTGGAATCATGACTCTGGGCATCGGCAAAGCCGCAGCCTCCGACAAGAGTCGGCTGACACGAATCAACTCCGTTGTCTGAAAGTCAGCGGCATGGCTGGTGGGTTGTTCAAAAACGGGTAAGTCTTGAACCTCTTCGACAACTTCACAGACATCGCCACTGTCGGCCTCCACTGAAGGCACTTCGGGAACCTGATTCCCACCCTCCAGTGGTGCCACCACTTTTTGGCTGTCGAGGTAAATCGGTCTCAGGGGACCTGGCAGAGACTCTGAAAACGCCTGATGCAGACGATCGCAGCGGCGGTAACTCTGACGCGCATCCTCCAATTGGCGCAACTCGATCTGAAGCTCTGCGAGTTTCGTCAAAACCCGGATTCTCAAATCCAGCGCTGCACGATCCCGCGCTTTTTTCTCAATTTTCTTCAACCGGGAAGTCAGACCTTCCGGGTCGTGGCCTTTCAGGCGATCAGTACAGATCTCCAAAAAATCTGTTTCAAGTGCGAATGAAAGGTTGGACTCCAGACCCTCTACACGTTGAAGGTGATCGATCATTTGCTCAGCCTTGGTTGAGTCGGAACGATCGATATGAAGAGTGCACAACTCAATCATGCACTCCACCAGCCAACTGCCCTTGCCACTTCTTGAGTAAACACCGAAAGCTCTGAGGAGATCACTCTCTGCACCGTCGAGGTCGCCCTTCAATCGGCGAATCTTTCCACGCAGGAAATGATTCCGATTGCGCAGAAAACGCATCTTCAGTTGTCCACTCATCTCGGCAGAGGATTCTGCCAATTCGTACGCAGACTCCAGATCACCACATCGCAACAGAGTTGCCGCATTTTGGTGGAGACACATGGCATGACCGGCCTTGTCACCGGTTTCCTCCGACGACTTCATGACCTGATCGATCAGATCGAGTGCTTCATCAATGTGGCCAGCAGCCAACTTTGAGCTACTCAGGGCATTCATGGTTCGACGGATTCCTGCCGAGTCCTCAAGCCCTTCATGAATTTCCAGAGCCCTGTTTTGAAAATCGATGGCCTGGTCGTACTCACCCCTGCAATGGGAAGCATGACCAATCGTGGTCAGGAATTGGGCCTTCTCCGCACTCGTGTCATCTTCAGCCATCTGTGCGAGACCTTCTGCGCTGATACTCAACGCTTTCTCATGGTCACCGGTGCAATGCTGAATCCACGCGAGGGATCCCAGAACGCGTAACTGTTCACGATGGTTATCTTCGGGGTCAAGTCGCACCACCATGTCCGCAGATTCACGCAGCCACCGCAATGCGGCAGGGTAATCCCCCACGATCTCTTCTATCTTCCCCAATTTTCTCAATGCACGAATGCGATAAAGATCCGTTTCACTGCAACGCAATTCGCGTTCCACAGAGTGCGTTTCCATTTTCTGGAATGACTCTCTCGCCAAATCCAACTGACCCAAGGCTATCGCGGTATCACCGATCTTTTCACGGATCGCAAAATACTCGAGGGGTTGATCCTCTACTGATTGCAACCTTTGCAAACCCTGTTGGAAGTGCTCCAGCGCTTTTTCGTTTGCATGGATCTTCTGAAGAGCTTCCCCAGCAGCGAGGAGATGCTTCAAGGCTTTCCCCGGGTCGTCGGATCGCTGGTAGTGAAATGCCAGTTCTTCATGGACCGGAGACTGGTCCTCCTCATGAAATGTGGAGAGGCTGTCCGCCAACAAGCCATGAAGACGTCTCTCTTCAGCGGGAGGCAAGTCGCGCAGAATGATTTCCCGCAGCTTCGGCTGGGGAATCGAGTAAGTCGCCCTTCCAGTCTCCAGGCTTCTGGACACCATTCCTCTGGAGTCCAACTCCCTCAAGTCGTCGCGCAGCGATTCACCCAAGCCCTCAACTGAATCTAACAACTTCACGGGTGCGGGGCGTCCATAAAGCGCAAGAAGCCTTAACAGGCTTCGGGTTCCTCCGTTGAGAACCCGAATACGGCGGTGCAAAACCTGATGAATGCCCACCGGCAATTCTACTCTTGAGAGTTCTCCACCTCCACGAATGCTCCAACCCTCGGAATCACGATGGATGATCCCCTCTTCCTGTAACACTTTGAGCATTTCAACGATAAAGAGAGGGTTTCCTGCAGTACGCTCCTCCAGACGATCAAGAAAGGTCGAGGGAACAGCATCAATTTGCAGTACATGCTGAATCAGTTCCGCAATTTGAGGACGTCCAAACCTCTTGAGGTGCAACTCATCCAGTGCCCTTTCGTCAGAGTTCACTTCAAGAAACTCTACCAAAGCATTAGATCGTTGGTCGTCGTCGCGCATCGTCAAAACGATTAGCAAACGACTTCCTGATTCTTCGTGACGAACTCTTTCTACAAGTCTTTGCAAAAGAGCAACAGTGGGATCGTCAGCCCAATGTAAATTGTTCAATACCAGAACGCATGGTCGATCACGGGAACACTCTTCCATGAATCGTGCGAGTTGATCGACGAATTGATACCCGATCGGATCGGAGCTCTGCGATGGGTCGACAGTCGACTCTGGCAATCTTTGACAGATTCTTTGCAGCAGTTCGGCATGCTCTTCATAAACTTCTGAATCGAGCCCTGTCGAGAGTGCCATCTGTTCAAGAATCGCTCGGAAAGGTTGGTACGCTTCCTGACATGACTCGATGCAGTTCCCTGTAAAAACGGGAATCTCTCTCAGTTTCAAGTGATGGGCAAACTCATCGAGCAGTCGGCTCTTACCGATACCGATCTCACCGGAGACCAGTAAAATCGGCTGGCTACGATCGATGGTCGGAATCTCTGATCCTTCCCTAAGTGCCAATCCCGTAGCCTTCTCAACTCCGTCTCTCAGATGCTCCAGTTCGAATCTCCGGCCGATCAGGCGGTTTGAATACAGATAAGAGATCTGCGTCTCTTCAGTTTCCACCTGCCAGTGGCGACCCGCTCCGGCGCTGACCGCCTGAATGATCTCACGGGCACTGCCAAATCTCGCTTGCGGATCCTTCTCCAGGAGGCGAACGATAATCTCGATGAGCCAATCGGATTCCCCGGAAAGATCTTTTCGAATGTCGTCGCGCCAACGCCCGTCATTTCGCCCCACCGTTTTTCCGTCCGGCGAGACAAATGGCAACCTGCCAGTCATCAACTGGTAGAGAGAGACTCCAAAGGAATAGAGATCCGCTCGGCGGTCCGGGGTTCCACCATCGATGATCTCTGGTGCGACGTAATGCAGTGTTCCCTTGATGGCGAAATCGAAGGTACCACTGATTTTTTCTGCGAGACCAAAGTCGATCAGTTTGGCAATCGGCGGCCCCAAGCAGCGATCTGTCGATCCATTGGCCGCATTATCCTGAATCACCTTTGAAGATTGATCTGTCCCCATCTGCCGTGTACGGGTAACCAGTATGTTGTCGGGCTTGATGTCAAAGTGGACATAGCCCTGGGAATGGATGTATTCCAGAGCTCGGCAAATCTGTACGACAACGTCGAGGAATTCAGACTCTTCAAATGAAGTTGAAGCGGCAAGGAAATCATCTCCGCGGATGAATTCACTGACGATGAACCAGTCATGGCTCTGCTGAACTCTTCCAAAGTCGTAAACTTTTGCAAGATTGGGGTGGCGCAATCGAGTCAGGGCTTCGTATTCAACCTTGGACCACTCTTCGGAGTCTTCGAGACGATCGGAACGCAAGATCTTGAGTGCGACCTTGCGTTTCACACGCGTCAGGTCTTCACACAAGAATACCGTTCCCATCGCACCGGCTCCGAGTTGACGGAGGATACGATAGCGTCCGTTGATGCATTCTCCGGCTTGTACAGAAGCCATCGCACTTCCCCGGGAACGGGGCTCTATTGCGCGTTTGAGGTGCGTCTACCGTTCCCAGATAAGAATACGACGGAGCAGGAATTTCGGCCGCTGGGGTCAGCGGAACCTTCATTTGGAGGGGTTATTGGGGATTTCAGGCACTTCCCCAAAAAAGACCGTCTACCGCCCTGGTCACTTTAGCGAACCTGACGGAATGGGTCTTCCTGTTGGATCTGCACCTGAAGAGTGTCGATTTGCAAAAGATACTGCTGGGCGCTGTCGAGTATTTGAACAGAAGCATTCGGATCTTTGCGCAGGTTGTTCTGTATACGCTTCAGGTCAGCCTCTGCTTTTCCGAGAACCTTCTTGGCCGCTCCCTGCCAATAATTCTTGATGGAATTATCCTCGGTAGCCCTGGATCGCTTCATGTAATCCTTGGCCCGGTCATCAATCCAGAACTTTGAACGATTGAGGATCGTGACCGCTTCAGCGTCCGTCATCGGCGGCACGTGTTTGTCGAGCCCCCGATAAACATCCGCCTGCTGGCTGTTCATTTCAGACGTTCCCCCAAAGGGCATCCCCAGAAATGACAGAATCACCAAAGTCACTACCGGAAGTCCCACCAGAGCAACGAGACCGACGATGAGATCTCCCATGTCGATGTCGTCATCCTCTTCCTGGCGAACGACCTTTTGCGTCTGCCTGGGAGGTGCGGCGGCCCTGGGAGCCTGCTTACCGGTTCGTGGTGCTCTGCGTTGGGACAAGGTTACTCCTCGTCATCGGTAAACATCGGTGCCACTTTGGCCAAGTCACCGATGATCGTCTGAATGCGGGTGAAGTCCGAATTGTATCCGGAATATTCTGGCGGCAGTGTGCCGTCCTCATTTCGAACTTCAGCCAGCATCTCGCGCAACTTTTGCTGCGTCGCACTGGAGAAATCCATCGCCTTCTGCCACTTTCTGGAAAACTCCTTGGCGGCCCAGTCATTCCTGTTTTGAACCACTTCCCGCGCGAGAGAATTGGAACGCTGAATATCCTTCTGGATCGCCCGGTACTCTTTGTCGTTGGTCGATTCCTCGATCACCTTTACCGGTTCGGTCGGACGGTTGATGTAGCTGAAAGCAAACATCGAAACGGTCCCTACCAGAAGAACCAGGGTCACCACCACTACAGCGGGGTGTGCCCCCTTCTTCGGTTGCGGGCGATAAGGCTGTCTTTCCTCGGGGTCGCGGTCGTTACCGCCCCCGGTGCGCCCACTCTGGGGTCGCCGACGGGCTCTGTTCATTGGGATTGCTCCTCCTTGGGTTTCCCGGGCTCCTCATGGACCCTGCAGCGGGACAGGCTGAAGGTCCTTCCCCGTGAACCCCGGGTAAACGGTGATGGTAGCCACTCGCCGCTCAAGGGTCAACGAGGCCGCTCCTTGGGGAAAAGACCGCAAACCACCCCTCCCCGGCTGTCTTCAGGCTGAGAGAGGTCGTTCCCGGCAGAATCAGACGGACGTCGCCAGCCCTGAGAACCTCCTGCCCTCCCACAATTCCGGTGTCCAAGGAAGCCTCTCCGGAGAGGCAGGTAAAGATGGAGCACTCCTCCGAAGGGAGTGGTACAGGCCCGTTCCACTCTCCATGGAGTTCGGTGATCTGATAAGCGACAGGATTTACTCGCTGGTGCCAGACATTTCGGGGGAGTTCTTTCTCTTCGCAATAATGAAGCGACCCGGTAGCCGAGGTTTTGACAGCCATATCAAGGTGCAACTCCCGAGGTTGACCGTCGAGACCCAACGTCTCTCCATCGTAAATACGGAAGGTGACATCACTCGGCTGCTGAATCTCTGCGAGGAGAACTCCTCCTCCTATGGAGTGAACGGTGCCCGGAGGAATATGAAGAAGGTCACCCTTTTGTACGGGGTACCGCTGAAGAGATTCAGAAATGTCAGCTCCAGCGGTCACCGCCTCTACCAGTCGCGTCATATCCCAACCACTGGAAAACCCTGCACGAACGGCAGCTCCGGGTTCGGCATCGAGTATCAGCCAGGATTCTTCCTTGCCGTTCTCGCCCAGACCCAGTTTCTGGGCGAGTGAATCATCCGGATGCACCTGAACGGAAAGATCTTCACAGGCGTCGATCCATTTGAAGAGCAGCGGAAAATCACCGGCTGGCAATTGCTGCGCAAGATTCTGCCCTAGAATCTCTTCGGGATTCCTGAGGAGGCACTCTCGAAGAGTCAGTCCCGAAAAATCACCCCCGGTCACTTTCGAGTGACAACGTTCCCCACCGACTGTCGAAACCAGCCAGAGTTCACCGAGGCGGTCAGAGGGCAGGTCTTTCTGTGGAAAAAAAGATTTGAGACGGGTTCCACCCCATGGTTTCTCGACTGCAACAGAGGACAGTTCCAGCATCCGTTGAGCCCTGCTACTCAAGCGTTCTCCAGTGATTCCGCTTCCGAGAGCATTTCCCTCGCTTCATCCAGAGAACGTGCGGTCGCGCGATCTCCTCGAAGCATGGAGGCTATTTCTTCAACGCGTTCCTCTTCCGTCAACTCCTGAAGGGAGGTGCGGGTCACGCCGGAATCCACCGATTTCAAAACCCGGTGCTGCCGACTGCCGTGGCAAGCCACTTGAGGAAGATGGGTGACACACATCACCTGATGACTCTCGCCGATTTCGCGAAGCTTGCGACCGATGGCAAAGCCCATTCG
>CAJXMG010000027.1 GCA_913056395.1 uncultured bacterium | reverse complement strand
CTGGCTGACTCGGCCACCATGCTGGCCAACCAGTTCAATGGTCTGCCGATTCTGTGTCCGGATGCTTGTGACAGCAATGACGACGGAGCCCTCAACATGGCCGATTCCGTGTACCTGCTGAACTGGCTCTTCAAGTTCGGTCCGATTCCTCCGGCCCCTGGCCCGTATGAGGATGGTCCGGATGCCACGACCGACGACACCTTGCCGGTCTGTGACAGTGACGACACCAACTGCTGATTTCACTTGGAATACCTTCGCCGACCTGAGAAATCAGGTCGGTGGAAACACCTCCACTTCAAGCGAGTGAACAGAGTACTTTGGTACCGTTTAAAACTTGTTTGATCCCCCCCCTTCGGAAGCTCCGGCTTCCGGAGGGATTTTTTTTGATCCCCGACAGCCGTGCTTGCCAGCTTCACCGATTACCTTCATCCTTCAGGCGGAGGTTTGATGAAAGCGGTACTTTTCGACCTGTTCGGCACACTTGTGCCCAATCTTGCCCCGGAGGTCTGGTCCGGAAGCTGTGAGGAGATCGCAGGGATTCTGGGCATTGACCCTTCTGACTACGGGAGACTGTGGTCAGAGCGATTCGAGGAAAGAATGACCGGCCAGATTCCCGATGGTCCCGGCCAGTTCGATGACATTCTTGAACAGCTCAATCATTCCCTCCCGACAGAGACACGCAATGTGGCCTATCAGGCTCATCGACAAATGTTGGCGACCGCACTGCAGCCCAAGCACGATGCCATTGAAACCCTGGACCGGATCCTTGAGCGCGGTCTCAAACTGGCTCTCGTCACCGATTGCTCCTCTGCTGCGCCAGAGATTCTTGATACGACCCCTCTGGGAAAATACTTCTCTTGCAGAGCAAGTTCTGCCCACCTCGGCACCCGCAAGCCCGACCCTCTGATGTACCAACACGTCATCAACGAACTGAATGTGAATGCAGAAGATTGCCTCTATGTGGGTGATGGCAACTCCCACGAACTTCCCGGTGCCAAAAAACTGGGAATGACCACTGTCTGGGTCGACAACGGGGATGAGCAATACTGGCAGGAGCGATTCGAACCCGCGGGTGACCACACGGTTGAAGATCTGGCAGATCTGATACCACTCCTCGATCGTCTCGAATAGAGTTTCCACGACACCCAGATTTTTGGAGAGCCCGCGATGTCAGAAGAGCTACGTCTTGAGTTTATAACCGTGGAAACCGGGTCAGACCCGACCGCTGCCATCATCTGGCTTCACGGCCTCGGAGCAGACGGCCATGACTTTGAGGCCATCGTTCCCGAGCTCGATCTCGCAGGCGCACCACCCATCCGTTTCATCTTCCCCCACGCTCCAGTGCGTCCGGTCACCATCAACCATGGAATGGTCATGCGTGCCTGGTACGACATCCTTGAAATGGACATCGACCGCAAGATCGACCACGCGGGGCTGGAGGAAAGTGCGGCATTGATCCGACAACTGATCGCAGACCAGATCGCTCTCGGTATCCCCGCAGACCGGGTGATTCTCGCAGGATTTTCGCAAGGTGGAGCCATGACCTATCATGTAGGGCTCTCCCACGATCCTCCCCTCGCGGGCTTGATGGTCCTGTCCGCCTATCTTGCCGATCCCGAGGTCGCGAACCGGGAAGGCTCGGTTCCGTTGCTGTGCTGCCATGGAAACCTGGATCCTGTGGTCCCCCATGCGCTCGGTAAATCCTCTGCGGATCGACTCAGCGAACTGGGCTGGCCTGTGGAATGGCACGACTACATGGCTCCCCATGGCCTTCATCCGGATCAGATCGGGGATATCTCCCGATGGCTGGTGAATCGCCTCCAGTAATCGATTCCGTGGGCTAAACCCCTGACACCGTCACTCCGTTCAGCGATTTTTGACGGAAATGCCCGGTGGGGGTGATGGCTTTCCGCCCATTGATTACAATCCCCGGACTTGTCTGTTTTGAACCGTTCTTTAACGGAGGTTTTCCAATGAGTTCCGAATCACCCATGATCGACATTTTGGGCAAACCGGTGAAACGCATCGGCGTCATCGGCTCCGGGCAAATCGGTCCCGACATCGCCCTTCACTTCTCAAAGGTGTTCTCCCCCGCCGATGTTCCGGTGGTCGTGGTCGACATCTCTGAAGACGCTCTCGAACGAGGTCGATCCAAACTCAATAAAAAGGTCGACCGGGGAGTGGAATCGGGAGCCTTCCGCTCTGAACAGGGCGAGAAGATGAAAAATGGAGTCGTCTTCACTTCAGATTACTCGCAACTGGCTGGTTGCGATCTGGTCGTCGAAGCAGCGACAGAGGACAAGGCCCTGAAGGGAAAAATCTTTTCTCAGGTTCAGGAACTGGTCGCAGAAGATGCGGTCCTCTGTTCCAACTCCTCCCACTTGGAGCCGGAAGTGATCTTCCACGGCATTTCCAACCCTGGCAGAACGATGGTGGTCCATTACTTCTTCCCTGCGGAGCGGAACCCCATCGTCGAAATCGTGCCCGGTAAGGAAACCAATGGTGAACTGGCACACGACATGATGGGCTTCTACGAAGCCATCGGCAAAATCCCGATCAAGGTCGGTAGCCGCTACGGCTACGCCATCGACCCCGTCTTCGAGGGCATGTTCCTGGCTGCCGCTCTTCTGGTCGAAGAGGGAGTCGCCTCCAGTCGCGAAGTCGATCAGGTGGCCTGCGACGTTCTCGATTACACCGTCGGTCCCTTCACGGCCATGAACCTCACCGGTGGAAACCCCATCACTGCGGTTGGACTCGACAACTACAACGAGAAGATCCACAGCTGGTACCGGACCCCGGAAATCCTGCGCAAGGCGGTCGCCGATGAGACGGCGTGGGAAGTCCCTGCTCGTGGCGAAAAGGTCGAGGTTCCCGAAGAGACCTTTGCTGCCGTCCGTGACGCACTTCTGGGTGCCTACTTCGGCATCGTCGGAGAGATCGTCGACAGTGGTATTTCCAATGTGGCTGACATGGACATGGCTGTGGAAACCGCCCTCGACGTCAAGGCTCCCTTCCGCCTGATGAATTCTCTCGGTATGGAGGAGTCACTGGCACTGGCGAAAAAGTACGCCGATGGACATCCGGGCTTCCCGGTTCCCCAGTGCCTCGCCGATCAGGCTGCGACGGGTACCCCCTTCCCGATCCCCCTTGTTCTTCGGGAGGATCATGGATCCATCGCCCACGTCGTCGTCCGCAGGCCCCGTCACCTCAATGCGCTCAACAATGAAGCGTTTTTGCAGATCGAGAACCACTTCAAGGAGATCAGTCAAGATTCCGCCATCGACGGAGTGTTGCTGACAGGGTTTGGCGTCAAGGCGTTTGTCTCCGGTGCTGATGTCGGCTTCCTGGCAAAGATTGATTCCGCAAAGATGGGCGAGGAAACCTCCAGTGGTTCCCAGGCTTCCGTTCAAGCCATCGAAGATTGCCCCAAGCCGGTGATCTGCGCGATGAATGGACTCGCATTCGGGGGGGGCAATGAAATCGCCATGGCCTGCGATGTGCGAATCGCCCGCGCGGGACTCAAGGTTTTCGTCGGCCAACCGGAGGTCAACCTCGGCATCATTCCAGGAGCGGGTGGAACCCAGAGACTCCCCCGTTGGGTCGGAGTGGAAAAGGCTGCCGAATTGATGCGGACCGGACGTCCCATTTCTTCCGCCGAGGCACTGGCCATCGGACTCATTTCCGAAGAGGTCCCCGGAGACCCCCGTGCCCTTCGCCGCCGTGCCACCGAACTCCTTCACGGAGCCATCCGTGGTGATGCCCCCTTCAAGGGGATTGAAAGTGGCCCCCTGCAAACTCCCGATGAACTCGCCGAAGCGGATCTGGGACACCTCTCAACTGAGGTGGATCGCATCCTGCGAAGTGCCATCATCGAGGGGTGCAGATTGCCTCTGAAAGAGGGAATCGCCTTGGAAGCTCGGTTTTTTGGGGAAGTTTGTGCAACTCAGGATATGCGCATCGGCGTCACCAACTTCCTTGAGAATGGACCCAGAACTCCGGCAAAATTCGTCAACGCATAACGCAAATCTAAACAAAATAAGAACTTAAGACATTTCCCGCATACTCGAGGGGGGGCTTCCACGACACAGCCAGGAAGCCCCCCTTTTTCATGAATCGGGCAATACCCCCATTTGATGGGCAAAAATCGCCTAATTCTCTCTTTCTTTTTCAGACCGGTGGCGGCTATCCTTCTAGACGTGAGGCACGCCTCCTGCCCTGTTCCGCACAGGGCGACATGCCAGGAAGTGGGTTTCAATGTTTTCGGTGGGGTCAGCGGAGGGCTCCTGAGCCGATTTCTTTGATTTGAACGGTACCAAGTAGGTCCTCGAAGAGGGAAATTGATCCCTGAGAGGGCAGGAAAGGAACACCATGGCTGAACAAGAAATGCTTCTCGTCGGAAGCAAGGCCAAGGCTGCTCTCAAGGAGCACGATGTCAATGTTGGCGGAGATGCCCTCGATGGACTGAACAGTGTGATTCATCACTACATCCAGCAGGCAGCCAAGCGTGCCACTGAGAATGGTCGCAAGACCGTTCGAGCTCACGACTTCACCTGCTAGTCGTAGCCGTACGATCTTCATGATCGAAAAGAAGGAAGCCCGGTGTCACACACCGGGCTTCCTTCTTTTTTGTGTTCACCTCTTTTTACCGATCGACCAGGGTCATGATTGAAAGGCCCTGATCTCAGGAATTTCGACCGGACTCGCCTTCAAAATCCTCTTTGCGGATGTCATGCCGTTTGAGCAGATTGGAAAGCTGCGGTCTGTGAATCCCGAGGGCCTCAGCCGCACGCGTTATGTTTCCGCCGGAACGGAACAGTTCTGCGATAATGTATCGCTTCTCCAATGCAGCCTTTGCCTCTTTCAGGGACATCTCCCCTGAAGTCAAACTGGCCACTTCCTGATCCAGGTCCGGCTGTGAACCCGCCCGGAAGAACTCACTTCCACTCGAGGCCAGAGAGGAGATTTCCGCAGAAGCGACTGCGAACCAATGAGGCAGAACCGTCACAGCCACATCCACTGGCAAGCTGAACTTTTCACGCAGATCCTGGAGAACATGCTGAAGATCCTTGCAGCGCTTGCGCAGATTCTCTTCACCGGTACCGATCAGGGAACAGATCAGGTGGTCACCTCCAGTGTGGTAAACACCATGGATCGGCTGAAGCGTTTCGATCAGGCTGCGTACGAACAACTCGTCTTCACGATCGCGCAACAGCAGATCGAGGCCCGGAAGGCTGATCTCCATAAATCCGAGGGGCTCCTTGTCCCTCTGATGACGGAAGAGCATCTCGCCCAGATCGTCATCAAAAGCTGCCCGTGATCCGATCTCGCTTTGTTCGTATTCGAGAAGGTCTGCGGTTCGGGCAAGGGCAGCGAGTTGACCGCGGACCAGGGACATCATCTCGCCGATCCGGTCCAATTCCTGTGGCTGGAAAGGGTGACCTGCGGTCGGCCTCTCCAGAACGAGAACTGCACTGAAAAGGTCTGAAGCCTCAAAAGGAACCGCCAGCAGGCTTCTTCCCCTGAGCGAGCTTCCCGCCGGATGGTTTTCTACCCAAGCGTCCCAATCCGAATCACCGCTGCGAAGGGCACTGCCTCGGGAAAGACTCTCCTGAGCCAACCCACCCAGTGCATGCTGGGGTGGCAACCAGTCTTCTTCGGGTCCCATGTCCACATCGGCCAGACTTTGCCAACGCCGACGACGGCGCGCAGCGATAAAGCCCCTGGGACTCGGCACCACACGACGAACCTCTTCGAGCAATCCCGCGAGAAAAGCTCTCAACTCCTGATGCTGTCCCAACACCTGCATCGTCTGGAAGTAGGCGTGGTGACCCAACTCCTGAACCGGAGCATCCTCTACCGCGGGGTTCTCAGAAACATTGTCTGTACGTTCCTCAGGAACCGCCACTTGAGGAACCGGCATCACAGTGGCGGTCTCTTTACGGAATCTCATCAGGTCAGTGAAGAAATCCTTGCGGCGTCGATCGTCCCTGAAGACGACTCTCATATCCTCGGGCAAGCGTTGGGAAATTCTCTCCACCAGCGCAGAAGCACGCTCGTAATGGGTTCTCGCACCCTCAATTTCATGTGTGGCGTGGAGTACCCGTGCCATCGCGTAATGAATCTGCCACTGCAACGGCAACAGGGAATCCCCCGTGATCATCTGAAGAGCCTTCTCGTAATTTTCGAGCGCTTTCTCGTGCCCGTCTTCATTCCTCTGGCGAGCGATGGCCCCCTTCAACAGGAAACCCCGCACCAGTAACGGTACCGACTGCAACGATTCAGCGGTCACCATTCCGCGGGTCACGACTTTCAATGCCGCTTCGTACTGCTCCTGCTCGATGGCCAACTGGGCCTGATCGAAGCAACTGGCAGCAACCACTCGCTCCGAGCCCCTTTTCAGGGACAGTTCCTCCGCCTTTTTCAATTCCTTGGCAGCGGCTTTCCACTCCCCTCGCAAGAGAGCGAGATTACCCTGCAGGCGATGTCCCTCAGCCTGATTCTCCGGCATGTCGAATTCCTGTGACAGGATCAGGATCTGGCGTACCAGATTCTCCACCTGCTTGCGTTCACCCAGAGCAAACCAGGTCCAACCCAAATGCAGGAATGACTGCACGATGCCTCGGGTACTTCCCTGCTTCTCGCTGTTGGAAACACTTCTCTTGAAGTATCGCACCGCTCTGGAGTAATCCCCGGAGTGGGCGTGCAAACTGCCGATGGAATTCAGGGTGGGAGAGATTTCAGCAGAATCACCGATACGTTCACTCAAATGGAGTGCCCTGCGGAAGTAACCCAGGCTGCGAGAGAAATCACCACTGTTGCGATAGATTTTTCCGAGCAGGTCGTAGGTCGCTGCAAGAGACTTGAGATCCTGGGTCTTTTCGACCACCTCCATCGCACGGAACAGATAGCGTGCGGCGCGGAAATGCTTGCCCCGGTCGTAGTAAACCCTGCCGATCGTACGCAACAGGGTCCCAAGAGAGACCGCATCGTCCCTCTCCTCTACCAATTCGAGAACCCTTTGATAACTGTTCAGTGCTGCTGCGGAATCCCCCCTCGCAAGGTGGGTTTCTGCAGTGACCTCATGGATCTGGCATTGCAGTGCGACGGCTTCCGGATGGTCTTCAACCGCCGAAATCTCTTTCTGTGCCCTGAGACACAAGCTCATCGCACGTTTGATATCGAGTCTTTTCAAACGCAGTTTCGCACGCATCGTGCTGACCCGCGCATGGGAAAGAGGCCCTGCTGCCTCCAGCTCTGCATTGGAGACCCTGTTGAGAACCTTGATTCCCTTCAGGGGCTCATTGATCTGCAGATAGATGTTGCTGAGAAACACCTGTGATTCGTAGCGAATGACCGGATCGAGCCCCGACTCGGCGATGAGTGCCTTGATGTGGGTCTTGGAGGCCTGGGGTTGATCGGACTCCAGTTCGATTCTGGCGAGGGTGGACAAAATCTCCCTGCGCTCGGGGGAACCCGCTTCACCCTCCACATGCGGCAACAATCTGCGACCGATGTCGATGGCCAGTGGCTCAGCATATGCGCTGGCGAAGAATCGCATCGCCACCATTCCGTGAGGGATCGCGGCCGTGAATTGTTCCGCAGCACTGAGCAGTTCAAAAATTTCATAGGCTCTCACCGGGTCGCCACTGCGCTCGTCTTCAGCGAGGGCCTTGCCCAAATCAGCCTGAAGGCGTCGCGCCTGGTCGTTGCCGAGAAAATCACGTACTCCCTGAAGGTACATCTCATGGGCGATCGAGTACCGAACCTTGTTCTGGATCTCCTGGATCAACAGGTAACCCCTCCGGTTCAGATCCTCCAGGGCAGAGATCAAACGTTCCTCTGTCACCGCACACGATTTCGCCAGCAACGCCGACTGCACCGGCCTCCTGAGCATGGCGAGGTGCTCCAGAACCTTGCGCTCCAGAGGAGGAAGTGCCGCAAGTCTTCTCTCGACCAGCACGGTGGTCATCGAACTGCTGCCGGCACTTTCCACCAGTGCCTGCACGTTTTCCTCTTCGATGGGTGAGGCCACTCCAGACTCTGACAACAGGCGGCCCAACTCGCTGATCAACAGCGGATTTCCATCACAGGCATTGCTGATCAGGGTCGAGATTTCCGCAGAAACTTCCCCTTCCAGCAATTCCTCCAGGAAAGGGGTCGCTTCTTCTGTCTCAAAGGCCGGAATCTCAACGGTTTGGCAGAAGGGTTGTAGCGAAAGGCCTTGCAATGCCTGGCTCGTCTTGCAGTTGTCCTCACCCTGACCGTGATCGGCGAGAAGCAGCAATCTTCCACCCGGTTCCGCCGATTCCTGATCGAAGGCCTCGGCCTCGATGATCGAGGAAGCGAACTCTCCCGCTCGTCCTTCTCTGGCTCGAATGTGCTTCCAATCGCGGGTATCTGTCGCGCCTCCCAAGGGCCCTTCGGCACTGCCCTGCTGGCTGGAGAGGGAGCTGTTTCTGGCCAGAAACTCGACGAACTCAATGGTTCCCGGATCACTGCGGTGAAGGTCATGAAGCACCAGGATCAGGGTTCTTCCCTGAGCCAACTCAAAGAGGATTTCTCCCAGGGCCTCATGGAACTGGATACGGCCACTGTGACCGGGGAGAGGAAGTGTCAGGACATCCTCGCCCAACTCCTCCCGAAGTTCAGGGAAAACTCTGGCGAGAACGTGGGCATAACGCCTCCAGAGGGCAGATTCCTCGCCACTCTGAAGAATCAGATCCTTGATCAGACGCAGGACCGGCAGAAACGGAATTCCCTGTCGCTCATGACACTGGACCCTGCAACAGAGAAGGGGCAGATCTGTGTCGACCGCATCTGCCGACAATGCATCGTGAATCAATCGGGATTTGCCGAGGCCCGCCGCCCCCTTGACCAGAGTCAGAGTGCAGGGGGACTTGGAGTCCGAATCCTCACGCGGGTCATGGCCCTCATGAATCCAGTTCTTCAAATCTTTGAGAATCTGCTGTCTGGGCAAAAGCGTGATCGCTGCCTCATCGGACGAGCGGGTCAATGATTCTTCACTCATGGGAGTCCTCCCTGATCGATGTCCCCTACCTTTGGGACCGTAACGAATTCTGACAATTAGGGTATCGGCAAGGGCTCCGGGCGTAAAGTTTATGGACGCTCCGAAATCACGATTACTCACAAGATGTTAATTGGGAACACTTTAGAAATACTCCCCGTCGTCCCTACACGACGGGGATTGCTTGGACTTGTTGACGGTACGTCGAGGCACCTGCCCTGATGTGTGTAGGGAGGGACAGGCGTCTAGGTGGCAAAAAAACTGTGGCAAAAAAACTGTGGCAAAAAACTAATGACCCACACCACTCAGCCTTCAGGCATTAAGTGCAGCTCAGGATCGATTCAAAACGATCCTCTCTGGTCGATCACCCACGAATCGGATCACACCGTCCGGGTTTGGCCAGGCAAGAAGCGGGATGAGCAGTTCTTCCCACACAGAGAGTGTGTGAAAACAGATCGACTTCCCCCAACTGCACAGGCGGGACCCCCATCCCGTCGTGACCCTCAGGTCTTCCTCTGCAAGCCTCCATTGAGCTCAATCAGGCCCCTTGGCCCTTGAGAAAGCGGGTTCCCTGAACGACGGAGGCTCTGCCGTCCAGGTTCCCTGTGGGAATCCCTGTGGGAATCCCTGTGGGAATCCCTTTTGGAATCCACATGGGAATCTCTATGAGATCTTCTTCAGTCCCCTTTGAAACAGCACCCACACTATGGTCAGTGCACGTTTCGGAACGAGAAACCGCAATAACTGTGGATCAGATCGCTTCAGAGACACTAATCACTTGTATTGGTCTGGAGAGGGCTGGGAGGAGAAGGTGACGGGATGGCTCTCCGAAGGGGAATATGCCCAAGATAATTAATGACGTCAAGGACCCTATTTCAAA
Source organism: uncultured bacterium (assembly GCA_913056395.1). Lineage (GTDB taxonomy): Bacteria > Planctomycetota > UBA8108 > UBA1146 > UBA1146 > UBA12191. The sequence goes on along the minus strand of CAJXMG010000027.1, from coordinate 26,975 downwards.
GTATTGGGACCCTGACTGAAACTCAGGCTTCAATTGTTCCGGTCCAGCAGTGGCGGCAACCCGTGTTCCGGAAGCTCACCCCTTCAAAAAATGAGCCCCCAAAAAATGAGCCCCGGAGTGGAGACCCGCATTTCCACTCCGGGGTAAAAGCGAAGACCTTCTTCGCTCAGAATCTGGTCTGGTAAGGATGGTGAACGGTTCGCAGTCGACTCTGGCGACCTTTTTCAGCCACCCAGCGCCCAGGAACATGAACCTTCTCCCGCTTCAATTCACAACGGGCAGGCAGCGGTATCCTGACGGTGTATGGCACCTGCACCGTGATCCCACAGATACATTCATTTCTGTAACGGACTTCTGTCCTGAAACCACCGGGCACCTTGACCTTCCTGGTCACGATTTTGGTGTGCGGTGCGATCCACCTCTCAACCGTTCCGCAGGGCAAGCGCCGCTTTTGAACCCCACCAATACAGAAGTACTGAATCTGATGGGAATTCTGGATCGGAGAAACCCTGCGGGGCAAAACACGAGTGACAGGTCGAGGGGAAACTCTGCAACCCCCCTGAGTCCAGCGAACACTTCTCGAGTGTCGCAGACGATCGTCACTTGAAGCTCCGGCTTCCACATTTTGTGGAGCCAGAAACAATGCGAGAAGGATGCCTGTGCATCCGAACAAGATACGGGACAACATGGCCCGCTCCTTTCCAGTGGCCCCTCACTCAACAGTTGAGTCGGAGAGGTTCACACCATGAAAGACGGGGCAGTGCCGATTCTATTCAGGGGATTTTTCGATATTTTCCGGGGGAGCAGGAGGCCCCAGAAACAGGGCAGATCTCTGCGGCATGACCAGGCGGCCGCCACTGCGCCATTCGAGCCCACCCCAGGTATTGCCGCTGTCCATCGAACGCTTTTGCCATTCATGAGCAGTTTTCGAACGGCCCAGTCGATCCCACAGGGAAGAAGTTCGAATCGCCAAAGATCGATCCTGATTCAATCTCACCTGCGCTGATTCGAGGATCAATTCTGTAGAGCGAAGTCGTCCCTCGGCAAAGGCGATTTCCGCATTCAACCAATCCCCCCACCCGTCGAGTGGGTTGAGCTCCGTAAACCTTGCGATCGAAGACCGGGCAGATTCTGCCTGACCGCTTCTCAACTCACACAGTGCCCTGTGGAACCACACATTGGGATCATTGGGAGTCTCCACAGACAAGACGTTGAGCAACTCCTGTGCTTTCCGGTTCTGGAGAAGATAAAGGTGCCCGGCAACCCTGCTCCACAACCCCGAGACATCCCTCGCTTCGTGTCGCAGCCCATTTTCTATCTCTATCCGCCCAGCGGAATCACCCTTTTCCAAAGCTGCGATGCCGAGAATGACCCAAGGCTCGGGACTCTCTGGCATCTCTCTGGCAGCCTTGTGAGCGGATTGACGAGCGCGGTCATACTCACCGGCCCTCAGGCACACCCACGCAAAATCCAGCTGGTGTCGTGGATCACTGAATCCATCTTGTTCTTTTTGATCAAAGCGCTGAAACCAGCGAATCGCATGATCAGCGAGAGGTTGCTCTTCACCATGAACCGGAAGGGGCCTGATAAACATCCCCTTCTGAAGATCGGTTCCTGATTCGAACTGATCACTGTCCGTTCCCAGGAATCGGCCCATTAAAGTCGCAAGGATGATCAAACCTGCAAATAGACCGATGCGCAAATTGCCTGCGGGGGAACTTCCAGTTCCGTGGGATCGGCCCTTTGATCTCGGTCTCTCTCCATCGCGTACTGCTTCCAGCATCTTTGCGAAACCCCGAAGGGTCGAGGGACGCTTGTTGGGATCGAGGGACAAGGCGTCGCGCAGAAGCCCTTTCAGGCCCGGTGGGTTCATGGAGATCTCTGATGTCTCCAAAACCGAACTCCCTGACAGCAATCGATCTGCCACCTCTGTGGCATCCCGTCCAGCCCAGGGTGGAGAACCGACGACACATTCGTGCAACAAGACTGCGAGCGCATAGACAACCTGTGTTTCCTCGATCTCCGCTTCGTAATTTGCCAGCAGGATTTCCGGGGCGATTCTCGAAGCATGGATATCCAGATCGAGGTCCTCGCGTGAAACAAGCCTCGAGGACAATATTGAAAATTGACCGTCGCTGCCCATCAGAATGGCATCCGGCTCGATGACCGCAACAGGGATCCCACGCTCCAGCAAAGCTCCAAAGATTCTCGCCAGCTGAGCAAATTGGCTCAGGAGGGTGTGATATCCGCCGACCAACAAGACGTCCCAATTGCGATTCGGTTTCAACCGGGTCAGCGATATTCCGTCACGAAGGGTCATCATCGATGGGTGGAACTGGTCATACGCCACCAGGCGCAGGCCAAAGTCCGAATCATCCAGTGAGGAAAGGTGCGTCAGGGAATCCAATTGTTGGCGCCAGCCGATTGAACCACCGGAAAGACCTGCGGTTGAATGGGATGGGGAACGGAACTGCCGGAGTTGGGCCTCTTCCTTTTGAGAAGAATCCCCATCGGCATCCACCGAAGGGGTGGCTGCACCCATATCCGGAGTTTCGACACCATCGCCCTCTACCAAGAGAATCCCCCTCCCCGGTGAATGTTGCACCGGGGAGGGGGACAGAACAACCTGACAATTGCGGGAGAACCAAAGTTCTCAACAACTTTGGTCAGGAACCTTCAAGCCCCAGAAGCCCCGGATCCACGTCCGGTGGCAGTTGGGTTTTCTCTTCCTTGGTGTCATCTGCGGAAGAATCATCCGCAGCCACTGGCGGGACGGCGATATCACGAAGTACATCAGGCAATGGAATATCCATCAACTGATAGATCTCCTTGTCGTTGAGCACTTCCTTCTCCAACAACTCACGGGTCAAAAGTTCCAGTTTCTCCCTGGATTCCCCAAGGATTCTCAGGGCTCGCTGGTAGGAGTCCTCGAGCATCGTGCGAATCTCTTCGTCGATCATCATCGCCGTGTGCTCACTGAAGTTTTTCGCTTCACCCAGCTCCCGGCCAAGGAAGACATGCTCTTCACCCCTCTTGAATGAGACGGGGCCCATTTTTTCACTCATGCCCCAAAGGCAGATCATTCTCTCTGCAAGGCTGGTCGCCTGCTCCAGGTCGTTGGAAGCCCCGGTGGTGAACTCCTGAAAAACCAGGTCCTCTGCGGCCCTTCCCCCCAACAGAATCGCGATCCGGTTGAGCAGGTAGGTTTTCGAGTAATTATTGATGTCCTCCATCGGCAACTGCTGGGTGACCCCCAATGCCCGGCCGCGTGGAACGATGGTGACAGAGTGCACCGGATCCGTCTCAGGAAGGAGCAGGGCGAGAAGAGCGTGCCCTGCCTCATGATAGGCGGTCAGCTCCTTTTCCTTCTCGCTCATCGCCTCATCCCGCAACGTCCCCAATTGGATCTTGTCCTTGGCACGCTCGAAGTCTCCATGGGTGATACGCTGGTGGCCTCTCCGGGCTGCCATCAGAGCGGCTTCATTGGCGAGGTTTTCCAGATCCGCACCGGAAAAGCCGATGGTTCCACGGGCGAGAGACTCCATGTCGACGTCGGAGGCGAGGGGCATATTGCGGGTGTGGACACCCAGAATCGCCTTTCGGCCATCTTTCTGCGGTCGCTCAACCACTACCTGGCGGTCGAATCGCCCAGGACGGACCAATGCCGCATCGAGGACGTCAGGACGGTTGGTTGCCGCAAGAACGATCACGGCCTGATTCGATTCAAAGCCATCCATCTCAGAGAGGATCTGATTCAGGGTCTGCTCGCGCTCGTCGTGACCGCCACCCAGTCCTGCTCCTCTGGAACGCCCAACCGCATCGATCTCATCGATAAAGACGATACAGGGCGCACTTTTCTTGGCTTCGTCAAATAACTCGCGAACCCGGGAGGCACCGACACCGACAAACAGCTCGATAAACTCGGATCCGGAGATGGAGAAGAAGGGGACTCCCGCTTCGCCGGCAACTGCTCTGGCGAGCAGGGTCTTTCCGGTTCCGGGAGGGCCCACCAAAAGGACTCCCTTGGGAATCTTCGCACCCAACTGGGTGAAACGCTCAGGCTCCTTGAGGAAATCGACGAGCTCTTGCAGTTCGGTTTTCACATTACGAAGTCCGGCGACGTCATCAAAGGTCACCGATCCCTCACCCTTCTCGAATTTTTTGGCCTGATTGCCGGCAAACTTGCCGAAGATCCCCGGCCCACCCATCTGTCGACGGAGGCGATTGCTCATCCACCAGAAAAACAGCAATAGGATGATGAATGGGACGATCCCGGAAACCAGCACCTGCCAGCCGGGCGTCGTGTTGTCACGGAAGGTGACGGGAACCGTGTATTCGGCACCCAGTTTGTTGAGGTCACTTTTCAGCTCACCGGGAATGACCGCGAAGATCTTCAGGGTCTCGAGGCTGTTTTCAGAATCGATACCGGGCTGGTCGACGGTCACTTTGCTGCGCAGGACCGCCACGAAGACTTCCTGCTCCGCCTCGGTGACACTTTCCACGTTACCACGCTCAACTTCGCTGAAGAGACGATTGGCTTCCACCTCGAGAGCGCCGATCTTCAACTTGTCACTGAACAGGTTGGTCAGCGTGAAAACCCCGAGGAGGATCACCAGCATCCAGAACCAGGGTCTCTGGCTCCAGGAAGGTGGAGACTGTTCATTCTCATCCAGCTCGTCTGGGTCGTTGGGATCGGGATTACTTCGATCGGGATCTCTCAAAATTTGCTCCTCTGTCACTGGAATGCTGCGGCAATCTGCATCCCATGATGATTTGAACGTCCCCGGACACGAGAACGTCTTGACCGGCTCAGCCGTGGAAGACCCTTTCGGGGAACTTCCCAGGCACCGCCATCGATTCAACGAGGTCGGTGTTCACCGGGTTCCGGAATCCAGCGGATTGTTCCGGGCCTAATATAATGCCAGATCGCGGGCCGCTTGTGCCACTTTCTCTGGCTGGGGAAGGATCACTTCCTCCAATTCGGGTGCATAGGCCACAAAACAGTCCATTGCGCCCACACGGCGAACGGGAGCATCCAGATGATCAAACAGTTCATCCTGGATTCTGGCTGCCAGTTCAGCTCCGTATCCCCAAGATAGCGATTCTTCGTGGACGATCAGGACCTTGTGATTGCGTTTGACCGATTCCTCGATGGAATTCCAATCGTAGGGAGCCAGTGTTCTGAGATCGAGGATCTCCACCTCAATTCCTTCATTCGCCAGAGTTTTGGCAGCGGTCATGCACCGGTGAACCAGAGCTCCGTAGGTGACGATGGTCAATCGATCCCCTTCGCGGACCTTTGCCGCCTTGCCGAAAGGAATCATGAAATCGGGGCCGGGGTAGGCACCCTTGTTGTGGGTCTGTCGGTAGAGATGCTTGTGCTCGAGGAAGATCACAGGATCCTGACAGCGAATCGCCGTTCTCAACAATCCGTTGGCATCGGTGGCGTTGCTGGGCATGACCACACGCAAACCGGGGATGTGGGTAAAAAGGGTTTCCGCAGACTGGCTATGGTAAACCGCTCCCCCACGAAGGTAGCCACCACTGGCGACCCGGATCACGACCGGACAACTGTCCGCACCGGCGGAACGCCAGCGCATCAGGGCCAACTCGGAACGGATCTGATGGTAGGCGGGCCAAATGTAATCGAGGAACTGGATCTCCACGACAGGCTTGAGGCCACGAACCGCCATGCCGATGGCACGGCCGACGATGTTGGCTTCCGCCAGCGGTGAGTTGTAGACGCGATCGCCCCCGAACTCTCTCTGCAAACCAAAGGTCGCCTTGAAGACTCCACCCTTGCCCTTGACCTCTTCGAGCACCTCACTGCGACTGGCGTCAGCGACATCCTCTCCGAAGACATGGATTCGCGGATCTCGACGCATTTCATCACGCATCGAGGCATTGATCATGTCCACCATCGTCGTCGGCTCTGCGCCTTCCTCGACAACTGCGGGCGATTCAAATCGGTCTGAAGTCGGATCGACGGTGGGCGAGTAAAGATGATCCAGCACCGTTGATGCATCCGCCTGCGGTGCGGCCACGGCAGCATCCGATGCGGCTCTCACCTCGGCCTTGATCTCCTCGCGAATCTTTTCGAGGGTTTCCTCGTCAGCGAAGCCGTTGTCGATCAGGAACTTGGGGAAGGAGTTCAGGGGGTCACGGGGTTCTTCCTCTTCCCGCTCACTGGAAGGACGGTAGAGGCGCTCATCGTCGGAAAGACTGTGGCTGTAGGGGCGTACGACCTTGGCATGCACCAGTGTCGGGCCACTGCCCTTGCGCATATCCGCCACAACCTTGGTCAGGAGTTCATGACAGGCCACCGGGTCACAGCCATCGACTTCATGAACGTCGAGACCGGGGAAACCGAGAACGAGGCTCGAAATCGATCCACCGGGAGTATTGACCTCCACAGGGACACTGATGGCGTAGCCGTTGTCCTCGACGACAAAAAGAACCGGTAACTCCAGGTTGCAAGCGGTGCTCAGGGATTCCCAGAACTCGCCTTCACTGGTCGTACCATCACCGACAGAGACATGGGCGATTTCGCCGTCAGACCAATCATCGATCTGTTCACGCAGCGAGGCATCGTCCTTGCCCTTTTTCCATGCTTCTGCAGTTCCCACCGCATGGAGACATTGGCTGCCGGTACAGGAGGACTGATTGACCACATGCAAATGCTTCGCTCCCCAATGGGAAGGCATCTGGCGACCGGCACCGGCGGGCTCGTCGTGGGCAGCGGTTCCCATCTTGAGCATCTCCGTCGGCGTCAGCCCCAGCTGGAGCATCAGTGCACGATCCCTGTAATAGGGGAAGAACCAATCACGCTTCGGATCGAGAACCCTGCCGAGGACAGTGTTGATGGCTTCATGACCACAACCATTGATCTGGAAGAATATCTTTCCCTTGCCCTTGAGACGAATCTCTTCGTCATCAATCTCCCGGCTCAGGAACATGTTTCTGTAGATATCGAGAAGGTCATCCTTCTCCAGTCCATGCAGATCCACTTTTGGCTCCTCTGACTTCCGGGGACGCCCGGGAGATTTCCGTTTTTTGTTTTTCTGAGTCGGCATGTCGGTCCTGACCACTCCCCAGGATCTGGAGAGGCTGGGCATTATCCCTCACTGGGCATGATCCCCCCGGTTTGATCCCCAGAGGGCTATAGCGAACTCTGGCCATTCTAGGGTCCTCAAGGCCTTCATTCAACGAGACCCGATCCTTCCTCTTTGCTGGATGGACAGGGGCGATTCCGGGTATCGTTCAGGAACCCGTGCCCGGAAGTTGTCGATCCAGATCATCCCCTCCAGATCACACTCTCCCTCGCACAGACAAGATCTCTGGAATGAAGGTCCCGTCACCGACGGGCAGGAAGGAACCTGAAATGGTTGAGAAGATCGGCAGTTTCGATGTGGCGGTCGTCGGCGGTGGACCCGGCGGTTATGTGGCTGCCATCCGCGCCGGCCAGCTGGGAATGTCCACGGTCCTCATCGAAAAAGATCCGCAACCTGGTGGAACCTGTCTTCACAGGGGCTGTATCCCGACCAAAGCCCTTCTGCAGAGTGCACACGTGCTCGACGTAGCCAAGGAGTCATCCTACTTCGGTATCCAACTCGACAATCCCGCGGTCGATATGGAGGGAGTCCTCTCCTTCCAGAAAAAGATCGTCCAGAAAAATGCCAAGGGTGTCGAATACCTGCTGAAGAAAAATGGCGTCACCACCGTCCACGGAACCGGAAGGCTCGACGGCCTCAACTCGATCCGTGTCGTGATCGATGATCAAACTGAAAAAGTGGTCGAGGCAAAGAACATCATCCTTGCGACCGGCTCTGTTGCTGCTCGACCTGGATTCCTCGACTGGAGTACCGACAAGATCATCACCAGCGATGAAGCTCTCAAACTCGATTCGGTTCCGGGCAAAGTGGTCGTTCTCGGTGCCGGTGCAGTGGGCTGTGAGTTCGCCTCGATCCTGAACTCCTTTGGCAGTGACGTCACCATCGTCGAAATGATGGATCGACTTCTGCCCATCGAGGACCACGAGTGTTCCGCTGAACTTCAGCGCTCCTTCAAGAAGCATGGCATTCGCAGCATGGTCTCCACCAAACTGGAGAAAGCGACCCCGACCGCCTCGGGGGTCGATCTGGTACTGACTGACGGCAATGGCAAAACGGAAGAGATTCATGCAGACATTCTCCTCTGCGCCATCGGCCGCAAGCCGGTGACGGATGCCCTCAAACTGGATCAGGTCGGGATCAAGACCGAAAACGGCTTCATCCCGGTCAACCCCAACCAGAGCACCACTCGCCCGAACATCTTTGCGATCGGTGACATCGTCCATGGCACTGCCCAGCTGGCCCACGTCGCCAGTGCCGAAGGCATCATCGCCGTGGAATCCATCGCCGGAATGCACACCCAGCCAATCGTCAATGAGCGCGTTCCGAATGCGACCTACTGCCATCCGGAAGTAGCCAGCATCGGCCTGACCGAAAATGCCGCCCGTGAAGCGGGACACGAGATCAAGGTCTCCAAGTTCCCCCTTTCCGCACTCGGCAAGTCGGGCATCGTCGGCAAAGCAGTCCCCGGTTTCTTCAAGATCATCGCGGATGAAGCGTACGGAGAGATCCTCGGTATCCATATCGTCGGTCCCCACGCCACCGACCTGATCAGTGAAGGCTGTGCCATCCTCGGCCTCGAAGGAACTGCTGCTGACCTGGCCCACATCATTCACCCCCACCCCACCCTTGGCGAAGGCATGATGGAAGCGGCTCACGGTCTCGTGGGTGGCGCCATCCATATGTAGGAGTTTTCTTGGCAGAAACCATCACCTACCTCGAGTCGCTGCAACGTGGATTGAAGCAGGTTCTTCGTGAGGATCCTTCCACCTTCATCATGGGTGAAGATATCGGAGCCTACGGGGGAGCCTTCAAACTGACCGATGGCTTCCTCGAAGAGTTTGGTGAAGACCGCATCATCGATTCGCCCATCGTCGAGACGGGATTGGTCGGTGCAGCGATCGGTGCGGGAATGGCAGGGTTCAAACCTATCGTTGAAATGCAGTTTATCGATTTCATCTCCTGCACCTTCAACCAGCTGACCAACTTTGCCGCCACCTGCCACTTCCGTTGGGGCCAGAACGTCCCCATCGTGGTCAGGGGACCATCGGGAGGAGGGGTTCATGCGGGCCCCTTTCACAGCCAGATGGTCGAATCCTTCTTCCTCAACACGCCAGGTCTGAAAATTGTCGTCCCGGCGACGGTGAGTGACGTTCACGGCATGCTTCTGGGGGCTGTGGCAGATCCCAACCCGGTACTCTTCCTCGAGCAAAAAGGACTCTACAGAACCCTCAAGGAAGAGGTTCAAGGAACGCCTGAAGCGATCGCACCCGGTCGCGCCCGGATCCATCGCTCTGGAGACCGCATCAGCATCATCACCTGGGGTGCGATGCTGCACCGCTGTGCCGCAGCAGCGGAAACCGCACAACGGGAAGACGGGATCTCCTGTGAGGTTCTCGATCTCCGATCACTCTGCCCCCTCGATCTGGAGGCGATTCGGGAGACGGTGGCCAGGACTGGCAAGGTGCTGGTGATCCACGAGGACAATCTGACCGGTGGTGCCGGCTCGGAAATCGCGGCGAGGATCGTCGAGGATTGCTTTGAAGATCTGGATGCACCGGTCCGCCGGATCGCCGCTCTGGACGTACCGATCCCCTACGCAGGGGCCCTCGAGGACGCCTCCCTGCCTGACGAGAAAAGAATCCTCGAGGAGATCCGCCAGCTGTCCGCCTGGTAAACGGAGTGTGCCACTTCCCTGATTGCAGGGATTGGCCTCCTCGGCACAATTCTCTTCGACACTATTCAACGAATCCAGAGATCAACGCGTCCAGAGACCTGTTCCATTCGCCGAATCTGCCAATTTTCATCCCCCGGCACCTTCAACTCCGGTGGTTGCCCGAACGGCTCCCGGGTATGATCTCCATCGTTTGATGGACGGTTGTGTCACTCCATCATTTCGGGGGATCGGGCATCCTTTTCCGCTCTGCTCCCGAGTCGAATGATTTTGAAAACGTGGATTCAGAAACTGGATTCAGGAAGAAGTGAGCATTATGGCAACTGAAGTGCTGATGCCCCAAATGGGGGAATCGATCGCTGAGGGAACACTGACCCGCTGGTTCAAACAACCGGGTGATGTCATCCAGCGCGATGAGCCTCTCTTTGAAATCTCCACCGACAAGGTCGATGCGGAAGTCCCCGCCCCCGCGGATGGAGTTCTGGAAAAGATCATCGTCGAAGAAGGTGCAACCGTTGAAGTGAACACGGTCGTCGCCATTCTCGGCAGTGGAGATGGAGCTGCGGCGGCACCCGCAGCGGAAGCGGCCCCTGTGGCAGAAGCCACTCCCCCGCAACCCGCTGCTGAGCCTGCCCCTGTTGCAGAGCCCGTCGCTGCCAGCGAACCGGCTCCCGCCGCCGCACCTGCGGCCAGTGGTTCCCTCACCGATGTACCGATGCCGCAAATGGGTGAGTCGATCGCCGAAGGAACCCTGACCCGTTGGTTCAAACAGGCGGGTGACACTGTCGAGAGGGATGAGCCCCTCTTTGAAATCTCCACCGACAAAGTCGACGCCGAGGTTCCCGCTCCCGCGAGTGGTGTCCTGGCAGAAATCATCGTCGAAGAGGGTGCGACCGTGGAGGTCAATACTGTGGTCGCCAGGATCGGTGAAGCAGGAGCTGCCAGTGCAGCCCCCCCCACACCCACACCTGCGGCCACACCTGCGGCCACACCTGCGGCCGCACCTGCCGCTGCTCCGGCTCCGGCACCGCCAACTCCCGCACCTGCACCTGCGCCCGCCGCAGCACCTGCCGCACCTGCACCTGCCGCACCTGCACCGGTCGCAGCAGCAGCCGTGGCCAATGGATCGCACAAGGTCCGTTCTTCTCCGCTGGTACGCAGGATCGCCCGAGACAATGGTATCTCCGACCTCTCCGTGATTCCCGGAACGGGAGCGGGTGGACGCGTCACCAAAGACGACATTCTCGGCTTCATTGCTTCCGGCGCCTCTGCACCGGCCACTCCCGCTGCACCGGCGGCAGTGCCTGCTGCACCGGCAGCGGTTCCCTCCGCTCCTGCTGCTAGTCCCGCTGCCAGTCCCGCGGCCGCAGCCCCTGCTCCGGCACTCGCCCCTCAGGGACTCCCGAGAGGCGGCAGTCAGGTCGAGAAGATGTCGGTGATGCGACGCAAGATCGCAGAACACATGGTCGACTCCCGTCGCACCTCCGCCCACGTCCACTCCGTCTTCGAAGCAGACATGACTTCGATTGCACAGATGCGTCAAAAGTGGAAGAACGATTTCATTTCACGCAACGGCACCAAGTTGACCTTCATGCCCTTCTTCCTGAAGGCATGTTGCGATGCCCTGCGCCAGTTCCCCCACGTCAATGCATCCATCGATGGGGATGACATCCTCCTGCATAACGATGTGAACATCGGAATCGCCGTCGCCCTCGACAATGGACTCATCGTTCCTGTTGTGAAAAACGTTCAGGACATGAGTATCGCAGGAATCCAGAAGTCAGTCTCCGACGTCGCCCATCGCGCCCGCAACAAACAGTTGCTGCCGGATGAAGTCGCCGGTGGAACCTTCACCATCACCAACCCGGGACAATTCGGCGGCCTCTTCGGCATTCCGATCATCAATCAGCCCCAGGTGGCGATCCTGGGTATCGGTGGAATCATCAAGCGACCGGTGGTCGTCGACGGCGACAAGATCGCCATCCGCGACATGCTTTACATGTGCCTCTCCTACGATCACCGTCTCGTCGATGGTGCGTTGGCAGACCAGTTCATGTCACACGTCAAGCACACCCTTGAGAACTTCGACGAATCCGCGATTGGTTAGTGATTGAGATGGATACTGTCGTGAGGACTGACCCCGAGAAGATTCAGGTCGAGACTCCCGGCAAGGTGTCCTTTGCAGAGATCCACTCCTCGATGCTGGAGCTTCAGGCAAAACTGGGCTCCAGCACCGGGGACGCCGGTGTCGACCGGCTCTTCCTCTTTGAGCCCTCCCCTGTAGTGACCCTGGGTAGCCGCAGTGCCGACTCCTCCGCCATCCTCGATCCTGAAAAACTCAAGGAACGCGGTGTCGAGATTCACACCGTTGATCGCGGCGGTGAGGCGACCTATCACGGACCGGGCCAACTGATCGCCTACCCGGTCATCCGCCTGCGTGAAGAGGAGCGTGACCTCCACGAACTGCTGCGCAAATTGGAGGCTGCCGTCATCCTTACCCTTGCCGATTGGGAAATCGTCGGCGAAAGAAGGGAAGGACACACCGGTGTCTGGATCGGTTATGAGAAAATCGCTTCAGTGGGATTGAGTGTTCGTCGCTGGGTCACAGGTCACGGATTGTCGCTTTGCGTCAATGGAGACCAGCGCCCCTTCGACTGGATCGTCCCCTGTGGTTTGCAGAATTGCCCCATCGTGACGATGGAAAATCTGCTCGGAACAAGTATTGAACTTCGCTCCGTAGAGGAGCGCCTGCGTTTTCATTTGCTGAATATTCTGAATCGGGTGGAGGCCCCATGAGTCCCGTTGAATACCGTGGAAAAAAGCCGAAGCTCGAACGCCCTTCATGGATCAAGGTCGCAGTCCCCGGAGATGACTCCCTGAAGAAGGTCGGCGATTTGATGAACAAGGGTGGACTTCACACCGTCTGCCAGGAAGCACATTGTCCCAACATTTACGAATGCTGGCAGATGGGAACGGCAACCTTTCTGATTCTCGGAGAGGTCTGCACACGCAAATGTGGTTTCTGTGCGGTCAGCAAGGGCTCCCCCACGCCGGTGGATCCCGACGAACCCCGTGAATTGGCAGAGGCTGCAGCAAACCTGAATCTCAAACACGTCGTGATTACCAGCGTCGATCGTGACGACCTGGAAGACGGGGGTGCCGGTCAGTTCGCCAAAACACTGGAGGCCCTCCGTGAAAAACTGCCGGAGGCGACCACAGAGGTACTGGTCCCCGACTTCCGGCCCGCACCGGAACTGGGACTCGATCTGGTTCTCGGTGCCGATCCAACCATCTTCTCCCACAACGTTGAAACCGTTCGCCGCCTTTACCCGGCGGCCAGACCCGGTTCCAACTACGATCACTCAGTCTCGCTACTCTCCTCTGCCGCGGAAAGAATCGGCGGAGACAGAGTCAAATCGAGCCTGATTCTGGGTCTTGGTGAGAAAGATGAGGAAGTCAGGGAAACCATCGAGGACCTGTATCGTGCTGGAGCAAGGCGAATCAATCTCGGCCAGTACCTGGCACCTTCTGATCGCCATATTCCCGTGAAAAGATACTGGTCTCCGGAGGAGTTCTCAGACCTCGGAAAGTTCGCCACTGACCTGGGATTTATCAAGGTGGAATCTGCACCACTCGTGCGATCCTCTTATCACGCAGCGGTCTAGATCACAGCAGCTTTCAACCCGAGACTTGTCGATTGATCCCGCTTGTCCTCAGATCTTGCGGGTGGCAGAATTGCTTCAGTGATTTGTGAAGCGTGACTCGTTCACGTGACTCGTACAGTTGTTCTCTTCATGGAATGTGGTCTCCCGTGACACCCAGAACACTGACTCTGGACAGCGAAAATCCGGATCCCGATCTTCTCCGTGAAGCGGCAGGTGTAATCACCTCAGGAGATCTCGTGATCTTCCCTACCGAAACCGTCTATGGAATCGGAACTGTTCACGGCTTGGCTGGAGCGCGCGAGAAACTCGCTACCGCCAAAGAACGCCCCGCTGACCAGCCCTTCACTGTGCATATCGGATCACTGGACCAATTGGACTCACTCGTGACGGAAATCCCCGACAGGATTCGCCACGTCATCGATGCGTTTTTCCCGGGCCCACTGACCGTCATCCTTCCCGACGGCAGCGATTCCGGAGTCGGTGTTCGCTGCCCTGCCAACACGATCGCCCGCGAGTTGATTCAACTCACGGGTCCGCTGATCGCCAGCAGTGCCAATCGCCGTGGAGCAGCCCCCCCTCTCAACTGCAAGGATGCGGTCGAGAGCATCGGCAGTGAGGTGGGAATCGCCATCGACGGTGGCCCCTGCAAGGTTGCCGAGGCCTCTACCATCATCCGCTTTGATTCCACGGGGGCATTCGAGATTCTTCGCCAGGGATTGATCACGAGATCGATGATCAGCAAAGCTTTGGGTGAATTCAGGGTCCTCTTCGTATGTACCGGCAACACCTGCAGAAGCCCGATGGCAGAAGCGTTGTGCAAGCAACTGCTCGCGAAAAGGGAAGGTGTACCTGCAGAAGAGCTGTCTTCCCTTGGCTATCACGTGGAAAGCGCCGCCCTCTACTCGGGAGGTGGGCCTGCCAGTGACCACGCCGTCACCGTCATGGGCGAGATGAATGCGAATGCAAAAGAACACGTCTCACGACAACTGAGCCATGAAATGCTCGAATCTGCCGATCTGGTCCTCGCCCTGGCGCCAAACCATCTCGAGGGTATCCGCCATGCCTGTCAGGGCGAAAATGAAATCCTCGACAAGTTGTTCATGATCAATCCCACGGGAGTGGCCGATCCTGTCGGCGGTCCCATTGAAATCTATCGAAGCTGTGCTTCTGAAATCAAAAACGCCATCGTTCACCAATGGCTGGAGAGGATCGTCAAGCCATGAAAGCCTTCATCGGTTCAGATCATGCAGGAATCGACGGGAGAAAAGCGGTCGCCTCAGTTCTTGAAAATCGGGGCTGGGAAGTCGAGCACATGGGGCCGTCGAATGCAGACGAAAAGGCCGATTACCCCGACATTGCCCATGATGTTGCCGCTGGCGTCACTTCCGGCGATGCGGAAATCGGCATTCTGGTCTGTGGTACCGGTCAGGGAATGGCGATGACGGCCAACAAATATGCAGGTGTCCGCGCAGCCGTGATCACCGATTCCTTCACCGCAGAAATGGCTCGAGGTCACAACGATGCCAACATTGCATGCTTCGGGGAAAGGGTTCTCGGGACTGAAAAGATCTCGGAACTGCTGGCGGTCTTTCTCGACACCCCTTTCGAGGGTGGACGACACGGAACACGGGTCAACAAGATCGATCGTGTCACCGGTTGAGAGTCGTTCAAAAAAAAAGAGCCGGCAGGAATCCCTGCCGGCTCTTTTTTTATGGCTGAAACCTGATCAGCCTGCGGTTCCTTCGTCGTCCCCCTCAGAGTCAGCCGCCTCTTCCGTGGAAGCGGTCTCCTCCTCATTGAGGAACTCCTGAATATTCGCCTGGGTCATCAGGTTCGCTTCGTACTCTTCCAGCAAGGCTCGCTGCTTCTCAAGAAGAAGACGATTCTCGGTGGTGTCCTTGAGGGTATCGAAGAGCTCCAGATCGGCGTCACCCATTCCCTGAAGACGGACCATGTAGACCGCCTTGTCGAGGTCACTGACCACAGGCCCGATCACGGTCCCCACTTCCTGAATGTCGAAAGCGGAAGTCAGAAGATCTCTGGCTGCAGGAACGGTATTACCGTTGATCCGAACATTGAAAGATTGGGTCCGGGTCAGCGGCTCAAGGCTGTTGACGGTGTAGTTGTTCTCTTCAGCGGTGGACTGCAGCGTGGCGGAGCCTTCTGCGATCTGACTGACCCAGCCTTCGACGGCGGTCGAGGCGAGAGCCTTGGCCTTGTCCTCCTCGGTAGCCTTGATCACGTCTTCCAGGGCCTCGTCGTAGGTCATCGGACGCTTCGGCATCATCTCACGAACACGAATGATGAAGTTGCCCTGAGAGTTGGTGGCGATCGCCTCGTAGAGATCCCCAGGCAAAACCGAACCCGGAGTGTTTCGCTCACGGACAAAGAACTCGCTGTATGCCGCAGGATTACGAAGTGTGGCATCGAGGGTGCCCAGCTCTCTTTGGGTGAACGGCTCCACCTCCGAATACTCGACGTACTCAAGCCCTTCCGGGAAGACCTGCTTCAACTCGACCGTTTCACCCTGGGATCGGAAGTCGATCAGGGCATCGAGGGCACTCTGAAGCAGTTCTGCTTCCTGCTCTTGTGCCTTGGCCTGCTGAATCGAACGCACGACACGCTCAAAGACCTCTGGAAGCGGGCGGTACTCATCCTCTGGGCTGGCATCTTCCGGTGGCACGTAGCCCTCCGGTCGGCGGATGCGGTAAAGGATGTCCCGGTCTTCTGCATATTTGGCTTCGATCTCCTCAGCAGTCGGCTCGTAGTTGACGCTGGAGATCAGGTTGTTGCGGTTGACACGGGCCACCTCGACGGAGAGACGATTCTCGAGAAGAAACTCTTCGCTGTTGTCGTTGAAGTACTGCTCAAAGTCCTCAACGGTGACCGATTCGCGGGCCTCTTCGATGAAGGAATCTGCCGGAATCTGCACCACTTCAAGAATTCGCTTCTCGTAGGTGGCGAGGAAGTCGTTGTAGGTTTCCTCTTCAGTAACAGCCACAGATCCAACGACCGCCTCCAGCAACTGCTGGATACGCAAGTTGCGAACGACCGCTTCCTCGAAATCCTTGACGGTCACAGGGCGATCGGTATCTCTTTCACTTCTCTTCGCCAATCCGAAGCGAACATCTGCGAATGCAGCCTCATAGTCTGCCGTCCTGAAAGCAAAGTTGGGATCATTACGGATAGCATTCCACTCCGGGAACACATCCTGATAGGTACCGGTCCAACCCACCTGCTCGAGCACCTTGTGCCAGGCAATGATGTCCAATGCGGCATTGCGGATCTCTTCGCGCTTTCGCTCTTCACTGGGTTCGAGACCCCGTGCCTCACGGTCATGATTCAGGACCAGCTGACGCAAGACCTCATCCGCTGTTGCAGAACCATACCGAGTCAGATTGACGAAAGGACCAAAGCGGCGGAAGCCGTTGATCCAACGGGCCTCTGAAATGTTTCTTCGGTTTTTGAGGAAAGTCTCCGCATCGATGTTCTCGCCGAAGACCACGTAGTAATTCGGATTCCCGCCACTGAAGAAAGACTCCACCAGCCCGGTGGCTGCGAAAGTCGGCGCAAGAATCAACAGGAGCAAGGTCATGATGACCTTCTCATTGCTTTTGAAGAAGCCGGTGGACATCCCGGTCCCCTCTCTGTGTGGGGTCTGACCCACATTATCGGTAAGAAGAACTCTCGTTTGAGTTCAGGGCGGCCAAACGAAGATCCTAGAGGGATTGCTCAAATCCTGCAACGGAAGACGGACAGGACAGGGCGGTCCCACAAGAAGAATACGATGGATTCTTCCCTGAGACCGCCCTGCGCCCGGTTTACCGGCCCTTTTCGTCAATTACTGGTCTTTGACCACTTCCAGCAGCTCCACATCGAAGATCAGCGTGGCCCGCGGAGGAATGGTCGGAGGACGGCCATTGGCCCCGTATGCCAGGTCGAAAGGAATGATCAGCTTGCGCTTGCCGCCGACCTTCATCGAACCGACTCCCTCGGTCCAACCGGCGATGACGCGGTTGAGAGGGAAGGTGGCGGGCATGCCGCGATCGACACTGCTGTCAAACTTGACACCGTCCACCAGATAACCGGTGTAGTGAACTTTAACGTTGCTGGCAGCGGAGGGTGGAGTTTCACCGGTACCTTCGGTGATCTCGATGTACATCAAACCGGAGTCGGTTCGCTGGATCGGGTTGTCGGTCGCAACACCGGGGAATCGCATGATGTCTTCCCGGTTACTGACCTTGCCATCCGATGTGATCGTCAAACGCTCACGCTTTTCTGCGGTCACGGTTTCCACCTCGATCAATACCAGCGAAGTGTCATCCTTGAATCGGGCAGAACTCACCGCACCGCCGGTGGTTTCCTTGGCGATACCGATCGCCTCGGTCAGGTCGGTTTCAGAACCGCTGACCCGCTCAAAAAGATCCTTGGCTGCAGGCGGGATACTCGTGTAATCGGCGATGGCCGCCGTCAATGCACCTGCCAGGGCAAGGATGCTCAATATGATTAAAATCTGCATGAGATTCATTTCAGTTCCTCTCAGGGAGTCCAGGACGCTTCATCGATGGCCTGATTCGCCAGACCGTCACATCGTTCATTCTCTTCGTGGCCCGCATGGCCTTCAACCCAACTCCAGCGAACCTGGTGAGTCGCAGCCAATTCGACCAACTCTTTCCACAAATCGTCATTGACGACCGGCTTGCCATCCGACTTTTTCCAGCCGCGGCGCTGCCAACCCTTGACCCATTCACTCATTCCCTTGACCACGTACTGGGAATCGCTGAACAGTTCGACAGAACTGGGCCCTGGCAATGACTTCAACGCCTCGATTACCGCCATCAGTTCCATGCGGTTGTTCGTGGTCTGACGCTCTGCATCGTACTGAACCGACTCTTCTCCTGAAGCGGCACGGACGATATACCCCCACCCTCCGGGACCGGGATTCCCCCTGCAGGCTCCATCTGTCCAGATTCTGAAATCAGGCTCTGCCATCGGTCCGTCACCTTCTGTCTTTGCGACGACCTCGGCCGCCTGTTTTCTGATTCGATTGCCGGGACTTTCCGGAGCCGTGGCGGCCCTTCTTGGAAGAACGCGAGGAGCGCGGCTCGGCGTGCCCCCCGGAGCCACGCCCCCGACGAGCTCCCGGTCTGGTATGAAGGTAACGCAGATCGATGTCCCTTTGGAGGGGATCCACCCCTTCCAGTTCGATCTCTACCGGATCTCCCAATCGGATCATGTTGCCCTTGTTGATCCCCCTGAGCGCAAACTGGGTTTCACTGAACACGTAGTGATCGTCCCGAAGTTTCGAGACGTGGACGAATCCATCCACAAGAACTCCGTCCAAACGAACATGAAACCCCTGATCCCTCACTGAAGTCACCATTCCGGAGAATCGCTCTCCTACCCGATGCTTCAACCAGGAAATCGCCCTCAATCGGCTCATGTCCCTTTCCGCTGCCTCTGCGCCCCGCTCACGGGTCGAACAGGTTTCAGCCAGTTCATGCAGAGTGACAGATTCCTGACTCATCGTCGGCCCCGCCCCCCCGGTCAGGAAAAATCGATCGAGAGTCTGATGAACCTGCAAATCCGGGTACCTGCGAATCGGCGAGGTGAAGTGGCAGTACTCCTGCTTCTGGAGAGCGAAATGGACCTCTTTGGTAGGGCTGTACTCAGCCCTGTTCAGACTTCTCAACAATGCAAAAAACACCACGGGAGCGACGTCTGAATCGGCCACTACTCCCATCATTTGTGGCAAGTCGTCCACGGAGTTGACGATCGCCTCGGGAACCAAAACCCGACAGAGCTTGATAAACTTGTCCAGCTCCGCTTCATCAGGTGGAGAGTGAATTCTTCTCAGAATCGGCAACTCGTGGCGTGATGCGAAGGTCGCCACCGCCTCGTTGGCCGCCAACATGCACTCCTCGACCAACCCGTGGGCCGCCAACTGCTCGCGGGAAATCACGTCGATGACTTCACCCTCATCATCGAGGACCAATTTCATTTCCTCGATATCCAGTTGCAGTGATCCCTGACGCAAGCGCCGATTCAACAGGACCTGCCGGAGCTGATTGAGAAGAATGATCTGTTCCTGCAAATCTTGCCCCACCGATTCAGGTGCAGATCCATCGATGGTCGCCTGTGCTTCCTCGTAGGTAAATCGATGGGCGCTGCGAATCACCGCCTTCTCGAGTTGTATGTCGAGAAATTGTCCTTTCGCATCCAGCTCCATCCAGGCAATTTTCGCCAGACGATCTTCGTGAGGACGCAAGGAGCATAGGCCATTGCTCAATCGCTCCGGCAACATCGGAATCGTCTTGCCCGGAATATAGACACTCGTTCCCCGAAGCAGTGCCTCCTGATCGATGGGGTCACCCTGACTGACAAAGTGGCTCACATCAGCAATGGCCACTCCCAATCGAAATCGCCCCTCGGGCAGTGCTTCTGCACAAATGGCGTCATCGAAGTCTTTGGCGTCGATGGGGTCGATGGTAACAAAGGGCAGATCCCTGCGATCGACTCGCTCTGCCATTTCTGCTGCGGAGATCTGTTCAGGAAACTTCTCAGCGAGTTCTTCGACTTCTCTGGGAAACTCTTCCCGCAATTCGTGTTCTGCACACACCATCTGCAAATCTGCAAGCCAGGTTCCCTCCGGAGCCCAGTGACAAAGGACCTCCCCCGGTGGCAATCCATCCACCGCCGTTCCCTGTCTCAATCTTGCGAGAACACGATCGCCATCCTCTACCCCGCTGCGAAAACCGGGATCGATCCATACTTCACGAACGCTTTCGTGGCGGGCTGGCTCCACCACTCCTCCGCCGCCATGAACCTCCCTGTAATATCCCGGGAAGACTCTTGGACTGCGCTCGATCACTTCCAGGATTTTTCCGGAGCGACCTTCACCCCCATATTCCTGATGTCCCTTGCGCCTTGATTCCAGTGCGACGAGGACCCGGTCCCCATGGTGGGCATCGCGAAGTCTGCGGATCGGAATAAAGACATCCCCCCGCGGATCAACCACCAATGAACGGACAAATCCGAATCCGCGACGGGCGATGGACAGGGTGCCGACAAACCAGTTCTCCCGACTGGTGCAAAACCACCCCCGGGCGAACAGGAAGACCATCTCGCCCAGGTTTTCCAGCTCTCCGAGTGCTTCTTCCAGCTCATTGGGATCGACCTTTCCCCAATCAGGTAACTCCTGCAGCTCAGAAGTCTTGAAGGGTCGATACTGATCACTGCGATACCAGGTCCGAATCGCTTTGAGCAGTTCAGCGGAAGGTTTCACTCTTCACCTGTTTCAACATGGGAAAAAAAGCGGGCCGTGTCAGGATCATACCCGACACGGCCCGCTTGCACTCAAAAGGTGTCCGGTCTTATCCGACCTTCTGAATGATCGAAAGCAATGGCATGAACAGCGCGACGACGATGAATCCGACCGCACCTCCCATGCCCACGATCAGGACCGGCTCGAGAAGGCTGGAGAGTGAATCCACCAGCACGTCGACGTCCAGATCGTAGTTGTCAGAGATCTTGTTGAGCATTTTGTCCAGCTCACCTGTTTCCTCACCAATGTCGATCATGTTGACCAGCAGCGGATCGAAAACACCGGAACTGCCCAGCGGTTCAGCGATGGTTTCACCCTCACGGATCGAACCGCAAACCGATTCGATGGCGTCCGAGATCACCCTGTTACCGACCGCTGCCCGCACGATTTCCAGGGCTTCAAGAATCGGCACACCGGAACTGATCAGGGTTCCCAAGGTGCGACAGAATCGCGAGACCGTCGATTTTTTGACGATCTGCCCAAAGATGGGCGCGTTCAATTTCGATTTGTCGATCATCAACTCACCGGCATTGGTCCTGCCCAATGCCTTCAGGGAACCAATCATGCCCATGATGACCAGCGGAGCGGCCCACCAGTAATTCTGCACCGCCTCGGCGAAGCCGAGCAGTGCCTGGGTCGGGCCGGGAAGGGCAGTGTTCATGTCGGCGAACATTTTTTGGAACTGGGGAATCACCTGAGTCATGATGAATCCGAGAATCAGCGCAGCCACGCAGATGACGGCGACCGGATACACCATGGCACCCTGCACCTTTTTGCGCAGCTTCATCGACTTCTCCTGGAAGTCGGAAAGACGCTGAAGAATTGTATCGAGCACACCACCGGCCTCACCGGCCTTGACCATCGCCACAAACAGGGTGTCGAAAGTCTTTGGGTACTTTTCGAGAGCTTCGGAAAGGGTTGAACCCCCTTCGACATCGTCCGTCACAGCGTTAAGCTGATTCTGGAAGGTGCCCGGCTTCATCTGGTCGGCGAGGATCTTCAGGGATCGCACGATGGGCAATCCTGCATCCTGCAGGGTCGCCAACTGCTGGGTGAACTGGACCAGATCTGCCTGAGTGACCTTGCCGCCGAAGAGGCCGCCACCCTTCTTCTTTTTGCCGTCGCCACCGCCACCGGCAGCAGCTTTTTTGCTCTCGCGAATCTTCGTCGGCTTCAATCCCCGGGACCGCAACTGTTTGATCGCCTCGGCCTGGTTGGCCGCCTCGATGGTGCTGCGCTTCTTTTGTCCGCCGGGTCCAATGGCTTCGAACTCGAATACCGCCATTTGGGCTGCTCCTTTTTCTGAACCGGAAATCCTGCTCCGGTGAATGACATCCTAGTCGATGATCCTCTAGCTGACGATGGTCTCCTTGACGACTTCCTCGATCGTGGTCACCCCGTCATAAATGTGAATCAGGCCTGCGTCGCGAAGGGTCTGCATACCCTCCTCACGGGCCGCATTCTGCAATTCCTGGGTACTGGCACCGTCCATGATCATGTCGCGGATCCGGTCCGACATCAGCATGATCTCAAAGAGGGCGATTCGTCCCTTGTATCCCGATCCGTTACAGACCTTGCAGCCTTTTCCGTAGAAGAAGGTGCGGCCCTGAACATCGGAGCGGGTCAGTTCCAACTCCATCAGCACGTCATCGGTAGGTTCGAACTCCTCCTTGCAGCCGGTGCAAACCCTTCTCACCAGACGCTGGGCGATGACGGCCTCGACCGTTGCGGTCAGCAGGAACGCCTCGACTCCCAGGTCGACGAGTCGAATCACCGAAGAAGGTGCGTCGTTGGTGTGAAGGGTGGAGAACACAATGTGACCGGTGAGGCTCGCCTCAACAGCGATCTGCGCCGTTTCCAGGTCACGAATCTCACCAACGAGAATCTTGTCCGGGTCCTGACGCAGAATAGCACGCAGACAGGCTGCGTAAGTCACGCCGATCTCTTCATTGATGGGAATCTGTACGATGCCATCGATGTTGTATTCCACCGGGTCCTCGGTGGTGATGATCTTCGTCTCCGGATTGTTCGCTTCATTCAGGCACGAATACAGGGTGGTGGTTTTTCCCGAACCGGTCGGCCCCGTCACCAGAATGATGCCGTTCGGCTTCATGATCAGCTTGCGAATGATGTCGAGATCCTTCGAACGCAGTCCGATGTTCTCCAGATCCAGTGACACCTGGCCACGGTCGAGAACCCTCATCACGACCGACTCGCCGTACATCGTCGGCAGCGTCGAAACACGCAAGTCGACCGGGCGGCCGGCAATGTTGAGTTCGATACGACCGTCCTGCGGCAATCGGGTTTCAGCGATGTCCAGGTTGGACATGACCTTGACCCTCGAGATCACGGCGCGAGCCAGCTGAATCGGTGGCGGCATCATCTCGTAGAGAACGCCGTCGACCCTGTAGCGAATCTTGAATTCTTTCTCGAACGGCTCCAGGTGGATATCGGAGGCTCGGTCCTTGATCGCGGAGAGCAGCACCATGTTGAGCAGCTTGACGACGGGCGCCGCATTGACGTCCTTCTCCAGCTGATCCATATCCATCATCTCGTGACGATTGTCGTCCATCACTTCCATGTCGCCGCCGTCCATCGATCCGAGGAGACTCTCCATCGATTCCGAACGATCAGAGTAGTACTTCTCCAGTGCGGCTTCGACGGCAGCGGGGTCGCTGAGTGCACCCTTGACGTCGACGTTGAGCATGAACTTCATATCGTCCAGTGCGCTGACATTTTGCGGATCTGCAAGTGCCAGGGTCAGAACACTGCCATCGAAATCGACTGGAATCACCTGATAGGTTTCCGCCACATGAGCGGGAACCATATCGAGCAGGTCTGCAGTCATGACCACTTCGCCAAGATCGACCGGTTCCATGCCCGATTGACGGGCGATGGCCAGACGGATGTCATCGTCGTTGACCAGTCCCTTGTCGACGAGGATTTTGCCGATGGCTCCACCCTTGTCTTTTTGGGTCTGCAGCGCTTCCTGGATATCCAGTTCGGAGATTTTCCCCATCTCTTTGAGGATCTGTCCGAGTGGCTGGGATGTAATCGCCATTTGTCACCTCACCGCCTTCACGGGGCGGTACCGTCTGAATGGTTAAACTTATCCGGCGAACTCCGAGGAGTGGGTCACACGAAGGATCTCTTCCACGGAAGTGATTCCTGCGAGCAGTTTCCTGACCGCGTCCTCCTGGAGGGTCACCATGCCCTCGCTGCGAGCCTTGTTTCTCAAATCCTTGGCCACCGCCTTGTTGAAGGTCAGGTCACGAAGGTCCGGAGACATTTCCAGAAGCTCATAGATACCCAGTCGACCCTTGTATCCACCGGAGCACTTGTCACAGCCCACCGGTCGGAAGATCTCCTGTCCCTGAACCTCCGAAGAGGTCAGGCCAATCATGCGCAATTCGGTCTCTGCCGGCTCGTAAGGTTCCTTACAGGCAGGGCAAAGTTTACGGATCAGGCGCTGACCCATGATCGACAGCACCGCAGATGCAACCAGGAACGGTTTCACACCCATGTCGATGAGTCGGGTCAGGGCCGAAGGAGCGTCGTTGGTGTGAAGGGTGGAGAAGACCAGGTGACCGGTCAGCGCCGCCTGAATCGCGGTGTCCGCCGTTTCCCGGTCTCGAATCTCACCGACGAGGATGATATTCGGTGCCTGACGCATCATGGCGCGCAGGATTCGCGAGAAGTCGAGGCCGATTTCGTGTCTCACCTCGGACTGGTTGATTCCGGTGAGGTTGTATTCGATCGGGTGCTCGGCGGTGATGATCTTGGTATCCGGTTTGTTGAGGTTCATCAGTGCCGAGTACAGGGTGGTCGTCTTACCCGAACCGGTCGGGCCCGTGACCAGGAAGATGCCGTTCGGTCGTTTGATGATGCGATTGAAGCGCTTCAGGTCCGACTCGTGGAATCCTAATTTCTCAAGGTCCACCAGTCCGGCGTCCTTGTCGAGAATCCTCATGACGATGCTCTCGCCATGAACCGTGGGAATCACCGACACACGAAGGTCGATCTCTTTACCCTGAATCTTGATCTTGATTCGACCGTCCTGCGGTCTCCGCTTCTCTGCCATGTCCATACGCGACATGATCTTGACCCTCGAGAGCACCGGGCCCTGAAGCTTCTTCGGCGGAGAATCCATCACCTGGCAAACACCGTCGATGCGGTAACGAACCTGCATGTGATGTTCCATAGGCTCGATATGAATATCGGACGCTCCGCTCTTGAGAGCGTTGGCGATGATCATGTGCACCAGTTTGATCACAGGAGCGTCGTTGGCATCGGCGTCGTCACCTGTGTATTCCCCGCGACCAAACTCGACATCCTCGTCAGAACCGGCGTCCTCACCGAGAACGGAGTCATATCCCCCCGCAAGGCGGTAGTAGTCGTCCAGCGCCTCTTCGATGGCATCCGGCATGGCCAGTGCACAATCGAGGTCGAGTCCAAGAATGAATCGAATGTTGTCGAGCTTGAAGGCGTAATCATCCGGATCGCCGATGGCAACAACGAGACGGCGCTCACCCTTTTTGGCGACGGGGATGATCTGGTTTTCGATCGCCACCTCTTTGGGGACGAGATCGATGATGTCCTGGGCGATCACATGCTTGCCAAGGTTCGCGAAGGGCAACTGGTTGTGAATGGCGAGGGCACGGGTGATCTGCTCCTGGGAGCAGAGCTCCAAATTGAGCAGCGCTTCCCCGATCCGACAATTCTCGGCCTTGCCGTATGCCAGGGCTTTTTCGATTTGGTCTGGGGTTGCCCAGCCCTTCTCGACGAGAATCTCTCCGACTTTTTTCTTCATGCGTGGCCTTCCCTTTAAGGGCTTCGAACGGATCGAGGACAGAAATCACGCTGTTACCTGTGACTCAAATGAATCCACGTCTTCTTGATTTACGGACGAGGAGTGAATAGCTGGGACAAACTTTCACTCCGGAATTCCTGTCGCAAATCCCAGAAAAGTGCCCCTGATTCAAAATCGACGTTGAAAAAGGGACCTTGAACATTGGGGGCGGCGGAACCATTGGAGAGGACCGCCATCGCATATGACGTGACCCCAACCTCCTGGCTCTCTCCATCCCCGAAATCCAAAAAACCGTTAAAAACGACTTGGGTCGCCTCCTCAGGCACTCTGGGGCTGACAAAATCTCCCTCGGGAGTTTCCGTCAATCAACGATCGTAAAAGATCCCCGATCAGAGTCAAGAAAGGCGAAACAAACCACTTTTCAACCCCCAGAGGGAAAAATCCGGCCCTCGGCACCCTCTTCCGAGAAAGCCTCCGCCGGCACCCTTGCCGCTCTCCCGCTCACAGTCTAGAATCCCGCACTTCTGCCTTGTTTGCGGGTTGAGGTTTTCATTGTGACCCCGATCCTCAAGACAGTGGTGAAAAGAGTGGTGCCCACGGGACATGGTGTCCCCGGTCACCGAGCCCCAGATCAAAGAGCCTCAGGAAGAATTGGAGACCCAAAGTGTCCAGTCTCAAGACCATTGGTATTGCTCTCTTCTGCCTCGTTTACCTTGCCGGCTGTGCCGGAAACGAGGACTGGATTCGCCTGCGCCCCGATGCCAAGTCCCCCTTCTCTGGAGTGGAACAGCCGATTGATAAGCCCTACACGGGTCAGGTCAGCGTCATTTACGGCACCTACGATGACTACGAGGACAACCCTCAAAACCTATCCGATGTTGACGGATTCGGTCTTTGGGTGAGTGCCCGTCCCAGCGAGTGGTACATCGCACCCGAAGTCGGATATCTGAATGCGACCGAGGACAACGGTGCACTCGGTGAGATCGACAACTCGGAAGTGTTCTTCGGTGGAAGAGTCACTGCCGAACTTCCCTTCACCCCCTTCTCACTGATCGGTGGTGGTGGATTTACACAACTCAAGGTTCGCGAGTACGACTTCAGTGCCGATGAGAGTGGTGTCTACTTCCATACCGGTGCGCTGCTCCACCTCGGGGACAACGCCCACCTTGGAATCAACTACCGATTCAGCACCTACGATGACATTGCTGATCGTTCCAACTTCTCGGTCATGACCGGTGTCAACTGGTAACAACAGTTCACACACATTGAAAAGGGCCCCGCACGCTTGACGTGCGGGGCCCTTTTTTTGAACTCGATTTTTTGAACTCGATTTTTTGAACTCGATTTTTTGAACTCGATTTTTTGAACTCGATTTTTTGAACTCGATTTTTTG
>CAJXMG010000026.1 GCA_913056395.1 uncultured bacterium | reverse complement strand
GGGAAGGGTGCCGATGAGCCTGCGGAAAGGTAAGTCCAGATGGCATCAACCTGGGCATCCGTGTCTCCGCCGAGAAGATCGGGGTAGAGCGCAAAATCGGGAAACCAGAAGGTCGGCATGCGCGTGCCCGGCCGCTTGGACTGGGGATCCTTCATATAGTCGAGGAACCAGCGCGGCTGCAACCGCTCGGCCATGATGGCAAGGTCGTAAGCGGGTTCACCGAGGGATGGCTGTCCCGCAAAGACATGGCAGTCGATGCAGCGGAAGCCATCGGTGCCCACCAGCTGATGCCCCGCACTGCGCGCCTCCAGACTGAACTCCGGGGTATGGGGTGGGGCCGGAGGTTCATTGTCGGCTGCGATCAACATGTCGGAGACATGCCCGGCAACCGGTTGCGGATAGGCCGGCATGCGCGTCAGCACATAGGGTCGAATCTTCAGTCCCTCGGCGACCGTTTCGTGGATCACCTCCGGACGAAGCTTGTTGCCGATTCCGGTCAGCAGGGGCGGAAGACGACCTTCATCCCCCAGCTCGGCCGTTCCCTTGAAGAGGCGATTGATCTCGGCATTGGGCCCACCCACTCCATCGCGGACATGACAGGGCAGACAGCCGGCATCGTTGACTGCCCAGTGGGCATCCTGCTCCGGTTCCGGTGCCATGAATTCGGTTTCGGTGAGCAGTTGAAGAATCCCGCTCTGGATCTCCGGAGAGAATCGATAGGCAACCCCACCTTTGGGAGCTTCTTCTCCCATGCAACCCGGGTTCCCCGATGTCATCTCACTCCATGAGGGACGTTTCGGAAGCGCCTTCGGTTCATGGCATGCATTGCAGCCATAGGTGTTGTAGGCACGCCCGCCGCGAATGATGCGTGCAGGATCGGGGCGGAAGAGTGGTTCATCGGGAACTGCGATACGACTGCGGGTGCGCAACTCCTCAGCCATGAAGGGTCGGGCTTGCGGAATCCCCGGACCCTCGATGGTCAGATCCAGATGGGATGGACCTGCGCCTTGCCAGAAACAGATCTGAATCGGATGCCAGCCCGCTTCCAATTGGACTGTGGCTCTCTTGGTCACGGTTCCATGACTGCCATCGTTGTCGATCCGTTTTTCGCCATCGATCCACAAAACAGAACCATCATCGCTGGAGAGAGCAAAAGTGTAGGCTCCCGAATTTTTCACTTCGAAGGAACCGACAAAGCGAATCCCGAAATCCGTATCCTTGGGGCGAACAGCATTGGAGATGACGGTCGTATGACCACCCCCACTCGGCTCCGCCTCGAGCAGTTGGTCACAACTGTGGAAGGAGCGGTGGTGCAGTTCATATCGAAGCCCCTGCACCTCATCGACGACCGGGTTGCCATCCCCGTCGAGGGATTGCCCGCGCACCAGCCATGTAGCCAGCGCCCGTGCTTCTTCCTCCTCCATGGGGATTTGCGGCATGCGCCCGGAAGGATGCCAGCGGTGGGCATTCTGCAACTCTGTGGTCAACATCGGGATGGTGGTGCGATCGGTCATTTGTGAAGAGATCTGGTCGCCATCGTGACAGGCGGCACAGCCGATACTGAAGAAGAGTTCTTCCCCTTTCTCCAAAACCGATTCCTCAAAGGGCTCTGGCAACCACTCCAGATCGTTGATCCGGTCCCTGGCGAAAAGGAAATGAACGAGATCGCGGGCGGTTTCTTCCCGCTCTTCCTCAGGGAGTGACCCGAGGGCATGGGGCATGCGCGTTCCAGGCTCGACTGCTTCCGGATTGGTCAACCAGCGCACCAGCCACTCAGGACGAAAACGATCGCTGGCCCTGAGGATCAGCGGAGGATTCACCGCTGCGAACTCTGAGGCACGCACCCCACTTCCCTGATGACACTTCATGCAGGCCGCATCGCGAACAGTGCGGATCAGATCATCTCGGGAAAGGTCGCTATCCTGTGCAAGAAGAGGTGAAACAGGAACACCCATGAAGGGCGTGAGCAATACCCAGAGCAATAACAGGCGAAGACAACGATGCATGATTTCTCCGTTGGAAGGGGTTCAGCCCATCGTCACGGAGAGTGGATGCAAGGTCAACAAGTGGGTTTGCAGGTCTCGCCCCGGTTAACGACGCACCGGAGGTGGCTTGGGACGGGTGAAGACCATCACATCATCGGTGCTGTCTTCCGCATGGAAGCGATACCCCTGCGAATCAAACCCTTGCAGATCCTTGAGATTCTTCGGGCGGTGATCCGCCATCCAGCGCGCGAGAAGACCACGGGCCTGTTTGCCGAAGAGAGTGATGAACTTGGCCTTGCCCTTGTCCACCTGCAAAAACTTGACGTCGACCACCGGGCAGCCGAGTTCGGCAACCCGCGCCACCTTGGAGTATTCGGCGCTGGCCAGATTGACGAGGATCTCTGCCCCCGCTTCCTTCATGTCTTTCTTCAGCAACTTGTGAACCTGATCACCCCAGAACTCGTAGAGGTTCTTGCCCGAATCGGTCTTCAGGGCTGTGCCCATCTCCAGGCGGTAAGGCTGGATCACATCGAGGGGACGCAGCATTCCGTAAAGACCGCTGAGAATACGAACGTGGTCCTGGGCCCAGGAGAGGGACTTGCCCTTCATCGTCCACGCTTCAAAACCCTGAAAGACATCTCCCCGGAAACAGATCGCCGCCGGCCCTTTCGGATTGGAGCGACTGCCAAAACTGGACCAGCGATCACGGTTGACCTCTGCCAGTTTGGGAGAGATCGACATCAGCGATTCCAGTTGACCGGTGGAGTATCCCTGCAGGACCCCCACCAACTCCTTGGAGCGGGAAGCCATGCGTGGGCGGGTGACAGCCGGGGCTCCCTTGGGAAGCTCGGCTTCCATGTCGAGAGTCTTGGCAGGAGAGAGGATGGCGAGAAGTTTTGACATATCAGGAAATTACCCGAGGAGGACCTCTCCGTCACCCCATCTGCGTCGTCCGGGAACGGGTCGCTGACCGTTTTCCTGCCCTGATTTTTCGGGCGGATACGACCACTCTTTCCTGAAAGGAGATGCGATGTGGATTCCAGCGGTGACACTTCTCGGCTTTCTGGGGGTCTCCCTTTCATCCTGTCCTCTGGGACTGGAAAAATGTCATGAGCACCCTCCCGGCCCACCGCAGATCTGGCTGTGGAAACCCCCCTTCTGCATCTCACTCGTTCCCGGAAAAATGGATGGCAGCCCGAAACTCCCGGATCTGGAATCGATGACCATCATCTTTCCTGCAGGAGCGGGAATGGACACCTCGGGTGGAGGGTTTCATGCACGTGTTGCCACCCGGGTGGCCGCGGCTCTTCTGACACAACACTCGCCAGGTTTTCTCCCCCCTGGCTGTGCCGCAAAAGTCTGCGGCTCAACCGCCATTCTTCATATGCGATATCCCCCTGTACTCCGTCGCGCCATGTTTGAAAGCCTGACCCAATTAATTCATGGGTCGATCCCAAATGATCTGATAGTGGCTGCGATAAAAGAGGAACGGGATCGTTCTCCGATTTTTTTCTGTCCCTGTCTCGGTGATACCGCCTGCTCTCCCCTGCATCAGGTCATCGCCCAGGGCATCGAAGCCTTCGACCCTCTTCCCGGGGGTGCAACGCGCCGCGGCAATCGGCTCTTGTTCCAGCGGGTCAATCCCGATTCGTGTCTTCAGTGGATACGACAACAATGGACCAGTGCCTGGATCCAACTCGACCTTAACCTCGCCGAAGTTCATCGAAAAAATCGCCGCTTCATCCTGGCAGATCTGCAAGCGGGGCTCGGAGATCCTGCGCCAGTTGAACCGGGAAAATTGCGTCCCCCGGTTTCACCGGCTTTCTTCCCGATCTTTCCTCACCATTCCATTCCACCATCCACGGAAGAGTGGACCCTGATCGAACTCTCGCCCCCCTCTTCTTCCTCCACCCCATCCAAAGCCCTGTTTGGAGAAGAACGGGTTTCCCTTCACCGACAGAGATTCCCTGCCGGAACCGATATATCGACCGCTCTCATGCAGCGAAAGGCAGAACGCCTGACCCTGCCTCGACGAGCCTGTGGGAGATCCCCTGGCTCCCCTCAATCACAGTACCCCACTGTTTTTGATCGTTATGCCGCGTCTCTCCGGCGGTCTGAGAACTGGCGGGAAACGGGGATCAACAGACGCCTGTTCATCTATCTGCGCGAGGGAATGGTTTTCTCCTCGTGGCAGTGAATCCCGATTTATGCAAAGATGGGGGAACGGCCTCTGAGTTCATTTGAAAATCTGTCGCTGAGTACCGAATACACAGGTTTGAAAGCATCAGGATGTCTACCGCCGAAGACTCTCATAAAAATACGCCATCGGTCGCCCTGAAAATTGTGACCGCCGTCTTCGGTGGCTTCATTACCCTGTCTTCCATTCTGGTCACCATCGCTCTTTACGGTCTCTCGGTCCTCCTGCTGATCGGAGCTACCCAAATTCTGTGGAATCTTGTCGCAGGAAATGGGAAACCGGTCGACGGAGCTGTCGCCTGTCTGATGCTGTTGCTCTGCGGACTCTTTGTCTATCTGGTTCGCAAAAGTGTCGATCATTATCTGAGGGGCAACAATCAAGTACCGGAAGATGAAACAGATCCGGAAATGCCTGACGCAAACGCTGCCGAATTCGATCTGGGTGAAGAACTCGAGATGTACGGCTTCACCATCTTCTCTTCACCTTTGGAAGAGCTCACTGAAGAAGTCAAAAAGAGCCACGATCACCAGGCGGTCGTCGAACTCTCCCTGAACCTTGAAAACTACCCAGGCAGCTCAGCAGCCCTGGTCGCTCTGGGTGATCCCGAAGTGGTCGATGTTCCCCTTCCGGACGACACCCTGAAAAACTCACTGGATTCCGCGGAAATGCCCGATCAGTGGAACCTGTTTGCCGCCAGAGTCCTGATGCTAAGAGACCCGACCGTCACTCTGGAGACAGCGATCTGCGAGTATCCCTGGGTGGACAATCCACAGTGGACTCAACTGATCATCGACAACCGGGATCACCTACTGAAAAAATCACCCTTTGCCGAAGAGCTACCGAAACTGGTGGAGCTTTGCAAAGGTTCCGACGACCCCAAAGAATCTGTTTCCATCCTGTCTGCGATCCTGAACGCAGAGGAAGTTGAAACCCTGCGAGAGGAACTCCGCATGAGCGAACTCGAAGGCATCTTCGAAGTCTGGCCTGAAAAAAGCGCCGAAGAAAAAGCAGAGCTGCGCCAGTCTTCCCTGATCAGCACCCAGAAGGACCATCTGCATTCCAGCGTCGAGCGCTTCAGTCTCGACGATCCCCGATCACTGCTGATCACCGGGCCATCCGGAGTGGGCAAGAAAACCATCGCCCTGGCACTGCTTTGTCAGCTGGAAGATCAGGGATGGACCGTTCTCGAATCATCGGCTCAGGACCTGATAGCCGGAATGATGTTCATCGGTCAGATGGAAGAGCGCTGGACGAAAATTCTGCCCGAACTGCAGCAGCCGAAAACTATCCTCTACATTCCTGACTTTGCCGAGATGGAACATGCGGGCAAACACATGCAAAACCCGATTGGACTTCTCGACCGACTCAACAATGAAGTCCGGCGCCAGCGCATCACAGTTTTGGGTGTTCTTTCTGAGAACGACATGGAAAGGATGCTGCGCAGCAACTCTGCCCTGCGGAAGTTTTACGACGTCGAATCCATCCCTTCACCAGAATCCAGTACCGCTGAAGAAATCCTCCTTCACGAAGCACAACGACTGGAGGGTGAGAGTGGTATTTCTACCCCCGCCACCGTCGCCAAGTTGATGGTCGAACTCAGCAGCCAGTTCCTCTCATTCCAGGCTCCACTCGGCGGCGCCTTTGATCTGATGAAATCACTGGTGCAGAAAAAATCGGCAAACAAGGCCCCGGCTGAAAAGATCATGCTGACCCCCGAGGATGTCTTTGAAGAGATCACCCATCTCTCGGGACTACCCACGGTTCTCGTCGATCCCAACGAAAGCCTCGATCCAAATAAGGTTCAAAAATTCTTCCGCGATCACCTGATCGGTCAGGAGGAGGCGATCCAGTGCATGGTTGATCGCATCACCCTGCTGAAAGCGGGATTGACCGACACCGACCGTCCTCTGGGCGTGTTCTTCTTCGCTGGCCCCACCGGTACCGGAAAAACCGAGAGCGCAAAGGTTCTCGCCCGGTATCTGTTTGGATCGAAGGACCGGCTGCTGCGGGTCGACATGAGTGAACTGCAATCCTACGAAGATCTCAGCAAACTCTTTGGTTCCGGCAGTGGTGTTCAGAATCATCACCAGCGCAGTCTGCTCGACAGTATTCGCAACCAGCCCTTCAGTGTGGTGCTGCTCGATGAGTTTGAAAAAGCCCATCCCAATGTCTGGGATCTATTCCTGCAGGCCTTCGATGATGCGCGTATGACTGACGCAGCGGGTCACGTGGTCAGCCTCAAACACGTGGTATTTATCCTGACCAGTAATGTCGGTGCCCGGGAAGCTTCCCAGGGCTCCTTCGGCTTCAAGAGTGCCGGAGGATCAGACAACCCCTACGAAACCGCTCTCAGGGAGACCTTCCGTCCCGAGTTCCTCAACCGGATCGACCAGATCGTCACCTTCCGTCCCTTCTCACGAACGGAGCAGCGGGCACTGCTCGAGCTGGAATTGGAAAGGGTGCTCTCGCGCCGGGGTCTCAAGGATCGCCCGTGGGCCGTGGAGTGGGAAGATTCCGCCATCGATCTCTTGCTCACTCAGGGCCTGACCGCCGACCTGGGCGCACGGCCGCTGCGCCGGGCGGTCGAACGCTATGCTCTGACTCCCATCGCCCGGGAAATGCTCGCCCACGATGATCCGCAGGCAGACCAGTTCCTTTTCGTCCGCGGCGAAGGGGGCAAAATCGTCGTCGACTTTGTCGATCCGGATGCCACCGAACAGGCAGTGGCGGAACAGAAGCTGGTCCCCATCCCCGAACTGGAGGACAGCTCCGATTCCTCTCCCCGTTTGCTCGTTCCTTACATCGCCATGCGTGGTTCCGGCCGTCTGGAAGAGGTCGAAGCACTGGCCGAACAGGTCGACAAATTGGAAAACCTTGTCGAATCCACGGAGTGGAGTGAAGCCCGAGCCAAGGCGATGGAAAGCATGGGCGTTGCCGGCTTCTGGGACGATCCACAGAGATTACCGGTTCTGGCCCGTGCCGAGTTGCGGGATCGCATCGACCATGGAACCGAAACAGCCCGATCGCTGCTCGACCGACTCTCCGGTGATGCGGAAACTTCCCGGGACAGTTACCCCCCTGCCCTGATTCAGAGGCTCGCTCAGCAGATCTACCTTCTCGACCATGCGGTGGAGGTCCTCGACGAAGACCTTCCCCAGGATGCCTACCTGAGAATTCAGCCGGTTCAGCGCGATCGGGAATCACAGGAGGAACAGGTCGCCTGGTCTTCCCGATTGAAAAAGATGATCGTTGATTGGGCGGACAAGCGAAACATGCAGCTGGAGGAACTGACCCATACGCCCGATGGTGAATGGGTCGTCGCAGTGACCGGCTTCGCTTCCTGGCGTTTCCTCCATCCTCTTGGTGGATTGCATGAACTCGAGAACCCTGAGGCTCATCACAAGGATCGAAAAATCCACGCTCGCATCTCCATCGCCCCGCAGCCCCTCGGCTTGCCACCCGGCGACCGTAATGAGCGTGTCCGTCATGCGCAAAAATTGCTGGAAGATTCTCCCCGCAAGGATGAAATCGTGCAGCGTTACCGCCTGAATCCTGACCCGAAATTGGTCAATCTGGTTGAGGGCTGGCGATTCACCCAACCGGAAGAAGCACTGGATGGTAATTTTGATCTGGTCGCCAGTTGGGCTTCGACGCGCCATACCTCGGAGAGTCGCTGATTATTTCGAATCTGAACTGCAGTTGATCTCGACGGCGTTTTTTCGTCAGATGGAAGTGCAGGGAGGAAACGACACACCATGGTGAAGATTTTGGGAACTCGACACTGGCTTCAGGCCCTGTTGGCACTCGCACTTCTCACCGGGGTTCTTCCGGGATCTCCTTTTACTCAAGATCCGGTGCACGCCCAGTCTCCCAGACAGGTCTGGTACCCCCTCGAGAACGGTCTCGAGTTTGGCTCTCTTCCTTTGCCTTCGTTTCGTTCCGAAGAAGACCAGCGCGCCATCATCATCACCAGTTGGCAAATGGGCTCCCAGCACGATCCCCAGGGACTTTCAGGAAGAACCCTTTTTCTGGCGGAGGTTCTGCGCCGTGCCCACAGGGCTCCAACCGCTGAGGGTGAAATCAGAGTCGGCAACCAGCGCACCTGGTGGGTCGAACAGGTTCCGCCCGCGGATGTGGAAGCGCACCTCAACAAAATCGTCGACCGCCTGGAATTCAAACTCACCGAAGCATCGCTGGTGGGTCGGGTTCGCGGAGATCTGCTCGCGGCACAAAAGCAACAGCTGAAAACTCTGGTCCCCGGCTTGCAGGATCGTGTTCTCGATCGCCTGCTTCCGCAGAACTCCGGTCCCCGAGGCCAATACCAGTTGGGGCCTCTCAGCCTTGAAGACCTGGAAAAACTGCGTCAGGAAACTTTCACTCCGGCCAACCTGCACATCGCCATCGTTGGTCCCCATGACCCCGCCCCTACTCTGGAGATTGCCCGCCGCAAACTCGCCAGAATCCCCGCGGGAAAGCCGGTAGCAAAGGTCACTCCCAGGCCGGCACTGTACGGCGATATCGGCGTCAAAAAGAATCTCCCCCAGGTCCCCGGTGCCATCGTCCGCAGTTGGCGGGTGCCTTCCCCGGGAACCAAAGAGTCTCTGGCGCTGGGGCTTTTCATTCCCCGTGTCCTGCGAATCCTTCAGACCGGCCCCTCCTCCATCGATTGGGACCCCACCGTCAACCCGGAGCTGTTGACGATCACCGTACCCATCGCCGCTGAGAGCAAGGATCCCCGTACCGCACTCCTCGAAGCCCAAGCCCGCCTCGATGCGGCGATTCGATATGGGCTGCAACCTTCGGTGGAACTGAGTGACATGCAAACCGCCCGCGAGAGCTTCGGCGGTCTGCTGGGGATTGCACGGGTTCATGATGAAACATCGATGCATGATCCGATGTCCGCTGCGGAAGCGTTGATGGTTCAAAGGATCGACAACGTCGATGAAAGGCAGCTGGTCAATCTCTTTGGCAGGGATATCCGCCCGCAGCTTGAGAAGTTGAAGAGCGAGTACATCTCGGACGAACGGTCTGTGACCGGGATCGTTATCCCGAGTGCACCCGTACCCGCTGATTGATTTTTTGACGAATCTATCGAGCTGCTCTCTGTAACGCCTCCCACGCACCTTCCACATGCTCCATGCGGGTCTGGGTTCCACCAAAACAGAATCGAATGATCCGTCGACCTTCCACTGTCGTCGGCGTCACCGAGATCTGCCCCTCGCTGTTCAGGACTTTGGCGATGGCTTCGGTCCGATCGCAGCCATCCCTGTGAGCGATACACACCAGATTCATGGTGCGACGGTGGGTCACTTTCCACTGGGGATCTTCTGAGACCTGCTCTTCAAACCAGCGCGCCCACTGTAAATGCTCATCGATCAGCTGACGCAGGCCCTCTGCCCCATAACTTCTCATCACGAACCACAGCTTCAGGGCACGGAATCTTCGACCGAGGGGAATGTGCCAGTCGCGGTAATCGATGACCTTCCCCGATTCGGTGGCTTCATTGCGCAGGTACTCGGGCAGGACACTGAGCGCCTGGACGAGCATCTGACGATCCTTGACCCAAAAGGCGTTACAGTCGAAGCCGACGAACATCCACTTGTGGGGATTGAAGGTGAAAGAATCGGCGTCTTCGACCCCGTCGTGAATCCAGCGCATCTCGGGAACGATGGCCGCGGTCCCCGCATGGGCAGAGTCGACGTGGAGCCAGACATCATGCCTGCGACACACCTCTGCGATCTCTGAAACCGAATCCACCGCCGTGGTCGCAGTCGTCCCCACGGTAGCAACCACCATCGTCGGGATCTGTCCCCGTGCCCGATCTTCCGTGATCTGTCGATCGAGATCGGCGGGATCCAGACGCAGATCGGCATCGGTGGCGACCTGACGAAACTGACGACTGCCAAGGCCGGCGATGCGCACCGCTTTCTCGATGGATGAATGGGTCTGCCCGGAGGCGTAGACCGTCATCTTTTCTGTCACCCCATCCTGATCGACGGCGAAACCGGAGACCTTTTCCCGGGCCGCAATCAGGGCACACAGGGTCGCACTGGACGCCGTGTCCTGAATCACTCCGCCGCCGGCACCGCTGGAATGAAACTCCTGCGGAAGACCGAGCAGGTCGAGAAGCCAATCCATCATGCGGGTTTCCACTTCGGTGCAGGCGGGACTGGTCTGCCACAGCATCCCCTGAACCGCGAGACCCGAACTGAGAATGTCCGCGGCCAGGGACGGCCCGGAAGAGTTGGCGTTGAAGAAAGCAAACCAGGACGGGTGCTGCCAGTGAGTCAGACCCGGCATCACCAATTCGTCCATGTCCTTCAGGATCGAGTCGAAATCTTCGCCCTTTTCCGGAGGGGCCGCTGGAAGGCTGTCAAAAATTGATCCCGGCTCGGCGTCCGAATAGACCCGGCGCGATTCCACACCGCTCAGATAGTCGACGACCCAGTCGACCGCCTTGTAAGCGTTTTTTCTCACCGTTTCCGGATCCCAGTGCAACTCTTCAGAAGGGGATGTCATGTCAGCCTCGATTTCATTCAGCAGAGACGCCCTGATTGGAATCCAGCAGTGAATCTGTCGCCATGAGGATTTCATAAAAAAGGGGTAAGCCTGCCGGATCCGTAGAACAAACGATGTCATGGTTCACAGGATTCGCTAGACTGCCATGTGTGAAATTGAGAGGAAGACTCGCATGTCTGATCGGTCCGCATTCCCCGACCCCATGGAAATCTGGAATCATCTGGAACTCCACGTTCGGGGTCAGGAACACGCCAAACGGGAAATCTCGGTGGCGGTCTACAATCACTACCTGAATCACCATCTGTTCAAGGACTCCAAACCGCAAGGGCAGCACCTTCTGCTCGCTGGACCGGAAGGCGTCGGCAAGACCTTCCTTGTTCAAAAGACTGCGGAGTTCCTCGGTGTGCCATGGGTTCAGGTCGATGCCTCGTCGCTGGTCCAGCCCGCCATGGCAGGGCAGGCGCTGCAAGGGATCACCGATGCCCTGCTGCATCGCGCCGGAGGCGATCTGAATCTCGCCCAGCACGGCATCGTTCTCATCGACCGTCTCGACCACTGCCTGCGCACCAGCCCTTCTCCTGGAGATCCGGGGCTTGCTGTTCAGGAAGCGCTCATGACACTCATGGATGGAGTGATCCTTCAGAACAAGGAGGAACCGCAAAACCGGTTGGATACATCCCGCCTGCTTTTCATCTGCTGCGGAGCCTTCCCGTGGATTCAGGCCGCCGTTGAAGAGCGACTCGAGGAAGGCTCACGCATCGGCTTTCAGATCGACGAAGAACCGGAATCGACAACACACATACGGGATCTCATCCAGAAATCGGATCTCGTGACCCTGGGTCTGAGTGACGAACTCGCTTCCAGATTCAACAAGGTGTCTTTGCTGAACCCTCTGGGTACTTCCGACTTTGTTCATCTCTTGAAAGAGATGCAAAACGGTGTTCTTTCACAAAAGATCACATTCTGGAAAGCCCACGGCATCGATCTGATATTCACGGAAGCCGCTCTGGAAGCCATCGCAGAACAGGCACAGGCGATGGGAGACGGAGCCCGTGCCCTCAACGGCCTGATCGAAAAGATTCTCGACCCCATCGATCATCGAATTGCCGAACTCGCCCGCAAGGGAGTTCAGGAAATCGAATATGACCGATCCCACATCGAGAATGGGAGCCTTCCGCAAATCACCCAAAGTGATTCCGATTCTTCTCTGGAATCATTGTTGCAGTCGGTTTGGGCGGGATTCCAGACTGAAAAGACGCAGCAGCCGGACAGCGTCATTCCCATCGAACCCTCGATCATGGCGATGCCACTTGCCAATGCCGGGGCAGCGCTGGAGCAGTTGGAGCTTTCCATGGGACGACTCGCTCTTACGGCAGAACAGGACAAAACCTGGCGGGCGATTCGTCGCAAGCATGTGGGAGAAGGACAGCGAGTCCTCCTGCAGTTGCTGGCTCGCGCCCAACAGGCGGGGGTCTCTCTCTCTTTCCTTTGCGAAGCAATTCAGCAAAGCGAAGGAGATCTCCTGTTGGCCTTGAAAAAGATCGAGGGCTCTCAGCGTTAATGTTTGGGAATTGAAAAAGCCCGCTCATCCCATGGGGATGAGCGGGCTTTTTTTTATGAACTTGAACCGGTACTAGTTATTGCAATCAAGGCTGTCCGCCGTCGGATCCGGTCCCGGGTTCGGGAAGGGCGGTGGCGGAGCGGGCCCTGAAGAAAACAGGAACGCCAACACAGCCACCGCATCTGCGATGTCGTTTCCGCCATCGTCGTTGGCATCCAATGCGTCGAGACAATCGGAAGCCAATCCACTGAAGAGGAAATTGAGGATGAAGACTGCATCGGCCACGTTCACCGTCAGGTCGTTGTTTCCATCCGCACGAATGAACGAGTTGGCACCGACGACGATGCTTCCCCCCTCCAGTAACGGCGGAACCGCATTGCCTCCCGGATCAACCAAAAGGTTTTCAGAGGGTGGAATAGCAGGGCCCACACCATTGGCCATCTCCAGGAGGATCTCACTCCCCACGGTGACGGTCGGCTGCAAAATGTAGTTGGCAGTGGCGAGGATCGTCTGGTCTGAGGGTGCCACTGTCGTCGTTCCCGTGAAACTGAGTATCGCACCCAGAGTCCACCAGCCGCCTCCTGGAGTCAGATCATTGTTGAATGCCGGCTCAAAGAAATCGGCCCCCAGTGCGACACTGTTTTCGGCAGTAATGGAGGAGACGATCACGTCATTGGCATCAAAATCGACCGCCAGTGAATAACCTGAAATTACGGTATCGTGATCAGCACTGACCGTCACCGCCACAGGACTTCCCGGCGAACCTTCCGCACTGTCGTGGAAGATGTACTCCTCTGTGTAAAGGAATCCCGGGTTCAGCAAATCGCTTCCAGAGGCCTGACTTGCAATCACTGCCACAAATCCCGGTACCGTCGCTGGAGGTACATTGCCCACCAGCTGGGTATCACTGACAAAGCTGAGATTGTCGACCAGGGAGTTGCCCAACAGTACTGCAACATCAGAAGTAAAATTCTGGCCGGTGATCGTAATGAAGGCACCCCCTGCAGTGGAACCGTCAGGTGGGTTGATACCTGTGATCAGCGGTGGATCCAAGGTCGGAGGAGGACCATCAGAAACACTGACATCATCAATATACCAATTATCATTGTTTTCATTGGTATTGGTGAGGAAGCGCAATCGGAACTGATCGTGCCGGGCATTGGCTGGCAACGTGTAGGTGTTGGTTGCATAGGAGGAAGGCGATCCTCCGGTTGAGGAAATTCTGTCCAACTCAACCCATGCGAGAGAGGCGCTCAGATACTCGACGACCAATTCTTCGCCAGGTTCTACACCTGAGTGGTTGGAGTAAAACTGCAACACAGGATTGGTGCCGCCCAGCAGTATCACGTTGGAACGAATCTCGTCATATTCGTATTCCCCTCCACCACTCCTGTTCAACTGAAGAGAGGTGGGACCACTCGGCTCACCAACACCCTGACTGCTGACGATTCCACCCTCATTGTAGATCCACAGATTTGAATCGACGGAGCCCGTTGGAAAATCGTCAAAGAAAGGCAATGCCAAAGCCGGGGTTTTGCTGGAAAGACAATTTCTTGAATTCCGGTAACTGACGATCTGGCCCACAGGTGCCGGAGAAAAACTCAATGGGTTGATTCCATTACAGCCATTCAACACTGAGCACATGATTCTGCAGGTTCCCTGACTGTCACAGTGGGAAGAGGACCAGTTGTGCCCCAGCTCATGGGTGGTCAGTGCAACACGTCTACTGAAGATAGAACTGAAGCGTGATTCCGACAAACCGTAAGCATTGTTGGTGCAAATATCTGCGAGGTAGGCAACCCCGATGGTACCCCCATCGAGATTCACACCCGTAAACAGGTGTGCCACATCTCTGGGGATCTGGTTTTCAGGCGACGAAGACCAGACATTACTGAAAGTACCCAGAAGCTGACTGGAATTGGAAATGGAACCATAAGGGTCAGAGCTGGTGGTTCTGACAACGAGAATCGAAATCTCGTAAGTGATGCTTATGGATAGGTCTTCATAGACTTCAGTCACCGCATTCATCACATTTTCAATGTCAGCAACAGTGTTATTTACACTGCCGCCGTTCTCCTGAAAGAACTCGAAATCTGCGTCAATTCCCACTTCCGTCAGATAGTAGGTCGTACCAAAGGACTGGGGTGCAGGATTCCTGTTCGGTGTCCCCGGAGTCGAAAATCCACTGGTTCCGCACAACTCGCCGTTATCGATGACATCTTTGTCATCGATGATGACGTGCCACTCGGAATCACCGCCATATCCCGCTTCTTTTGCAGGAACGATGGAGAACAATTCATTACCGTTGCGAATCAGGGCGGTCAAAGAAGAGCCATCAAAACTGCCTGAAACTGTTGTTCCAGGGATCTCGAGTATTCTTCCCCGGCGGGTCATCACCGGCGGTGCGGGGTAAGGCTCCAATCCATTGCCGTTATCCACCAAAACCTGAAACCGGTCACTCCGAACGGAATGGGGGAAAAGACTCAGCGTGACTGGTCCAGTGCCGGGAAGGTTCACTTCAACCAGCAATTCCCCATCAGCAAACTGATCGAAGAGCAACCTTTGTGGGTAAGCCTCTGTCGCACCCAGTTGGTCTGCCATCGCCGAAGCAACGGGATCTGAAACATTCAGGTCAGATTGCGCCAGAATGTCTCCTCCACCAAGAATCAGGCAGGTCAAAATGGAGAGCCAAAGCACACTTTTATTCAGGGTTGAATCAGCCATCAAAGCCTCACTCCCTCTTCCCTCTCAAGAGCCCAACCTTGCGAAAAGGGAACAATGACCCATTTTCGCCTCCACTATTTTCATAGTCGCCCGAGACCAAATGCAGATGCAAGGATCTCATTTTCTCAAACATAGAATAGAGAACGATTTACGATGGTATCTGCTCGTTCTTAGGGGTGCAACTGTGGGACTACGCTCCCAACTGAGTCCTAAAGTCCTCAGAATACTGCTGTAACTGTCATTCCTGTACGACCTTTGCTCTTCGCAGCGATCTGCTGAGATCCCTGAGTGAAAAAGGCTTGTTGAGAATTCCGACAATATTTTTTTCTGAACTGAAGCCTGCGGAATCGATCTGATTTCCGCTGCAGAGCAGAACCTTGACCCCGTCATCCAGCCTGACGAGACCTTCGAAACAATCTGCCCCCGACATACCTGGCATCTTTTGGTCGAGAATAACCAGATCGATCTGATCCATTTTCTTCCGATAGAGATCGAGTGCCTCAACACCATCGTATGCACTCATGGTATTGAACCCAATATGTTCAAGAAGCAGCTTGCAGGATTCATTAACCATAAAATCGTCGTCGACAATCAAGATGGTGCCATGACCACTTAGAATTTCTGAAGGCAATTCACGGGTATCTGCTCTTTCCTCAACCAATGGCCATTCGAGCTCGAATGCTGCCCCTGGCTGATGATTCAGCACACGAATACTGCCCCCATGATTCCGCATTATTCGGTAGATAATCCATAAACCCATCCCGGTACCCTGCTTCGTTTCTTTTTTGGTGGAGAAGTAGGGTTCAAAGATATTGAAAACGTCGTCTCTATGAATTCCAGGGCCCTCATCACTAAAGATGACCTTGATCATCCGTTGCCCAAACTGATTGGTAACAAAACGGGTCGAAATAGAGATGCGGCCGTTCTCATTGAAGTCCCTCATCGCATCATTGGCATTGGTAAATAGGTTCATGAATACCTGGTGAACCTGAGAACGATCGCAATTGATGATGTCCAGGTCGGAATTGAGATTCAGAGCAGGCTTCTGATTTGAAACCAGGCTGGAAGTGACCAACTCAGCAACTTCCCGAATCAACTTGTGAAGTGAGAATTTGGAAATCTCTTTGGAAGGTGTAGATACATCTCTAATTCGACTACTCAGGGAAGCCCCCAACTCTGCAGCACTCTTCACCGACTTCAGTGATTTCTTCTCTTTTTCATCCAAAGACCCTGAGCGCAAGAGCAATGACACGTGACCGCTAATGGATTGAAGCAAATTGTTGAAATCATGAGCAATGCCGTCCGTTATATTGTTGATGCTCCGTTTTTTGTCCTCCTGGAAGCTGAGCTGTTCCAACTTTTTCCGCGTCAACTCTTTTCGATGTTGCTCTATTCCACTTGCTACCATTAACGCAACCAAAGAAAGGTAGCCGCGGACCAACTGCTTTCGATACGCCATGGGAGCATCCCATTGCATACCGTGTCGCTCTCCATCCAATTCAACAGCGATGCACCCCAGTAGCTTCTCTCCGACTTTCATGGGCGTGAGAACGAATCCCCGATTTGAGTCTGGGAAGATGAGACTGCGCACCTCCCGAACCGCATACGGCATATCGGGTAAAACAGATGAGGTGTCATCTTCAACGAACTTTTCACCGTTCTCGAAAACCGTCCATAGCCTTCTGAGAGAAATTTGGTCAGACCCCTCGCCACCAAGTCCAGCCGGACTGCACCAACTCAACTCTCTTTGAGCGTAACCCTTGACCTTTTTAAAGACCTGGATGGAGCGGATACCATCTATCAGACGACTGAGATCCTTGAAAATCGCCTGTATGTGAACATCCAACTCCCCTGGATCTGCGCTCATCATGTTCAGGACAGAGTTCTTGAGGAATTTGTAGTGCTCCAAACTATGAATATGAGCACATATCAGATGCTTCCCATCGGAAGAAAACTCATTGGCTGGATTGGCCGTCAAAAGAGCATCGAATGTTTCGCCGTTCGCTTTGACAAATTGGGCTTCCCACTTCACCGAGCCATTCTTCAGAAAGTTTTCGTAGATCTCTTTTCGAGTACTTTCGTAATTCGCAGGATGCAATGAACGGATGTGCATTTGCTCAAACG
Organism: uncultured bacterium; assembly: GCA_913056395.1. Lineage (GTDB taxonomy): Bacteria > Planctomycetota > UBA8108 > UBA1146 > UBA1146 > UBA12191. Next base: position 22,284 of record CAJXMG010000026.1, on the reverse strand, counting down.
TTTTTTCATCGTACCCAAACAGGTTTGTAGCGGCTTCATTGACGAAATAGATCTTTCCGTTGTCGTCATGAATGATGCTTGCAGCCTCGAGGCTCGAGACTTCCTGGAAGACTTTCCATTCCCGAGAGTTTTTCTTCAACGCGTTGTGGTATTGGTTCTCAAGATTACTTCTGGCCCTGTTTCTTCTCGCACTCAGGACTCGATGAACCATCTCTTTTTCACTGGTATCAGGTGATATGCAATCCAACACACCCTGATAGTAGAACTCTTGCTCACGTTTCTCTGTTTCCGTTTTTGACTTGTGCGAATCCATGACGACAACGACGCCGGCAACTTCTGTCAGACTCACCAGAGATGTGGCAGGCTTCTGATTTTTTAATCCTCTGATCACCGACTCTGAAACAAGAAGAATCCCACATCGCACCCTGTTTTTGTTTTTGCAATCCTCCAGATTGATCGGTTTCAACTGCTGATCCTGAGCTTTGAACAATTCTATCAGGCTTGTTTCAAGCCTGTCGTTTCTCAAGTCTGCATGAACAACAGGAAGTTTCCGTACTTCACTATTTTCGGTGTCTTTGGGTACGTTGAAGATATCAATGATTGTTTGGGGAAGATCTGCGGCTTTGACCATCTCATCTGCAAAAGAATCGATAGCGAATTGATTCAGGTCTGCACCGAGTAATCTCTGTGTCACAGCAGTGATACGTGGTTGTACTTGCGGATTTGCTTCTTTGAGTCGTCGCAATATGCGGCGATTTAACCCTGACAGCGGCACTTTTGGGAAATGGAAATGCGAGACGATCTCCTGGGGAGATTCGCCTTTTTCTTCATACTCGCAAAGTTGTTGGTCCAACTGTGACAGCTCGTAGACAACATCCACCCGGTAATTCAAATCGGCTAAAGATTTGCGCAGGACCGTCAGTTCTTTTTCTTCAACGGATTTGTTCCACGCAATCAGGACGATTTTTTGAGCAGATTGCTTCTTTGGGCCCACCAGCACTCTCCCATTCACCAGCGATACGGCACTCCATGAACATCACCAGACTGTTCAAGAGCCCTGTATTTCCCTATCCGAAAACGACAGAGGAGCGGACTTGGTTTCCACGAACTTGCTGTGGGAGAAGTAGGACTGCCGCAATGCGGGTATTTGGCACGAATTGGATAAATCTGCACACCTTGGTGAACAGGGAGCAAATGATCTGAACCTGTGGAAATGTGGCCCAATAGGTCCGATTGGGCCACATTTCCTGCAGGGTTTTTATTACTGTCTCAATCCTGTCAGCAGCTGATCAACCACTGCTTTTGCATCGCCAAACAACATACGTGTGTTGTCCTTGAAGAAGAGTGGGTTTTGGACTCCGGCGTAACCGGTACCCATACTCCGCTTCATGACGATGGTCGTCTCCGACTTCCAGACTTCGAGGACCGGCATACCAGCGATGGGACTCGCCGGATCTTCCTGGGCATCCGGGTTGACGATGTCATTGGCTCCGATCACCAGCACCAGATCTGTCTCAGGGAAGTCGTCGTTGATCTCTTCCATTTCGAGAACGATGTTGTAATCAACATTGGCTTCTGCGAGCAAAACGTTCATGTGACCGGGAAGACGGCCTGCCACAGGGTGAATTGCAAAGCGAACCTCTTTGCCTTTTTCGCGCAGGAAATCCACCGCCTGACTGAGAGAATGCTGGGCTTGTGCCACTGCCATTCCATAACCCGGCACGATGATGATGTTGGAAGCTTCACGCATCGCTTCAACGGCTTCGCCCACATCAAAGGTTTGAACTTCACCCTGATCCTGGGACTTGCTTCCACCTCCACCGCCTCCGTCAGTACCAAATCCACCGAGGATCACACTGATGAAGGAACGGTTCATCGCACGACACATGATGTAACTGAGAATTGCTCCAGAAGATCCCACCAATGCACCGGTGATGATCAGCAAATCATTCTTGAGCATGAAACCTGCTGCAGCGGCGGCCCAACCGGAGTAACTGTTAAGCATCGAGACCACCACCGGCATGTCTGCGCCACCGATGGCTGCGACCATGTGTAAACCGATTACGCAGGCGATCAGAGTCATCCACAGCAGGGGCTGCCAGTTGGAGTTCAGATCTGCCGGAACAAAGTCGATGGCTAGCCAGACGCAGGCAGCCACCATCAGAATATTGATCAGGTGTCGGCCCGGGAGTGTCAGCGGCTTACCGGAAACACTGCCTCTCAACTTGAGAAAGGCAAGCACAGATCCGGTAAAGGTGATGGCGCCGATGAAGACGTCGAGATAGATCTCAATGTTGAGGACAAAGGATCCTTTTTCCGCCACATCCACGCTGGGGTTGCTGTACATGGAGAGCCCCACGAGCACTGCGGCAAGCCCGACGAAGCTGTGCAAAATTGCCACCAGCTCTGGCATCGATGTCATGCCCACTCGAGCAGCCATCACGCCACCGATCAGTGCACCAACACCGATCGCGGCAGCAAAGGCTGTTTTGGTTCCCGAATCACTGAGTAACGCCTCTGTGTTGAGACCTTCTGCATTACCAGTGATCCACAAGGTGGTCGCACCGATCGCCAACAACATTCCGATGATGCCGTACAGGTTTCCACGCTTGGCGGTTTTCTGGGCGGAAAGCCCTCCCAGACTGAGAATGAAGAGCACCCCGGCAACGAGGTAAGACGCGATAATGGCTCCTGCTGGTATCATCGTGCCCCCCTTAACCCTGGAACATTTTCAGCATGCGCTGGGTAACGAGGAAGCCCCCGGCGATGTTGATGGTGGCAAACAAAACAGCGACGACCCCGAGCATTGTTGCGGGCTCATTCAGCGGACCACCCAACTGCAGCATTCCGCCGACGATGATGATTCCACTGATGGCATTGGTCACACTCATGAGCGGGGTATGCAAGGAAGCGCTGACATTCCAGATCACCTGATAGCCCACGAAACAGGAAAGCACAAAAACGGTGACCTGATGAAGGAAGCCTTCACTTCCGGTCCAGCCGACGGCGATCAGTGCGAGACCAATCAACATCAGCACCCATGGCCCCCGGTCTTTCTGCTCTTTGGGTTCTGCTGCAGCAACAGGTGCAGCTTCAACCTTGGCCGGTTCCGGCTTTTTTAACTCTTCAGCCAACTTCTTGACCGGTGCGGGCCATTTCATTTCACCGCCGCGAAGCACCAGAGCTCCACGGACGACTTCATCCTCTTCGTCGATACGGTATTCCTCTGCCTTGCCCATGTCGTCGAGGAGGTGGCAGATGTTGTTGCCGTAAAGGTCACTGGAAACATTGGCCATGCGGCTGGGCAGGTCGGTGTAACCGATGATTTTGACCCCGTGGCTTTCCACCACTTCGTCAGCAACGGCACCGGCGGTGTTTCCGCCTCTCTCCGCAGCCAGATCAACGATGACGGAGCCCTGCTTCATATTCTTGACCGCCTGTTCGGTGATCAGCAGGGGAGCCGGCTTTCCGGGAATCAGCGCCGTAGTGACGATGATGTCGATCTCTTTCGCCTGCTCCTCAAAGAGAGCGTGTTCGGCATCGATGAAGGCCTGACTCATCTCTTTGGCATATCCACCTGAGCCGGTTCCATCCTCTTCGATCTCCACTGTCAGGAAATCGGCGCCCATCGACTGAACCTGTTCTTCCACCGCCGGGCGTGTATCGAAAGCCCGGACGATCGCCCCAAGCCCGCGGGCAGCGCCAATGGAAGCGAGTCCTGCCACTCCGGCACCCACCACCAATACCTTGGCGGGCGGCACCTTGCCAGCAGCAGTCATCTGTCCTGTGAAGAAACTGCCAAACTCGTTGGCCGCCTCCAGAACCGCCCGGTAGCCGGCGATGTTGGCCATCGAAGAAAGCGCGTCCATCTTCTGCGCACGGCTGATTCGGGGAATGCAATCCATCGCCAGAACGGTGGCCTTGCGCGCGGCGAGGCGATCCACCAGATCCTTGTTCTGGCCAGGCCAGATGAAACTGATCAGTGTTCCACCCTCGGAGAGGAGATCCGCTTCATGGAGATCCAGATCCGCACGCTCCATCGGCTCACGCACCTTGATGACCAAATCGGACTGCCCCCATGCGGCGCGAGTATCGCAAATACTGGCTCCCGCATCCTGGTAAGCCTGATCGGTGAAGCTGGCGGCAACGCCGGCCCCCGATTCCACCTGCACCTCAAAGCCCTGCTTGATGAGGCGCTGGACATTTTTGGGAGAAGCGGCCACTCGGCATTCACCGGGCCACGCTTCTTTCACAACACCGATCTTCATGACCGATCCTTTCAAGGCGGATTCCTGCCTATGGACCCATGATGCGTATTTCAGCCCCTACTTTGTAGCAATTCCGGGGTATTCCGCCCCACTTTCATGTCCCGGGGGATCCCCTTTCCGGATGAATCTATCCGGGGTTGGTCGCCACCCCCCTTTCGCTTTGACAGCCAAGCTGTGCACGGTTGTTCACCACCATTGAATAAAAGGGAGGCACTATGAAGAATCTATGCAGGAAATCACTGGTGTTGCTCTCCATCGTGTTCCTAAGCAATCCGCTCTCGCTGGTACTGCTCGGTCTCCTTAACAGATTGTTCTTGCGCCCGTTTCGCTCTTTCTTTGTCATATACCCCGCCAGCCAACGATATGTCGATCACTACGCTTTCAAGTTCCTACAGCCTGCTTTGAAGAAAACCCCTGTGATCTGCGGTGTGTACTTTCAGGGTGGAACTCCCGGATTGATTCTTGGCATCTCGGGAACCGAGTCCGACTTCAAGAAGCCGGGGTTCCTCTCAGACCTGAAGAAGAAATCGGATCAGATCGCACGCTGGCTCGGCATCTCCAGCGTCAAATACTCCGGCATCCTGCCCAGTTCCATGCACAGAGCAGGTGTACTGGAGCCGCTCGAGTTGAAGAGGAGATCGAGTCGAGTCGCTCAGGTAGTGTTCCGCGCCGAGAAGGAGTTGCGACAGCAGCTCTCCATCGAGACGGAGACTCCTGTGATCCTGCTCGGCGGACACGGCAGCGTTGGTGCCCCGCTGCAACGCCTCCTTCAGACGCAGGGGCGCTCGGTATACACCGTCGATTGCGATGACCCGATCCCGGAATCTCTGCGGGGAGAAAGGGTGATCCTCATCGACGTCGCCAGGAAAGGCGCACTCGAGGAGCGGATGCCGCAGTTGTGGCAGGGGATCATCATCCTCAACGAAACCTATCCCGCCCCGCGCAAGAGAACCCTGCAGAAGTTGGAAGAGATGACGATCCCCGTCTTCCACATCGCCGGAGTAAAGGGCATCGCAATACCCCACTTTCCCGGTGCCTACAGCGGCGCTATCCCCTGCTGCGGCATGAACGACAGCGACGACAACCAGCCCCTCCTCAAGTACCTCAGCTCCGAGATCCTGAGAAAGAAACTGGCTCAGCAAAATCAGAACAATATTTCCAGCATCGCCGCATGATAGTGATTCCTGGCGCGTTAGACGGACGATAATCCGAAATCACGTGAACACACTTCCTTTGCAATTCCGTGGCACTCCCCATGGACTCGCCGGTTCTCTTCCCCACGACAGCAAGTAAAATGGAATGTGTGAATCCTATGCATTTTGCAAAATTCAGAACAATGGAAGGAGTTGGCATGAAGACGAAACTCGTGCCCATGATTCGAGAAGGGGTGGCCCGCCTTCCATTCACTTCACCCTCAAGGCCCCCGATAGCCGGATTTGCCCTTGGATTACTGTTGCTTGTTCTGGCAAAACCGGCCTTGGCACAAACTGACATTGCAGTCTGCGGTACCTTTGAAATGGACCCATTGGGGATGTGTCTCGTCTTTTACCCCGACGATCCTGCAATCGGAGATATCGCCGCCGATCTGGGCGCATTGCCCATGCCCCCTGCTGGCAGCTATGGCCTTCTCAGCGGCACCGCCTGGGATTGTGTCGGCATCTGCTTCCCGACTCTTTGCATCAGCGGTGGAACGTTTGATCCCATTGGCTGCAATCCTTCCAGCGGCCCCGAATTTATTCGCGGTGATTGCAACAATGACATCTCCTTCAACGTTGCCGATGTGATTTATCATTTGACCAGCCTCTTCGCCTCTGGCCCACCACCAGCCTGCCGCGATGCGTGTGATATGGATCTCAGTGGCAACGACGACATTGGCGATTCGATCCAAATGCTGAACGTCCTGTTTCAGGCAGCCCCCGATCCCCCGGCACCCTTCCCGGATTGCGGACCTGCTGACCCAGGCGGCCCTGTTCCTGACTGCCAAAATCCCATCTGTCCCTAGGCAACCCCTTACGGAGTCAATGTGAAGTTCAACCTCATCCCGCGTCGATTTCGGAATCCGTATGTGACGACCGCTGTTTTGATCGTCTGGTGTGGAATGTTTGGTTTTTACCTCATGGACCTGCAGACCTACGCCGATGCAGAGAAGTGGCCCATCGTCAGTGCGGAACTGGTCTCTGGGGAAGTTGAGGAAATCAAAAGAAGACGGGGAAGATCATCCAAGTACCGCCTCAATCTGGAATACCGATACGAAGTGGCGGGCAAGGTATATCAGAACGACAAAATACAGGTCCTCGACGATGACTTCAGTGATCGTTCAGATGCAGAAAAAGCCCTCAAAAGTTATCAGGCGCTTCCCGTGTTGACGGTTTACTACTCCGAATCTAACCCCGCTACTTCCATCCTCCAACCAAAGATCCCCGGGCATTCAGGCATCTTTCTTGTTCTTGCCGGGGTTGGGGCCCTTGTATTTCTGGGGATGACCATCCTGGCGTGGATTCGCAAGTAAAAGGCCCAGCAGCACGGATCAGAATCAGCCCCCCGCAGAGAACTCATGAAACCTGAATTTCATGGAAGCCTCTGCAAGGGGCTGCATCTGTTGCTTCAGTGATCCCTCTCACAACAGGCGAAGAGGTTCAGTTTCTGCTCTTCATAGAGGATCTCCGTGCAATCCCGGCCAAACTTTGACTCTCTGAAGATCCGGTTCATGTCCGCCTCATCCCTGTGAATCAGCTTCCAGTCGAGCAGGTGATCCATCAGCGCCCTGGATCGGTTGGAAGTATGGAAGTTTCCGAGAACCACTCTTCCACCTGGACGCAGAAGGCCATGAATGTAGTTCAGGAATCGCACGACGAACTCGTCGCTGAAGTAATCGATCAAACCGATGCTGTAAATGAGGTCTTGTGGGGGAACATCGAGCTGCCCGCGGCCCAGAGACAGATAAACGAGATTGAGTCTCTGCAAATCGATTTTGGATTCCAGACCCATCTCTCCACGCCATTGACCGACAAACTCCAACGCCTGTTCATCGATATCAATCAGATGGCTGTTGACTCTCGACTCTATCCCGTGGGCTTGATAGTGATCGTAAACCTCCCGGGCCGGCCCACAGGCGAGGCTGGTAATTTCAATCGGTCCTTCGGGCCTGAGCTGGCACGCTCTCTCAATCTGCTCCGTGATCAATCCGCGCCTGTTTCGAACCGCCTGTCCACAACTCAGGTCGAGGAAAGCCTGATCCATCAGAGCCCCGAGCGGACCCTGTCCTTCGGGTTTATTCTGGTAGATCCATTCGATGGTCATGAAATCACCGGCGTAGCCCCGCGGCTTGGAGTAGGAGCGTTCCGCGATCCTTGAGAAGAAGAGGTAGGGCAACATCTCCTTCATCAACTCTCTTCCCAGTTGCTCACAGCGAACTGAACTGAGCTCGCTCTCTGAACCAATCAGATCGTTGATGAGCCCTTCGAGATGCTTCATATGCTCCAGAAACTCGGTGGAAAGTTCTTCTGTCAGCCCCCCTTTACGGGTTCGCTCCATCTCCTCTGCCTGCAAAAACAGGGCTTTGAAGCGGTTCAGGGCGGTGGTCAACACCTGGGTCACTTCGAGATCCTGAGGATGATCCTCTGCCTGTTTGGGCTGAAGCTGACGAGCATTGTTTCTCAGTCTCTGCGCCATCAATTTTGCGATGGCGACATGAAATCTCGCAGAGAAGGAGTCATCCGACTGCAGTTTTTGCGTCAATTGATCAGAAGGGATTTCCAGCAACAGGCTGTTTTCCTTCGCCCGCACACTGGCAGTCGCTGCTCTTCCCTCAATGAAAGACAACTCACCAACAAACTCACCCAATCCGACAAGTGCCAGGTCGTGCTGGGGGCACTCCTTCGTGTAGACCGACAGAACACCGTCCAGAACGACGAAAACTTTCTCCAGTTTTTCACCCTGTTCGATGATCTGGGTATTGGTGATGACCTGACGCTCAACCCCTGAATTCAGAATCCAATCTCGGTCCTGATCCGTGAGTCCCTCCAAAAACTCCACCATTTCAAAAACTGCCATGGGTATTTCCTGTCACAATGAAGCGAAGAAGCCTGAAGCTCCATCGCGCAGTGGTTCTGGTAAAAAATTGCGGACAGGGACATGCGTATCGGCAGGCCCTCCCCAAAATGCCATGTGATTGAAATGCGGAATCTGACATCTTTCGGACCCGAAAAATCTCAACTTCAGCCAGATTTGGCGTTGTAAACCAACCCGGCTCTCGTGGAACGCTTCTACAGAAATTGCTGTTACAACCAGGAATTCTCTACTTGGTTTTTCATCCTGCTCTTGCTTGAATGGGCCCATGGAAAATCAGGAACATGAAAACCAGGAAGAGCCACTGGGCACTGCAAAGATTCAGACCACAGGGGGTTTGATCGCGCAGATCATCTTTATATTGCTGATCTCATCTGCGTGGCTCGCAGGTTTTAATTTTTGGTATCTCGATGGAATGAGCTATCAGGAATCCTACCGCTGGCCTTTCGTCACCGGCGAAGTACTCACTTCCGAAGTCGGATTCTCCAGAAACGAAAAAAGCATGCGGAGGTACTACCCGCAGATCAGTTATCGATATGTCGTCAATGGCGATACCTATGAAAATGATCTGGTGGAGTTGATTCAGGAGAACCAACCGAAAAGTACCGTCACCCGTTTTCTTCGCGACTTCCAGGTTGGCGAGGAAGTTCTCGTTTATCACCACCGGGACGATCCACAAAAATCCCTGTTGGTTCCCGGTGATGAAGATTCTGATTTCGGGAACTTTCTTTTCTACACTGCATTCATGGGCATTTTTGCACTGATCATTGCCCTGTTTGCATTTGGAACTCTCAAATCTTTTCTGATTTGGAAAGATGGGCAATCCTCTGACGCCGGGTAGAGGGTTCTCTTCTTTGATATTGCTTTGTATAATCAGGAATAGTGTTCGCCAGTCGGCTCGCTGGATGGAGCCGTTATGGTTCAAACACTGAATCACACGCAGAAAAGCCCCTCGATAGATCAAACCTCGATGAACCAAACCTCGATGAACCAAACCAGAATCGCCAAAACCCATCCGCTGGCCTGGGCCGTGACAGCATGGCTCCTGTGTCTGGGGACGTTTTGCAGCACTGCTTCAGCCAGTGACGTCTATCTGCTGAAGATGGAACATCCATTTCCGCCACTGCCCACTGTTGATGTGTTGCTCGACACCCAACACGGTGGCCCTGTAAACGGTTGGATCATCACGATCTGTCATGAAGAAACAGAGGTGGAGTGGAACGACCTGTATTACGGAAGCGCTGTCACGAATCTGCCTGCGCCACCGGAGTTCGAGGCCATTACCCCATTTTCCAACGGATTCACGGTTGAGACAATTCTCGATTCGACCCTGGCGTTGACGCTCCCTGCAGACGAAGACCTGCACATCTACTCAGTAGACTATGCATGGGTCCCCACAGGATCCTTCTGGACAGATCTGACCTTTTGTGACCCTGGCGGATCGACCTATTCGAATATGATCCTGAGTGAATCGGTCGCCACTCCCCCCTACACATTTGACACCTTCATGTTTAATGGCGTCGTTGATCCCATGGCGATTTACCGTATGCCCTTCTCCGCCGGCACCTACGATGGGGGCAGTGGAATCGGCAGCATCTCCATCGAACCCGTGATTCTTGCAGGCCTTGTGCCCTCATTCGAGTTGGATGGCCTTTCGATGGCGGTCTCCCACGACGGCAACCTTTTTCAGGTCGACAGCGTCATCCCTTCCGGACAGTTCGCCGAATCCAATGGTGGTGCCGGACCCGACCTGGTTTTGGTCGAGATTCTCGACAATGGTTGGACCATCGACATGACCGTCGACACCGCTGGAATCGATGTGGTCCCCTTCAACGGTGGCCTCATCGCCGTCGAAGCGACCTATTCGACGATTCCATCAGCGGTTTCACCCTCTGCCTGCGTCTCCAGCTGGCTTCGATTTGACAACACTCTGGGAGTCAACAATGAAATCGATTTCACAGGATTCGGCACCGGGGGTGTCTGTCAGGAAGACAGCGTTCTGATGATGTCGCCTATCGTGAAAAACTTCATTCGCGGAGACGTCAATCTGGACGGTTCCATCGATCTCTCCGATGGAATCACTCAGTTGGAATCCCTCTTCAGCGGTGCAGGGCCTCTCGATTGCGAAGATGCGGGCGATACCAACGACGATGGGGCTTTCAACATTGCCGATACCATCTTCCTGCTCAGCTACCTCTTCTCTGGTGGATCTGCCCCGGCAGATCCGTTCGGAACATGCGGCCCAGACCCCACATTTGACCCTCTGGGGTGTGATTCTCCCCCCTGCCCCTGATTTTCAGGTTTTTTTGAAATCAGCAGTCCGATCCTCCTGAGTATCCCGATGAGAAACTCAGGAGGATCGTCGTGGCTTCACAAATCCCTACCCACAATCTGGGACCTCAGCACTTCCGTGCGCTGATGTTTGTCAAATCCACGGCATCCCCGGAGAAGATCCGCTCCATTCCCGCAGGGGTCACCTTGATCCTCGATCTGGAAGACAGCATTCCCAACGACCAGAAATCCACGCAAAGACACCGCGTTCGCCGCATGTTCCACATGGGTCTGTTTCAGGACCGAAAAGTGATCCTGCGAATCAATGGCCCCGACCAGCCTGAAGAGATGCACTCCGATGTCATCGAATGCCTGCACAAGGATCTGGATGGCATCATGATTCCCATGGTCCAGAGCGCTGCAGAAGTGAAACATGGAGTGGATCTGATTCAGAGGAGGGAGTCCACGCTGGGACTTCCCCCAGGCAAAATTTCAGTAATTCCCCTGATTGAGAGACCCGGTGCTGTTCTGTCTCTGCAAGAAATTGCACGCAGTTCAGAAAGAGTCGCTGCTCTGGCATTCGGACACGTCGACTACTGCGTCGAAATGCACTCCGAGCTCAGTGAAGAGTGCTATCAAAATACACAACAAACCGTTTTGCAGGTGGCCCGATCCTGTCAGATCTCAGCGGTCTCTACCGTCTATCTGGATCTCGAAGATAAAGATGGTTTCAAAGATCAAAACGGGCGCATGAAAAAAATGGGTTTTGATGGCTGCCTGGCCCTGACACCCAAACAAGCGCAGTGGGCATTGGAAATCTATTCCTTAACTGCTGAAGAAATTGAGCACGCCAGAAGAGTCATCGCCGCAGTGAAGGAGCAAGGGAGTATCGCCATGCTGGACGGCGAAATGGTGGGTCCACCAATGGTAAAAATCGCCCAACGCATCCTTTCTCAGGCTGCCTTGGAAAAAGTGGAGGTCGCCTGATGATCGGAGAATTGCCGCGCTACGGACTGGATTTGAATACAGCTGCTCCGGGCCAGATTCTGGAAAGCCCCCATGAAGTCACCATCGATGAATCGTGGCGCATGCAGTGGCAATCGGTCTTTCCGACGTCCAATCATCTGCATACCAGCTCAGAATATGCAGCCCGGTGCGGGTTCAATTCGATCCCCATTCCTCAGGCAATGCTTCTCAATATGACCCTGTGTTTTTCCGTTGAACCGTTTTCCCAAAGCTGTCGACTTCACCTGGGCTTGGAAAATGCTCGACAGGAAGTACCGGTTTATTGCGGGGACACCCTGAGAAGTTTCACAAGAATCGATGGCATGGCGAACACTTCCCGTGGGGACGCCAGCGTTATCCACTCCACTCACATCCTGATCAATCAGAGAGATAAAAGAGTCTTCTCTCTGAAGAAGAGATCCTACTACGATCCATTGCCCGTCTCGGCAAAGAGCACAGCTGAACCTGTTTCAAACGATCGTTCACGATTTTTTGAGGGATCTGCAACCTCGCTGATTGACCACTACAGCGAAGTGACAACTTTTCCTTCTGCTCAAACCCATCCACTGAAACCCGGATCACTGATCCTTCATCCCATGGTGAGACCCTTGGGTTGGTCAGAAAATCTGGCTTTGTCGACAACCTATCGAAACACCCATCCGGTGCACTGGGATTCAACCCATTATGGCCGTGACGGAATTGTTGTTTGTGGCGGCTTTGTGCAATCGCTGGTTTTTGCGGCGGCTGATCGTGAACTGAGGCAAATTTTGGATGACACCCTGGTTCACTCTTCCCACATCAACACGGTGACACCCGAAGATGGCTTGGGTGCCATCTCAACAATCATCGAATCAGAACAAATCTCAGAGAAGCTGGAGCGGATTACTGTGAAAACTCTCGGGCTGAAAAATGTCGATGTGGGAAGAGAACTCTCTGGGGTCGATATTCCGGCTGAACTTCTTTCTCTTGAGCAGCTCAGACCTTCAGAAATCGAAGCTATTTGTAGGGACCGGTGCCCTGTTCTTGCAGGCAGGATAGCCATGCAAGCCACCCGATCTCTCTTACGACCCATATAAAGTGCAGTGTTTAGACCATAGGGGATCGGGGAACTTAAAGAGGAGGGCGTGCGTTGAGAAAAAAATCAGTGACTTGGGGCCGCCCAATGCAATGGAGCCTTTTTTGACCTATACAGCTTCGCCCGTATTTGACCTGAACCATGCATGGCCAGGATTGATCTTGGAAAGCCCACACGAGATCACTGTCGAAGATCAATGGCGAAGCCGCTGGTCTTCCATCTTCCCAATTTCCCAAAGGATTCACACCAGTCTCGAATACTCCAAAGCCTGTGGTTTTTCAGAGATTCCGTTCCCCCCTGATCTTCTCCTGAACATGTCGCTGAGTTTTGCTCTGGACCCTTTCTCTGACCAGTGTCGATACCAACTGGAGTTTGAAAATGCCCGACAGGAAAAATCCGTCTATGCCGGCGATACCCTGAAAAGCTACTCCAGGGTGGAGGAGATCAGAAATACCAGTCGCGGTGACGCCAGTGTTCTTTCGATGACCCACATTCTGGTGAACCAAAGAAATGAGCGCATCTACTCGCTTCAGATGCGTTATTACTTTGATCCACTGAGCGAAATCAAAACTAAACCGGAACCGACCCCACGATTCCACGCTGACCAATACTTTCAACAGGCCGCAGAGTTTTTCACCCAACGCTACAAAGACCTTGCTGCGTTCCCCGAGGCCCCACAGCTTCATCTTGTTCGTGGTGATGTCTTCCACCACCGCTCCCAACGTCCCATCTCCTGGTCAGAAAATTTGTCGGTTTCGACGATGCTTCAGGAATCCCACCCGATTCACTGGGATGCCGACCGATACGGCAAGGGAGGATTGATCATCTCCGGGGGACTGGTTTACTCACTGGTTTCCGCCATCAGCAATCGGGACTTCCTGCAGGTTCTCGATGAAGCAGTCCTTCACTGCTCCCATCTTCATCCTGTTTCGCCTGGAGATCAGGTCAGTGCCATTAGCCGGATTCTTTCTGTCGACCCCATCGACAACCACCTGGAAGCGGTCAGGGTCAAAACACTCGGGCTTAAAAATATCGCCCCAGAAGACTTCGGATCCGGAAACAGACTTCCTAAACGCCTTCTCAAGGAGAAGCAGCGCTCACGAAATGAAATAGAGGAAATCTGCGCTCAGGAATCTCCTGAACTGCTGGAAAAAATCGTGCTTCAGTCCGTACGCACACTGATTCGGCCACGGATGGATGCCGCCGTCAAAAACCAATCGCCAGATTGATCACCGGCCCGGGATCATAGGTGCCCTCAGGGCCAGATGAAGTATCGACAGACAGCGGCAGGATCAGAGACAGATTCCAACTTCTCATCATTTCGTCACGCCAGTTGATTCCCAACTGCAGGGAAAGGTTCTGAAAACCCGTATTCGGGTCTTCTTCCCCCTCCCAATATGCTCGACCCATATCCTGCATAAACAGGCCCAGAACCCCGTTCAGATGTTCCCAGGGACCCACCTCGCCCAGAGCCGTCACGACACCCATGCCACCCTGGATCAACTGCGACCCCTTGTAGCCCTTACTGCTGGTGGAAGTAGGGAATCGCCCCTGGCCATAAAGGCTAAAGACACTCGACTCACCAAAGGGGCGAACGTAGGAAAACTCGAGGATGGGATCAAAGGTGCCACTGCCAAACTGGATGTGTTCATGGCGCTCCCCTGCATCTCCCAATTCATAGGGATTGTCTTCTGTCTTGCCCGTGGGCAGTGTCGAACCCAATGCGATGGACAGGCTGCCCATCTCGACCCCGAAATCACGGAACTGATGACCGACGAGCAATTCCAGATCTCCGAAGCCTGTCAGAATTTCTGAAGGGTGATGGATCTGCAGATTTCGCTCCATCGCCTCGATCTGTTCCGGTGTTGCCGCCGGATCGATCTGTGAAATGGAAGATGTTCGGGTTCTTCTCTCCAGTGGAAGGCGAGCGCGAATACTCCATGGATCGTCGATAACGTAGTCAAACTGCATCACCACGCGGAAGAGATCGAGGGTGACATCGTGGACGTGACCCGGCACGGATATGGTGTTGCCGAATTCATCGATGCCCGTGTCTTCGTAATGGGTGCCATCAAAGCCGAATCCCCGGCTAATGGAGAGACGCGTCTGAATCGAACCTGAACCCTGTGACATGGAACCCAGACCGGATCCCAGGGCGCCCGGATCAGGGGCACCCGGATTGGTTCAGGCAGGTCAGCCCTGGGCCCATAGAGAAGGACCGGCACAAAGCTGGATCAGAAAGAAGATCCATAAAAACTTGGAAAGGTGCGGGCGAAGCAAAAGTCCTCCTCGTGACTTTTCAAGGACTTGACAGAATCGGAATTTAGCACAATCCCCGATTGTCGAGCAAGGATTGTAACGACCTCGTCCCTACGCCAGCGTCGAAGATACGGTTCCATTATTTTCGGATTTTTCTTCGCTGATTTCTGCACCTCTCCGAGCAGTACCGGACTTCTGGCCAATTCTTTTCCCACTTTTTTCGCCATGAGAAAGGCTTCTCACAGATGGGGCAGATCTTCTGCTCGAGGTCGGATTTCTTCTTTTGCCTGGCCATGCCTCAAGGATAGCGAGGGACAGGGCCCAACCCTGTGCGAGAGAGGTCAAATCGTGCATTCCGTGACCGGTTTGGATCCCTCCGGTTTGCTTCCCCAATCGGGCAGGATCAGTAAGATTTGCGTTTCAAGACCCGGCTTACCGGCCGGCACCCCCTGACCGGAGAGACGGAACCAGAAATGCAGGAACAGATTCGCAACGTGGCGATCATCGCCCACGTCGACCATGGCAAAACCACCCTGGTCGATCGACTCCTGTATCAATCAGGAATGTTCCGCAATGAGGAACTGGACCGACTCGCCGGAGGCCAACATGGCCTGATCTTCGACAGCAACCCCCTTGAGCGGGAACGTGGCATCACCATTCTCGCCAAGAACTGCGCCATCGAGGTGAAGCGCGGAGAAACCACCTATCGCATCAATGTCATCGACACCCCTGGCCACGCCGACTTTGGTGGCGAGGTAGAGCGGGTTCTTTCGATGGCGGACGGAGTACTGCTGTTGGTCGACTCCTTTGATGGACCGATGCCCCAGACACGCTTCGTCCTGCAAAAGGCTCTCGAAAACAATCTCAAACCGATGGTTATCGTCAACAAGGCGGATCGCCCCGACGGTCGCCCATCCGAGGTGGTCGACGAGGTCTTCGACCTGCTCGTCAGCCTGGAAGCGGATGACGAAACCCTCGATTTCCCCATCTTCTACTGTTCCGGCCGCGACGGCTGGTGTGAAGAAGAGCTGGGTGGTGAAAGATACGATCTGCAAAAGATCTTCGATGCCATCATCGAACATGTCCCTCCTCCACCCGTAACTCTCGACGCACCCCTTCAACTGCGGGTCAGCACCCTCGACCACTCCGAGTTCATCGGTCGCATCGCCATCGGCCGCATCGCCGCCGGCAAACTCTCCCAGCATGAAGAGGTCCAAGTCCTCAGTCCCAACGCTGAGCCTCGCAAAGCCCGCATTCAGGAACTTCACCTCTTCGAGGGGCTGGGTCGCAAGAAGGTCAAGACCGCCGAAGCGGGGAACATCTGTGCAGTGGTCGGTATCGAAAACATCGAGATCGGTGACACCATCGCCTGCCTCAAGAATCCCACCGCTCTGCCGGCGATTCTCGTCGACGAACCCACCCTGCATATGACCTTCCGGGTCAATGACGGTCCCTTTGTTGGACGAGAAGGCAAATTTGTCACCTCACGCCAGCTCAAGGATCGCCTCGACAAGGAACTGGAACGCAACGTGGCCCTGAAGGTCGAGCAGGGTGAACGACCGGAAGAGTTCATGGTCTCAGGCCGCGGTCTCATGCATCTGGGCATTCTCCTTGAGAACATGCGCCGCGAAGGCTTCGAGATGTGCGTCGGCATGCCCCGAGTAATTGAACGCCAGGTGGAGGGCAAGTGGCATGAGCCCTTTGAGCATCTGGTGATGGATTGCCCCGTCGATGCCCAGGGCCCCGTGATGATGCTGGTGGGAGAACGGCGTGCAGAGATGCTCGACATGAGTACCCGCTCCACCGGTGACATGGTCCACATGGAGTTCAAGATCCCCGCACGGGGTTTGATCGGATTGCGCACCAAACTTCTGACCGCTACTGCAGGCCGAGTGATCATGCACCACAGTTATCTGGAGCACGGTCCCCAGGCGGGTTCCATTCCCCGCCGCAATTCCGGATCACTGATCGCGGTCGAGAGTGGCCAGGCCACTCCGTACAGCCTCGATGCTCTCTTTGATCGCGGAGTTTTCTTTGTCGAGCCCGGGGAACAGGTTTACGAGGGTCAGATCGTCGGCGAGCACAACCGCGACAACGATCTGGAAGTCAACGTGGTCCGCACCAAGAAGCTGACCAATGTCCGTGCAGCGGGTAAAGACGACAACAGCAGCGTGCGCCCCCTCAAGAAACTCAAGCTGGAAGAGGCTCTCGAGTTTGTGGTCGAAGGGGAACTGGTCGAGATCACCCCCGAAAGCATCCGCGTGCGCAAACATCTTCTCAAGGAAGCGGACCGCCGCCGCGAAAAGCGCCGCGCCAAAGCCGAGAAGGATTCCTGACCCACGCACCCCAATCTATGGGGTTCCCTGAAGAGAGCCCTTTTCTAGGGGATTTTTGTCAAAACAGGATCCTGTGATAATCTTTGAACTTCCTGCCGGATCCGCCATTCGGATAGGCGTGTCGTTCACTCTTCATGAAGGAATCACCCATGGCCTCCTCCTGCCGACTGTTCTGCCTGCTGCTTTGCTCGCTCATTCTCCTGTCATCCTGTGCCCCACTCCAGGACAGGGGTCACACCCCTGATCGTGCCTTGCTCAACGATTCTTTCGAGGAAGATCTGCAGGCCCTTCAGGATTCCCTGATCGACGAGGAGATCACCGGCAGCAACTTTCTGATGGTCGTCAGGGATGGGCAGGAGATCTATCGCTCCACCACCAACTCCGGTCGCTCCGGGGACCGGGACATCACCGATAAAACCCTGTTTCCCATCTGGTCGATGTCCAAACCGATCACCATCGTCACCATGCATTTGCTCCACGAACAGGGTCTCTTCCAATGGAAGGATCCGGTGTCCCAATACATCCCCTGCTTTGAAAACCTGACTGTGGCTGAAGGGGATACGGTACGTGCGGCAAAAACCCCACTGCTGATCGAGCACCTGATGAACCATCGTGCGGGATATGGCTATTACACCCCATGGCCCGGAATGCCGCCGATGGGAACCACCAACCCACCTTCCTACCATCATCCTCATACCACCCAGACCCGCTTCGATAACCTTCAGCAGTTTTGCGAGGTTGCGGCAGAGACCCCTTTGGCCTTTGATCCCGGCACCAACTTTCTCTACGGCATCAACCAGGCGATCCTCGGACGACTGGTCGAGGTTTTGACAGGCAAGAGCTTTGCCGAATCTCTTCAGGAGCTGATCTTCACACCGCTGGAAATGAACCGCACCAGTTTTGTTCTGGAGGAATCCGATTTCGATCTCTTCCAGCCCCTCTTCATCAACTCCGGAGATCTTTTTGGCTACACCGATCTGCTCAACGAGCTGACCTACTCACCCAAAAGTCAGGCCCACTTCGGTGGCGAAGGCCTCATCTCCTGCCCGGAAGACTACTCGAGATTCTGCGAGATGCTCGCCGGTGGCGGGATGTTCCGCGGCAAGCGATTCCTCTCCGAAGAAAGCCTTCGGAAGATGACCACGACTTCGACAGTGGCCGCCTTTGGTGACGTCACACCGGCCTACGATATGGCTGACAGCGTCTTCGTTCTCAACAACCCGCAACTGGAGGGCAGCCTGGCACCGGTCGGTTGCTTTGGTTGGTCCGGATATCACAACACCCACTTCTGGATCGACCCTGCCAACAAACTGTATGGACTCTTCTTTACCCGGGCCCGGGAATATAACTTTGAGTTGCCCATCGACATCCGCAAGGCTCTTTATGGTGAGGTCGAATAAAAGTTAAAAAGCGCACCATGCCACTGCGTTCAGGAGAATACTTGCTAGATCAGAAATCTTGAACTGTACTCCTAATGGAACAAGGGGTGACTTGTCTGCGTTATGCCAAGAATGGCGTCGCACTCACACGTCAAAAATTCCAAAGTGGAGACATCACATGAGCCTAAAAAAATCCGGCAAGCGGATCGCTACAGTGTCATTGATTCTTATGGCTCTCTGCTTCGCTCCATTTTTTGTGATGATGATCCCGGGTGTTCTTCCCCATGGTGACAATGGTCTGGGGTTCGTATTTCTCGCCTACGGAGGTGCCGTATTGTTCGGCAGCACGGCTGCCATTGGCGCACTCTTCATGATCCTCGGATCAGTGCTGAATTCCGAAGCCGACGAAAGCGACGACCGGGAAACTGATACTTCTGAATCGTAAATTCCCTGAATTGCTGCCTATTGGCGTTTAATCACCGATTCTGGCCCCGTGGATGACTCAAACGACTTCCCGTATAATGGTGGACTCATACAAGGACCCAAGAATCCTTAAGAAACATTTGGAGCAATAATGGATCTCAAATTCCGGTGGGCACTGATCACCAGCCTGGTGATCCTGTTCACGATTTCGAGTGCCACCCTCCACGCACAGTGATGAGGCGTCGGTCCTGCCACGGGAGTTTCCCGCGGCTCCAACCCCCCCTCCGCACCCGGTGGATCCGGTGCCGGTGGATCCGGACACGGCGGTGCTGCACCGTACGTCCCCGGTGAGAGCACCCTTCTCGACTGGAAAAAAGGTCAGGGCTTCCATCACGCCATGAACCGCGAAGCCGGTTCGAAGAAGCCGATGGTGGTCTTCCTTTACTCCAGCACCATGAACAAGGATTGTTGCTGCGCCAACTTTGAGCGCGCCCTCTTCCGTGATCGTGACTCGGTCAAGGAGTTCAAATCCTGGGCATGTTACAAGCAAGTGATCGAGTCCCTGAAGGATGAGGAAAAGAAACTCCTCGAGCCCTTCAAGCTGGATCCGAAGAAGCCGGCTCTGCTCTTCTTCGACTCCGAAGGTGGTTTGCTCCACAAGCAGCAGCTCTGTGTCGATCCGCCCAAGTTCGTCAAGGTGATCCGCAGTACCAAAAAGCTCAGCGACATGCGCCTGAGACTGCGTAAAACCCACCTGGCGGAGCGCGCCAAGGCTCGTAAGCACATGGATGCGGGACGCTACGGCAAGGCCATCGTCATGCTCGACAAGATGGTCGAAAACCGCAAGATCATGAGCGGGTTCGTCTCTCGACTGGTCGACCAGGATCTCGAGGAGATCGAGAAGACCGGCAACGAGATGCTGATCGAAGCTGCGCGCCTCAAGGAAGAGAAGAAGATCGTCGACTCCTTCAAGCTCTACAAGGAGATTGAGGAAGAGTTCGAAAGACTCGAGAAGCTCAGCAAGGAAGCGAGCAAGCACCGCAAGGAGCTGCTCAAAAAGCTGCGTGACATGGGTCTTTAGAGAGTTCGGTCTTTAGACTTCACTCAAGACAAAAAGAAACCCTCCGCTCTTCAACTGAAGAGCGGAGGGTTTTTCAATTCCGGTAGAACCGTTACTTCGGAGAGGTCACGGCCTGAGTCGTGATCTTCCACTCACCGTCAAAGAGCAGCACCTTGTACATCCCTGCACGGACTTCCGGTTGCATCACTTCGCCATCCTGGTTGACCCGGCGGAAATGGATCTTCACCGTGGCCAACGTGTCATTGACTACGTCAATCTCCTCGTCGATCAGCTCCGAGTGATCCCAGCCCTCCGCCTTGATTTTCTCAAAGAGAGCGACGTACATTTCCCCGACCTCATCGAGAGTCACCAGTGACCGGTTCGTTTCGCCATTGGAGATCCACCCCGGCGCGTGCCAGCAATCCTTCACCGCTTCGACATCAGCCGCATTGAAGGCGTCGAAGTACCGCTGCATCAGTGCCTCGACCTGATCATCTGCCTCCACAGGGCGACGAATGTCGATGGAGAAGGAGCAACCTGCGATCAGGGTCGCAAGCAGTAGAAGAACGGTAATGAATCTGATCCTGGTCATGGTGCCAAGCCTCTCATGCATTTCAAAACTCAGAAAGTGAGCCGATGGAGGCAGGATATCGCAGTCTCTCCGCGGGCCACAAGCGACTATGAACCGTCACTCTCCACCTCACAGAATCTTCATTCTTCAGGGCAGGATTTTCAGCTTCTCTTCTTCGCTGAGGGGAAGGAACGACTGGTGAAAGGCTTCCAGCATCGCCTTCGATGAAAGACCGAAGTTCTTTTGAAAAGACCCCTCGAACCCTTCCTTGTTCAGATCTCGATAAAAGCCCTTCAGATAGGCTTCCTCGCTGGTGCGGTCGATGAGATAGGCGATAAACCAGGTGCCCAGGTCATAGGCGATCATCGCCCTCTCCCCATAGGGGATCTCGGTGATACTCTCCCCTTTTTTGAGGTCTTTCAGCGAACGCAGCTTCTGCCGCATCTTCTCTTTCAGATATCCGGGGCGGACTCCCTTCTGCCGGGAATACAGCAGTTGGGCCATGTACTCGGCCCCACCCTCGGCCCACCAGGGATTGACCTGGTTGCGACTGTTTCGTTCCGATTCCTTGCGACTGAAAATGTGAGCGTGCTGATAGATATGGAAGTATTCATGCAGCACAACCACCCGGTAATCCTCTTCTTCGGGCCCAGGATATTTGGCAGACAGGGTGATGATAAAACCGGACCAGTCCGAGTGCTCACCCCGACGGGTATTCAGACCCGCACCCCCATCGCGAACATAATCCCCAAAGCTGTAATCCCGACCCAGGCAATCCTTCAGCCTCAGTCGAGGTTCCTTCTCCTTGCGAACCTCACAATACTTCCGGTTCAGATCCTCCGCCGCCTCCGCACTCTTACCAACCAACCAGAACTCCGTTGGCCCATAATTTCCCCAAGCTGCTGAAGCGATTTCGTACCATTTTTTGGTAAGCTTGAGCGTTGTCTCCGAGACATCATTTGCTTTATAAAACTGTGCTTGTTCCTGTGTTATTTTTCCCCAGCCATCCCCTATATTCTTCCCAATGGTTTGACATGACCAAAACACGGTAATGAAGATCGTGATCCATTTTAGAAGCAGATTGCAGGACATATCTGAAGACTCCTCACTGGAAATAGGGCCCTGTTACACTAATTTATCCAGAAGGGAATCCCCCTGGGAAGTACTAGTTCGAGACACTTTAATGATATCTAGAGCCGAAATTCGCAAGAGAGAACGAGATCATGATCAATGTCGTAGGCCACGAATCTGGACCTGAATCAGACGCTGCTCATGCTCTTAAATCAGCACTAGAAAAAGCTTGGCCCTGGATTAACGACGAGACTAATTCATTCGTCCAGATTATCCCAAATGTTCAATGCCATGGCGAAAATCCACGAGACATTGACATCGTATTACTCGCACAACTAGACCCAAAACGTGCTCTGTTTTACCCAACCGGCGATGTTTATAAACATCATAGTAAGACGCCACTGGAAGTCACAAAGGTCAATGTCCGTTCATTGTGCCTCTGCATCGAAGTTAAGGATCATCCGCCTGAAGGGATTCAGTTTAACGGACCCAAGGCGG
>CAJXMG010000025.1 GCA_913056395.1 uncultured bacterium | reverse complement strand
GGCCAGTCCTTCATGGAAGAACCGTTGCAGAAGATTGCCGCGATCCGTGAAGTGGCGGCACCGGGTCTGGAAGTTCAGGTGGATGGCGGGATCACCGTCGACACGCTGCCTCAGGCCCGCGATGCGGGAGCCAACGTCTTTGTCGCTGGCAGTGCCGTCTTCAAGGGGGACGATGTCACCGGTAATGTGGTTGCTCTCAAGGAAGTGATCTGTGAGGGGAGACCGACGGTATGAACGACGTCCCACACCAGGAGAATCGCCCTTCCCGCCGCCGCGACATGCCCAGTGGTCTTTGGACCCGATGTCCGGGCTGTACCAAAATGATTTACAAGAATCTGGTGGTGGAACGGGGGAATGTTTGCCCCGAGTGTGATTTCCACTTTCCCATCACCAGCGATGAGCGCATTCGCAATCTTTGCGATCCCGACACTTTCGTCGAGTATCTGGCGGACCTTTCGCCGGCGGATCCTCTGGGATTTGTCGCCCGCCGTTCCTACGAGGAGCGGGTCAGGGAAACCCGGGAGAAGACAGGACTCAAGGAAGCCTGCATCGTTGGCCGTGCCGAGATCGGCGAAGTGCCGGTGGTGATCGGCGTCAGTGATTCCCGTTTCCTGATGGGCTCGATGGGTTCGGTGGTCGGCGAGAAGATCGCCCAAAGCATCGAACTGGCCCGCGAGGAGGGGCGTCCCTTCATCTTCGTCAGCGGATCCGGAGGCGGAGCGCGCATGGACGAGGGTATGTTCTCACTGATGCAGATGGCCAAGACTTCTGCAGCGATCCAGCGATTGCATGAGGCGGGGGGACTCTTCGTCAGCATTCTCACCAACCCGACGATGGGTGGCGCGATGGCGAGCTTCGCGGCGCTGGGGGATGTGATTCTGGCAGAGCCGAAGGCGCTGATAGGCTTCGCCGGTCCGACCGTCATCAAGCAGACTATCAACACCGATCTGCCCGAGGGCTTCCAGTCCTCCGAGTTCAATCTGGAGCACGGCTTCATCGATCAGGTGGTCGATCGTCAGGAGATGCGCAGCACCCTGATCCGGCTTCTGGCCTATTTTTGCCAGGAAGCCTGATTCAGGACGCTTTTTCGCCTTTTTTCTCAAGTTTCCCGGTTTCCCTGCCGAAGTATCAGCATGGGCAAAGAAAGCCCGCCAGCAGAAGGGGAAACCGACATGCAACGCCAAAGAATCCTCGTCCTCGGACTCGACCGTGATGCGGCTTACGCCATTCGCAACATCTTTGAGTTTGAGCGCCACGACATCGACGTCTGTACCGAAATGGAATTGGTCCGGGAAGTTCTCATCGAGAGAAACTACGACCTGGTCATCGTCGATGCCCGCGTCTGCAAAAGCGAAGAGTTTGATTTGGTCGATTTCCAACTCGATCGCGGCCTCGATACGCCGATCATCGTTCTCGGTAGCGAGAACACCGGATTGCGTCGCAGTCTGCGCAGTCGTCAGGGGCTGGAAGTGGTCCATGTCGATCTGGACGGGCACCAGTTGCTGGAAACGGTCAATACCTGGAGTGAGCGGGAAACCGCTGAAGTCAGCGGCTGATCCTGCTGTCGCCCTCCAACCTGAATGATAGAATGGCCTCCGGGTGCGCATGCATCCGGAGGTTTTTTGATGTCCTATCTGCAACGGTTCCGCGATATGGAAGCCCAGGGGGTCGATATTCTGGCGCTCCTCGCCGGAGACCAGACCCTCGATGATACCCGTCTGGAGACTCTCTCCCGACTGCTGGGGCCGCTGAATCAGGACTATCATGCTGATCTGATCGAACTGCTCACCCATGAGCGTCATGACCCGGAGCGGGCCAAGGATCTTTGGCGCGGCATCGTCCAGCACAAGAAGGAGATGGAGCGCGCTCTCGGTCGTCCGGTGGGGGTGCGGGTGGCTGCGGCCGATTACCTCATTCATGACCGGCAGGTTCTGGAAGCCCCGCGACTGATCTCCCGCAAGCCTCTCACCGACATGATGAAGCAGGTCACCCTCGATCCCCTGACCCAGCTACCGAATCGCCGTCAGCTGGATGACATCCTGCGCCGTGAGCTGAAACGGGCCCGTCGATATGGCGGCCGTTTTACGGTTCTGCTCATCGATCTCGATCTTTTCAAATCCATCAATGATGGCCATGGGCACATCGCCGGTGACATGGTCCTGCAGGAGATCTCTCGCCGACTCCAGTCCGCCATTCGTGAGACCGATACCCTCGGTCGCTGGGGTGGAGACGAGTGGCTGATGGTCCTGCCGGAAACTGCCCCCGAGGATGCCCTGATCCTGACCCGAAGGCTGCGCAAGGATGTCCGTGAAAAGTCGGTGATTCTCGGTGATGGAACCGGGGTTCAAACCAGTATCTCGATTGGAATCAGCGGCTACCCGGGGCAAGGCCGAACGATTCAGGATCTGGTGGGCGAGGCGAGTGAAGCCCTGCGCAGCGCGAAGGGTTCAGGGCGCGATGCGGAAGGATACCTGCCCCTCAAGGGTTCCTCCGGTTCATCCCCTTCCGGATCGGTGACCGATTAGCCTTCACGATTTCGCCCTGTTATCATCTCTCCCGGTTGCCAGGCCCGCAGATCAGGAGTCGGGGATGAAGTCTGAAGGATTGAGAATTTTTTTGCTGTTGGGTCTGCTGTTTTTGTGTTCCTGCAATGCAGAACTGCATTCCAAGGGTTTTGGAACTGTGGGAATCGGCCCGGGTCATCCAGCCTGGAAGCAAAATCTGGGGAGGGGCCGAGTCCTGTCCATCGAAAAAGGGGATTTGGAGGAAAAAGGGATCCTGAAGCTGGATGGGAAAGTGATCCGCTATACCCAGAGAGAGGGGACGCAACAGGTCAGGTACGAATACACCAATGAAGAAGTTGAGATCTATGTCGATGGTGTAATGGTCTATAAAAGTGAAGCCAAAGATTAGAGTTTCGGTCTTGATAGACTTGGCGAGTTGATTCGAGCCTTGCATTCTTGGTAAGGGGAGCAACCGGTGATCCGGGTGATTCTGCAGGTTTTCAAAAACTACATCTTGCAAAAAAGTATCAGCCTCAAGGATTGGGCCCGATATTTCATTACAAGCAAGGGGCAGTTGATCCAGATTCGCATCAATGGGTTCCCGGTGTGGATTCGCAAAGGGAGCCCTGATCTCTATGTTGCACTGGGGTGTCTGTATGGTGAGTTTGAGATTCTTCGCAGAGCCTGTCCCGCAGATTACGACGGTGTCATCGTAGATGCGGGAGGATATACCGGCCTTTCTGCACTCGCACTCAGAAGACTTTTTCCAGAAGCACAGATCGTCGTCATTGAACCCGCACTTGAGAATCTGGATCTGTTGAAGAAAAATTTGTCGACGATGAAACACCTTCGCATCGTTCATGGGGCATTGGTTGGTCGGGACAAGGGACCGGTCCACTTGAAAAATCGGGGAACCGGTGAATGGGGCTTCACCGCTGTTGAGCGCCCTCTCGATAACGCAGATGCTCCCACGATGCACTCGGTTCCGGCGGTCACTCTGGGATCTCTGGGGCTGGAACCTTCGGAAATCGGTATTCTGAAACTGGATATCGAAGGTGGAGAATACGATCTGTTTTCCCACGATCGCGAATCACTGAATCAGGTGGGAGTTGTATACGCAGAACTTCATGACCGGATCATCTCCGGGTGCAGTGACCTCTTTTTCGAATATTCCAAAGAGAGAACCCTGATCAAATGTGCCGGAGAAAAGTTTTTGTCGGTCAGGGAAGGTGAGGCTGTCTGCGGATAGCCCAGAGTATCCCTGCTGATGACTGTTGAGACTACTTGGGCAAGACCGATCGATATTTGGTGGGGACTGCAACCCTTTTGACCCACAGAGATAGCGAATCAGACCAGCTGATCAGCGCCCACTCCGGAGAGCGTTTCAAAATTAATTCCAATGATCGCCGTCCGGGTTTTCCGGGATGAACCAGAATTGCTGAGGCTTCCTCTGTCAGTGTTTTCCGGAGTTCCTCATTTTCACCGCGTAATGCCACTTCGTGCGCGAGGAAAAAATCGGGGGTATAGACCGTGTTGCGGGAATCCATCGTCGGTCGCAGTTTCCCACCAGAGATGTAACTGGCAAATCCGCCAAATTCATATTCACACAGGAGGACACCTGAGACTTCCCATTGATTGACGAGGGTATCGATGGGGATGACCGGAGTTTGGGGTGACCAGCCACTGCCAATGGATCGCCAGCGCCATTGCCCCTGGGCATCGATGCCGGCGGGGTAGCCCTGAAAGCTGAGGAGTAGAACCAGAGCTACCGGGAATGCCAGCGCTGCCTTCTGGAGAGAGGGGGAGATTCTCCACTTCAGAGTGGCCCAAAGGACCCCGATCAACGGAGCCCAAAGCAGGGAAGCCAGAGCCAGATGTCTCAACTGGCGTGAGGCGAGAAGGGTTGCGGTCACGGCTGCCAAAAGGGAAAGGGCAAAACCAGGTCGCTTCAGCAGTCCGCGCAGGCCGCTGATTTCCGTTCCCCAACCCTGCAGGACACTTCCCAGCACTGCCAGAGAGACGAGCACGATGCCGCTGATCGCCGCAGGGGTTGTCATGAATCCGGGGGCGGTCCATGGGGGTAGCCACTCAAAGACTCCGGCGGTAAAAACCGGATCGAGGGCGAGCTGGAAGGGGAACAGGTAGAGGGCCGCTCCATGGGGATTGATGAGCGTGGCCAGAAGGCAACCGCCCGCAATCATGAAGCGTTGCTTCCGCGGCAGGGTATGTCCCTGACTGAAGATGCACAGGTCACCCATGATGTAGGCGATCCCCAACAGGAATGACCCATGCAAATTGGCCCACAGGGTCATCACCGGAATCAGAACCCATAGCCAGCGGGGCGATTGACGTCCATGTCGTGTGATCCACCAGACCAAAAGCACCAGGTTCAACGCAAGAAGGTGGGGCCTGAGCATCAGCCGCCGTCCCACCGCCAGCCAAACCGGCACCAGCAACAGCAGTCGCCAGAAGGCGGGAACACCAAAACTGCGTTGGATCAACTCCAGAAGTCCGCCGAGAGAGGCAGAGAGCAGCACGGCGAGAGCGATGAGAAAGTTTGGGTGACCGAGAGATTCGACCGATTTGAAAAGAGTGGCAGCCAGCCATTCATGGGCGACCCAGAGGCCTCCGTGACCCGTCGCCGAGAAGGGGTCGCTCTTCGGGACCTGTCCGTTTTCGAAGATCCAGTTGCCGACCGCCAGATGCATCGGCAAATCGTTGTTGGCAAGCGGATGCGCAGCGATCAGTGCGGGGATCAGCAGGGCGAGAGCCAGTGAGAATCGGGCCAGCAGGCGAGAATCGCCTGCGGGGAGTGTTCCGGGGTGTTTCTCTTTTTCGGCCATGCTCCCTGTTTCACAACTGCCGGGGTGAACTCTCCCCAATGGCGGACTATTGTGTACGAATCAGCGGCCAAAGGGCAGGCCCTGATTCAGTTTTGAGAGCATTTTCGGATGGGGGAAGAATGAATTCGAAGGACTCCGAATCGTTGCCGTCGATTCCCAAAGGGGAGCGCTGGGAATCACTCGATCTGATCCGTGGGTGTGCGGTACTCGGGATCTTCGTCATGAATATCCAGGCCTTTGCCATGCCCGAAGCAGCCTATTTCAATCCGACCGCCTATGGAGATCTGAATGGCGGGAACTACGGAGTCTGGCTGGTCAGTCATCTTTTCTTCGACAGCAAGTTCATGGCCATCTTTTCCATCCTTTTCGGGGCAGGGATCGTGCTCTTCACCGAGCGTGCGGTGAAACGGGAGCGGTCTCCCTTCTGGGGGCATCTTCGCAGAAATGGCCTGCTCATATTGTTTGGTTTTCTTCATGCCCATCTTCTCTGGAGCGGGGACATCCTTTTCAGTTATGGAGTCTGTGCACTGTTGATGTATCCCTTCCGCAGGCTTTCCGCGAAAGCACTGCTGCGCTGGTCCTTTGGATTGCTTCTGGTCGGCTCACTCATTTCTGTTTCCGGTGGACTGACCTTTCAGGAGTGGCCTGCGGCAGAGCAGCAGGAGATGTTGGATTTCTGGAATCCCGGCGAAGAGGCCATCGCTGAGGCAGTGGCGATCCACCAAGGGACCTTCACCCAATGGCAGCCGAAGATGAGTGAGGACTCCTGGTTGATGCAGCTGGTGTATCTCCCCCAATCGATTGTCTGGCGGGTCACCGGGTTGATGCTTTTGGGAATGGCTCTTTTCAAATCCGGTTTTCTTCTCGGCAGGGGAGCGAAACAGACCGCCAAAAATCTGTTTATTCTTGGCGGACTCATCGGTTTGGCGATGGTGGCCTGGGGGGTGTGGGAGAATGAACAGATCGGTTTCGGTCCCGTGGAAACCAGCTTCTTCCTGTTAGCCCAATGGAACTACTGGGGCAGCCTTGCCCTCGCCCTGGCCTACATCGGAGCGATCCTGTTGTGGTTTGGCACTCCCGTTCTGAAGGGATTGAAGAACCGCCTCATGGCATGTGGTCGCATGGCCTTCACTCTCTACATTCTGCAGACACTTCTGGCCATCTTCGTGTTTCGCGGAACAGGTCTCGGCTGGTTTGGCGAAACATCCCGTTTGGGTCAGGCTGGCGTGGTTTTGGGGGTCTGGGCCGTCATGTTGACGTTGGCACCCCTGTGGCTCTCCCGCTTCAGTTTTGGCCCTCTGGAATGGCTGTGGCGCTGCCTGACCTACGGCAAGGTTCTGCCGATACGCAAAACTGCATGAGGCTGGTATTACTGAAGTGAAGAGAGTTGCTGCAGTCGGATGTATGCCGGGCTCGAGTGAATCGACCGGTTGAGACGGGCAAAGTCCATGGCTCGACGGCCTTCGTGATCTCTGGCGTGGACATCGACACCCATATCGAGAACCGTGTCGAGCACTTGCGGGTTTGCATTGTAACCCGCCGCAAGCATCAGCACGGTCCAGCCATCCCTTTTGGGGGAGTAAGGATCTCCACCCTTCTCAAAAAGAAGTTGGGTGACCTGGGGATTCGGATTTTGCGCTGCTGCGATCATCATCGGGCTGAGTCCGTCTCGGGCGCACAAGTCTACTCGTGCTCCACACTCGATGAGCAATCGGGTGACTTCCACCGCCGGGTTGTCGCGGACTGTTCGTATGAAGATGGTCCACCCCTGATAATCGCGGGCTTCCAGTTCGGAACCCTGTTCGATCAGATAGCGAATGTTTTCCAATGAGGGGGTGAGGACTGAAGCCAGCATCAGTGGGGTCCAGCCTTCGTCGTCTCGGCTGCGAAGGTCAGCACCATGGTTGACGAGTAATTGGATGATCTCCAGATCTGCCCCGCTTCCTGCGGCCAGCATCAACGGGGTCATGCCGTCAGCATTCCGGGAATTGATCGGATTTCCACTTTCGCAATAGGTGCGAGCGGAATCCAGATCCCAGAGATATTCGTCTTTCCAGTCGCTTTGGAGCATTCTTTGTCCTTGTAGGGCTATTTTGTGAAAATCATAGTGCGGCCTCAGAAGGGATCTTCTGAAACCTGAAAGATCGTCCTGAAGGAAGGCCTGAATACCATCCCTCGGGGGTACGATAACGAGCCACCTTGAAACAGGTGTTTCTCCAGCTGGTCAGGGTCACATTGACTGCGGAGGCGATACGGGAGGGGACGTTGATGAGTCAACCGGGTTTGCTGCTGAGGTTACTGGCCTGGCCCCATACGGTTTTGCACAGATATCGGGACTATCCCCGTCTGAAAGAACAACTCAGGGAGACGGAAGAGAAATATGAGTCGATGCTGGAGACGCTGCACCAGCGTCATGCAGATATCGTTGAGGACCTCTATCGTCGGCAAAATCCTGACAGGG
Organism: uncultured bacterium; assembly: GCA_913056395.1. Taxonomy (GTDB): domain Bacteria; phylum Planctomycetota; class UBA8108; order UBA1146; family UBA1146; genus UBA12191. Next base: position 32,369 of record CAJXMG010000025.1, on the reverse strand, counting down.
ACGAGGGCTCCCAATGAATATGGCTCTGGCGTGGCTGTTGCGTCTGTTGATCTCAGCAGGACTCGGTTGGTCTTCCTGGCTGTATTTCAAACACTTTCTGATCAGCCCTGAAAAGAGACGCAGCTTCTTGTGGGAACTCGACTACATCCCCTTCCCATTTGTGGCCGCAATCATCTGGTTCATTCTGATTACCGCGATCACCACTTCATTTGGAAGGGCTGAATCCGAAAAGTGACGCGATGCCATATGGGTCGCGTCATTCTTCAGTCTTTTCATCCATGCTGCGACTTGCAGCCATGTTGGATTGGGCTTTCAGGTACAGGGTGGATCCGGCCATCAAAAGCAGGCCGATTCCCACGAGTGACAGGACCCGGTATATATTTTTCAGGGATTCCAGATCGTGGAAGTACATCTTCAGAATCGAAACCCCGATCAGGAGCAATCCGGCTTTCCGAAGAATCGATTGCTGGTTTTTCAATCCCAGGATCAAAAGTCCGATGGCATTCAGAATCATGACGATGGTCTTGCCGCCGTCTTTCATCCCCGGATAGACAAATTCCAGCCAGTGGTAGGCTTCCTCAGTGGTCGACCAATAAATGGCGATGAAGGAAGTGACCCCGAGGAAGACAAACGGCCTGATCGTTGCGGGACTCAGCAGTGGAATGGCGAAGACCATGCCGATTGGAAGCGACAAAAAGGTCAAAGACCTGATCCAGTTTTGGGAGTCGATGGCGGTGACCATCGTAAACCAGATCAGGATCCAGGTTTCAAGCCCAGCACTGGTGTAGTCAAAGAATCGTCTGAAACTTTCCGAATTTCCATCGAAGAAGATCCAGTTGCCGATGTTCGCAAGAAGCAAGAAGAATGAGATTCCCAAGATCCAGCTTACCAAGTCATTCGAGATCAAGGGCAGGTGGAACAAGGTCTGCATCAGCAGAATTCCACCGAACACTGAACGTAAGCAATAAATTTGGTATGACTCCGCTAAAGTTCGCCAAGACACCTGAAAACAAACAACTTCTCATTGCTGCAGGTGCCACAGAATAGGCTTGCATGTCATAGCCATTTATCCTCTCGCCTCTTGCAGGATTTGTACCGCAACCCACAGCCTCCTTGGCAGGTGGTAGGGGCCCTTCCAGTGGCTGCTCTTGAGTTTTAGTACCGGGATTCCATCGCAGTACAGGTCGCCATACCACTCGCCATGCTCCGGTTCTACTAAGTGCTTCCGTGACCAGTCGTGAATCGTCTGGAAGCGTTCGGCGTGATGCGAATCTGCGGTCAAATGATACGCCAGCAGTGTAGCGATGATCGCCTCGGTTTGAGGCCACCAGTGCTTCATGTCGTGACCCGGCTCAGGGATTTCGGCGGATCAACCATCCTGATATAGAGATTGTTTAAATCACTTTGGAAATCTATGAAGAACTAAAGAGTGAAGAGGAATGAAGGAGATTCCAAGAGGAAGTCGGTCATTTTGACTTCATTAATCGGGATTGAATTATTTATGTCCCGTACCCGATTTGAATCGGATTGGGGGGTATGGGAAGGAGGTCGCCATGAGCGACAGCAAGAAGAACTCAAATGTGGTTCGTGAAAAAGTCTCTGATGAAGAACTAGAGAATGTTTCCGCGGGAGGCATCGTCGTCCGTAATCCCGGAGATACGGTGCGCGCTCCACGCCCCGGCGGAGGAGGGGACTGTAATGATGGGCATCATGGGCCGGTATATCCTGGTTCGCCTTTTTAAAGCGACATGCCAAACTCACAATTTAAAAAACGCCTTGGTCAAAAGTCCAAGGCGTTTTTAAATTTAATGATGGTGGGCGATAGAGGACTCGAACCTCCGACCTCTTCGATGTCAACGAAACGCTCTAGCCAGCTGAGCTAATCGCCCACGTTTCCTGCTTGTGACAGGTCTCGTAGTGTAGCGATCTCCGGAAATCGTGCAAGACGACTCCCGGAGATCGCTGAAGAAGGGTTTTTGGGGGGGATCAGACTCCTGCGAAGAAACGGGCGATCTGATCCAGGAGTTGGCCACCATTCTGCTCGACCTGAGTGCCGAATCTCAACAACGCCTGATAGGCCGGAGAATCGGCCCCTGCATGCCAGGCGGAGAGAACCACCAACGAGGGCAGGGTAAACAACACCGTGTATACCCCGATGGTGGTCTTGGTCAGGGGCGGTACTGTGGCCTCTCCATGCAGATCAGCCTCTGGCAGATCCTCACCTGAAGCCAGAGCACTGAGGGCTGCGGTCAAATCGTCGGCGGGGGTTGTCACGCTGGCAGGAGGAGTTTCAACAGTTTCCTCGTCCGTCTCGATTGCCGTGATGACATCACCACCGGCCGCTTGCATTTCTGCTGCAGCGAGAGCGGCGGGGGAGACAAATCCTGCGGAGGGGAGATCGGAATCGTAACGATCCGCATCTGATTCCCCATTCATGGAAGGGGCATCGTTTTCGGTCATGTCATCGAAAGTGCCGATGTCATCGGCAATCCGGTGGACTTCCTGGCGAAGCTGTTCCAATTCCTGTGAAGAGCAGGAGGGTTGTGGAGCACCGAACTCATCGCCGGGGAGAATCACTTCTCCGTCCACATCGATCACCATCCAGGTTTCACAGCGGGGGCAGTTGACTTTGCTGCGCTCGGTCACGGCTGTGACCGAGAGTCTTCCTGCACAGGCAAGGCAATCAAACTGCCAGGACTCGACCTCTTCTGCAGAGTCTGTTTCTTCTGGGGTCTCGACATCTTCCATTTGGGAGAATTCCGGCAAATCGAATTCGTCCACAGTCACCGGTTGGTCCAGGCCGAAGACATCATCTTCAACCAGGGTCAGTGTGGAATCTTCAGTGGGGGCAGGAACACTTCTCTTGTGGGCGATGGTCTCGCTGGAGAAGAGATCCAGATCTTCCATCGATTCGTTGGAAGATTGAAACCCTCCGGTTTCGTTGACCATGGGGTCATCGAGCGTGGAGAGCTCATTGCTTGCTGGTGATTCCTCCGTGGCCCCGGAGCAGCGGGCGCAGCGAATGGCCCCATCTTCCGGACCATGGTTCTTATCGGTGATGGCACCGCAATCGTCACAATAGATCATGGTTTTCTCCTATCAGACCCAGAGGCCGGAGCTGTAGACCAGTGCGAGACCGCACAGTCCGACATTGACGGTCAGCGGAAATTTGCTCAGCGACCGGGTTCGCTGATCCAGAGTCAAGACAAGGGCGGCAAAGATCCCCACGCCTGCTTGGATCACTGCAACGGACAGGGTTAGTCCGGGGAGAACAGGTCCAACGTTCGACGTGAAGTGGATTGCCAATGCGAGACATGCAGCGACGACGATGGCACAGCCGAGAGAGACCGTTTGCAGGAAATCTCCACGGTGAAATGTCGTATCGCCAGTGGGGATGACTCCTATGCTCAAGGCGAGCAGGCTGAGGAGTGCCACAATCGATTTGAAGGGAGATCCTGCGACCGCCATCGATTTCAGAGGCTCCGGCAGATCAGGGAACTGCTGGAGTAGAAGACCGGGAACATTCAATGAAACGAATGCAAAGCCGGCGATACCTGTCAGGGTCAGGACCGATTTCCACGAAGTCATGGTGACCTTTCTGGGCAAGAGCCCATGAACCCGGGCCAATTGCCGAAGATGCCCGTGACATCCGCGGAAGGGTCCACGGAGAAGACTACGATGGTCGCTGTCACTGCGTCGAATCGGTCGAATTCGCCCGCAAGGGGGTTCCCTGAGCCTTGCAAGCATGAATCCCTATCCAACGGGGGGGCTGCCAATCAGGGGGATCACACAAATTCTCCATAAGATGTTATTCTCATTGGACGTGTGAATGAGCACACGGTCTGAGTACAGGGGATTGCTTCCCGAATCAGCTCCCCAGACAGGGAGTCGGGAGCCCGTGGAGGATGTCGGCGTGGGGATGCACGGAAGATTTACACCAAGTGGTACTTTGGCCAAGAAATGGGATCACCCTGATCCCCAAAGTCTTGAGCGTTTGCAGATGGAGAAACTGCGTCGTCACCTGCGTGAAAAGGTGCTGCCGTTTCATCCCCACTATCGTGAAAAACTCGCGGATCTCGAGATCGATGCCCTGCAGACCTATGCGGACATGGATCTGATTCCCTTTTCATCCAAATCGGATGTCGCCCCGACCGCAGAGCATCCCGATCGCCCCAAGAGTTTTGTTCTTCAGCCGGATGCGGAGTCGGTCAAAAAGGTACTGACCCCTGTCCAGAAGGCGGGCTTGATGTGGACGGCCCTTCGCCATGGAAGGGCGGAGGTCAAGAAGAGATTGGGAACCGAGTATCGTCCGGTCCAGGCGTTCTTCACCACGGGCCGCACGGCATTGCCCACCTCGTTCTTCCTGAGTCGATACGATATCGATGTTCTGCAGGAAGCGGGCAAGCGCATGGGTGAGGTGATCGGTGTCGACAACTCTTCCGATCGTCTGGTCAGTGTCTTCCCCTACGCTCCTCATCTCGCGTTTTGGCAGGTTCACGGAGTGGGTCTTGCGAATGAACTCTTTACCCTTCACACCGGCGGAGGCCGTTCGATGGGGACGGATGGAATTTTGCGGGCTCTGGAGAAGATGCGCCCGAGTCACCTTTGCGGAATCCCGGGCTACGTTTACCACCTGATCCGTCAGGGAGTGGAAGAGGGGCGTGATCTGTCTTCGATTCGCGTCCTGTTCCTCGGTGGGGATCGTGTGACCCAGGGCTATCGGGACAAGTTGACGGAGTTGTTGCGCAGTAATGGATCAAAGAATCCCAAAGTGGTCAGTGTTCTCGGTTTCACCGAGTCAAAGAAATGCTGGATTGAGTGTGAAGGCGGTGTGGAAACCGGATTCCATACCTACCCCGATCTCGATCTCTTTGAGATCGTCGATCCGGAGACAGGCAAACGGCTTCCCGACGGGGAAACCGGAGAGCTGGTTTACACTCCCCTCGATGGGCGTGGCTCCCTGATTCTTCGTTATCGAACCGGAGACCTCATCAACGGAGGAATGACCCACGAACCATGTCCCGCCTGTGGCAGGACGGTACCCCGATTTGCATCCGATTTGAGCCGTGCCTCCAACAAGACCGACATGTCGCTGACCAAGATCAAGGGCACTCTCGTCAACTTGAATGTCATCACGGACCTGCTGACAGATTCAGGACTGGTGGACGAGTGGCAGGTCGTCTTGAGCAAAAAGAACAATGATCCGCTCGAGGTGGATGAGTTGCATGTCTCCGTCAGTCTTCGGGACCCGGAAGATGAATCGATCGCCGCAGAAAAGTTGGCAGGACAAATCCAGGAAGCCTCTGAAGTTCGGCCGAGTAGCGTGAGTTTGGTGGGCCGCGATGAGATGCTTCAGCGTCTGGGAATGGAAACCCAGCTGAAGGAGGCTCGGGTCGTCGATCTGCGTGACTCCGCGGGCAAGGATGACTGAACGATGACTTCCATCTCCGTCGCACTCGGTGGCGGGGGAACCCGCGGATTGGCTCATCTGGGAGCCTTGCAGGTCCTCGAAGAAGAGGGCATTCCGGTCAGTCATGTATCCGGTATCTCCGCCGGAGCCATCACCGGCGCACGCTGGTGCCTCGATCCCAACGCCTCGATACTGGCATTGCGTGCCATCGAATTACTGTCCTCTCCCGAATTTCGTCGATTGCGCATTGGCGGGATGATGCTGGCTGCCGCCAATGAAGAACGTACCGGCCTCCTGGAAACGCTGCGGTCGCTGGTTCGTCGGGGTTTGCATATCACGCATTTGGCTCGGCGACATTCCGTGGTGGAGGAAGGGGTTCTGGAAGAGTTGGTGAACCTTCTCGTGGGAGAGGGGTCATTCAGTGACTGTCGGATCCCTTTTCAGGTGGTTGCCCTCGATCTCAAGGAAGCACGATTGGTGACGATCAGAGATGGGAATCTTCTGCCTGCGATCACGGCCTCTTGTGCCTTGCCGGGGATCTTTCCGCCGGTGGAGATGGAAGAGATGCAGTTGATCGATGCGGGAGCGGTTTCCAGTGTTCCTGTGGCTGCGGCGAGAGCCGCAGATCCTGAAGCGTTTGTCCTTGCCATCGATCCCTCCAGAAGACTGGTCCCCAGTGAGGCGAAAAAAAGTGGCATGGAAGTGATCCAGAGGGTGGCCGGCATCGCCAGAAACTGGCTGACCGAACAGGAACTGGCATCCGCAGATCTGGTGGTCCGCCCCCGGGTGGGTCAAAGACTCTGGTCTGACATGAGCAATCTGACCAGCCTTGTCGAAGCAGGGCGTGTGGCGATGCAGGAAGCGATGCCCCGATTGCTCGAATCCCTCGAAGAGCGCTTTTGAAGATCCCCCAGACCTCGGGGTGACTTGCCCACATCCGTTTTCGGGGCTAGGGTGCCCAAGGCAGGACAGAGCCTGCCGGAGGTACCGATGAGCACCCCGGAAAACCCATCTTCCCCGCAAGTGGACGAGAAACGCTGGCAACGGAAACGCCTTCCCGAGTGGCTCAGAATGCCGCTTTCGAAAGGGGCACGCAGCCGTGATACGGCTGACTCCCTTGAGAGCCGGTCGCTGAACACCATTTGTGAAGAAGCGCGCTGTCCCAATCGCAACCACTGTTGGTCAAGGGGCACGGCCACTTTTCTCGTCATGGGTGAAAAGTGCACGCGCTCTTGTCCCTTCTGCTCCGTTGCCGGTGGAGTCCCGGGAGCACTCGATCCTGAAGAACCCCGAAAGGTGGCGGAAGCGGCCAAAGAGTTGGGGCTTCGCCATGTGGTCGTGACTTCGGTCAATCGGGATGATTTGGCCGATCAGGGGAGCCAGCATTTCGTGGAATGTATCGCGGAACTGCGGAAGCAAATTGAGGGAGTCAAGGTCGAAGTCCTGACCCCTGATTTCCGCGGGGATTCAGACGCCATCGATCGCATCATCGAGGCACGTCCGGATGTCTTCAATCACAACATCGAAACGGTCCCCTCCCTCTACAAGCGGGTGAGACCCGGTGCCCGTTATGAGCGCAGTCTCGAACTTCTGGGCAGGGTTGCCGCCCGGGAAAATGAAACTGGGCAGAACAGAATGTGGCCCAAGTCCGGACTGATGCTCGGACTCGGCGAAACGGAAGATGAGGTCAAATCTCTCCTTGAGGATTTGCATCGGGTGGGGGTGAAGATCATCACCATCGGACAGTATCTCCAGCCGGAACCCGGTAGCCTGCCCGTCGAAGAGTACATTCATCCGGATCGCTTTGAAGAATGGCGCGAGTTCGGTGAGTCCCTCGGCTTTCCCATGGTCTTTTCCGGTCCGTTTGTTCGTTCCTCATACATGGCGGATGCCCAGGTGCCGCTGTCGTGATGGAGCGTTTCATCGCCTTCGAAGGACCGGACGGGTGTGGCAAGTCGACGCAGATGGATCGACTGGGCCAATGGCTCGAATCCCGTGGAGATAAGGTCGTCAAGGTTCGTGAACCCGGTTCCACCGAGTTGGGGGAACGGATCCGTACCATCCTGTTGGATGCCTCGATTCCGATGACTGCGGAGGGGGAAGCGTTGCTCTTCTTCTCCTCCCGTTGCCAATTGCTCTCAGAAGTCATCGTGCCCGCCCTTGAAAGAGGAGATTGGGTTCTCGCCGATCGCTTCTATCTGTCGACCATCGTTTATCAGGGGATGGCCGGTGATCTCGGGGAAGAGCGTGTGGTGGAGTTGTGTCAGGGGATTCTTGGCTCACGCAGACCCGCATTGCATCTGACACTCGATCTGCCGACCGATGTACTCCTTGAACGCTTGCGGTTGAGAGCGGGGGAGGGCGATCGCTTCGAATCCCGCGAGGGGATGATCGAAAGAACCGCAGAAGCGTTTCGCAGTGCCTGCGGGCTTCCCGGAGACAGGGTGGAGCGCATCGATGCTCTGGGCACCGAAGAGGATGTGGCTGCGCGCATCCTTGCGGTGATCGAATCTCTCCGGGTGACGGGTGACTCGGGAGTCACGGATGGCCGCTGAAGATCTTTCCCCTCCTCTGGAAGCAGATCTTTCAGTTCGGGGATTTCTCGGTCATGAATCGATGCGACGCGGATGGGGTCGTGGATTTGAGTCCGGAAGATTGGGCCATGCCCATCTGGTTGCCGGTCCGGAAGGGATCGGCAAGGGGTTTCTGGTTCGTCGCTGGGCCGCAATGCTGTTGTGTCGGGATCCCCAATTCGGTGAGGCCCCCGATCCCCAGGCGTGTGGGCACTGTTCTTCGTGCCAGGCGTTGAAGTCGGGCAACCATGGCGGTTATCTGGAAATCTCCACCGAGGGCAGTGGCCCTGTAGAGATCGCTCGCATGAGAGAAATCCTGCATTTTCTTTCCCTTCGGGCGGATGGTCGCCGGGTCATTCTCATCGACAGCGCCGACCAGCTGCGCGAGGAAGCAGCCAATGCACTTCTGAAAATCCTTGAAGAACCTCCGGCGGAGACCCACTTCCTGCTGGTCTCACACCGCCCTGCCAGACTGCTGAAGACGATTGTTTCCCGTTGCCAACGCTGGTTGTTGGGGCCTCTGGCTCGCGATCCTTTTCTCGAGATCCTCGATCGTCATGGGGTTACCGGTGATCTCGCCACCTTCCTTTTCGAAGGAGCCGGTGGCAGACCCGGGGCGGCCCTCCTGTTGGGGGAAGCCATTGAGCGCTGTGGGGGGATCGGTGCGTTTGGTCAAATTCTCGGTGAAGTTCCCGATGATCCCCGCGACCTGGTCAGCCTGACCTTGAGAGAGGGGGAGTCCTTCGATCGCCAGACGGTTCAAAGGACCCTGAAGGTGATCGGAGATGGCTTGTGGGCGTTCCGCGGAGAGACTTTGGAGTCCAGAGAGCGGGCAGCGACCCGGACCCTGATGCTTTCTCATCTTGCCCGGCATCTGGAACGATTCGGCTCCGCCGATCTGGTCATCGAGGCGGTAGCGATGGTCCTACGTTCCGAAAATCCTCGGGAGGTGGTCAGCCGGATTCCCCGGGTGATGGGCACTCATTGGGCCTGATCCACACTCTGTGGGGGTCTGCATCATTTTTTTTCTTCAGGGCCGGTAATGGCCCCAGATCCGCTTGTTCATTCCTGTGGAATCCCTACCATTCGCCCTCGTTGGTCCAACGGGACGCCGAACGCCACGGCAACGCCCGGACCAGGAGGCGATCCGGTGCCGGATCCGACACCTGAAGAAAGGCTGGATGGATTGCTCCGGGTCTACCCGGAATATCCCCGTGAAGCCTACACGTTCCTCTTCGACGCGTTGGACAATGCCGTCAGGCATGTTCACCACGTGGAAAGTTACGTGCCTCTCTCTCCACAGGATCATCAGCACGTTGCCGCAGGAGATCTGCTCGAATCTGTGCGACAGCAGGCCATCGCCGAGTTTGGCTGTCTGGCCGGCTGTGTCTTTGATTCATGGGGGATCGTGGTTTCTGAAGATATTGGGGCCATGGTCTTTGCTCTCATCGATCACAAACTTCTGGGACGCCGACCCAGTGACCGGATTGCCGATTTTGATCGCGGCTTCGGTGGGTTAACCTTCCACGAGGTGTTTTCGATCGAACCCCAATTGGAATATTGTCGGGAGAGAGACCAATGGATCGCCTCCTATCGCAGCGCTTCCTGAGGGGGAGTCTGGTTTTTTTGGTCGTGGTCGCCACGATCGCCATGATCCTCTCTCTCAAATCAATTCTGGCGCCTTTGGTGGCCGGATTTGTTATCGCTTACATCCTGGATCCCTTCGCCGATTTCCTCGAGCGCAAGGGGATGAAACGATTTCCGGCGGTCATTCTGATCTTCGTCATCTCCGGTGCACTCTTTTCCGCAGCGGTCATCGGTGGATCAGTGATGATCGCCAAGGCGGGAATCTCTCTGGCTCAGAAAACTCTGGGTGAACCACGTACCGAGGCTTTGACCCTTTCTCAGGCTGAAAAACAGCTGGGGTATACGGATCTGAAGTCAGAGTCGATGTCAGGGAGGCCGACTATCTGGTACTTCGACCGAAATGGGAATGGTCAATTGGATCGGGGCTGGCTCGTCGAGGCGGAGATTCTGATCCAGGAGAAGTTCCCTGGGGTGGGGCTCGGATTTCAGCGCTGGAAGAACCGGGTCACCGAAGAGTACGGACGCAGTGCCGATGAAAATCCGGACGAAGCTCTCGCACGCCAGGTGGAATCGACCCTCGATTTGACTGCAGGCCGTTTTCTTCGCGCCGTGATGGGAACCGACTCTTCTGCCGGTGAGATGGAAGGCGAAGGTGAGGGTGCGGCTGCCAATGGATCGGGAGCGATGTCCGTGGGGGCGAAGGTTGCTTCCCGGGTTGCTTCGGGTGGTCAAAATGCACTCGACAGTCTTTTGGAGTTGGGCAACTGGCTATTGCTGGTCCCGATCTACGTGTTCTTCTTCCTGCTCGAGATCGATCCGATGCTGGCAAGGATGCGTCGCTGGATCCCTTCCGGATCTCGACCCCGACTGGAAAAGATTGCCCTCGAAATCCACGGCATCCTTTCCGGGTTTTTCCGAGGCCGCCTTCTCGTCTGTCTGGTCAAGGGTGGCATTACCGGGGTGGGTCTGTTTCTGATCGGAGTTCCCTACGGATTCCTGATCGGATTTGCTGCCGGCTTCCTTTCGCTGGTTCCCTACGTAGGGGTCTGGCTAGCCTTGCTGCCGGCAGTCGGGATCTGCTGGTTTGAACACCATGACGTGGTCTTGCTGATTCTCACTGCCGCACTCTTCGGAGTCATGGAAGCGGTGGAGGGTTTTGTTCTCATTCCCCGATTCCTCGGCGACGAAGCGGGACTCCATCCGGTGACCGTGATCGTCACCTTCCTGATCTTCGCCCAGTGGTTCGGACTCCTCGGAATGCTGTTGTCAGTTCCGATGGCAGCAGTCTCGAAAACCCTGTTGCGTGAATTTGTCGTTCCCCTTCTGAAGGGGCCCGATACGGCGACAGGTCTGCCTGAGTGACCAGAGATGCCGCTGTCTTGAAGGTCACCGATCTGGCATTGCCGTTTCGCGGAACCCATGATCTGGACGGTCTGGTGGTGGCCTTCCCCGATCGCCACGGCGGGGTCAGTGACCCTCCCTTTGATTCTCTCAATTTGGGATTCTCCACAGGGGATGAACCGGATTCGGTGCGGGTAAATCGACGCAGGTTGGTAGATGCTATCGGTGTTAATCCCGATCGGGTGATCGTTCCTGGCCAGATTCATGGGTGCCAGATACTGCATGCAGAGGAATCGCTGGCGGGGGCCGGCTTTGACCAACCTGGTCAAATCCCGGGAGGCCATGATGTGGTCGTGCTTCCTGAGCCGGGCCTCTTCGCCCTCTCTCTGACCGCGGATTGCCCTCTGGTGGCCGTCGTCGATCCCGATCAGCGCAGGGCGGGCATTGCCCACTGTGGCTGGAGGGGGACTGTCGCCGGTGCCCTCGATCAGCTTCTCAGCCAGATGGGACCAACGGAATCACTGCTGGCCATGATCTCACCTGGAATCAGGGGACCCCGATATCCGGTGGGACCCGAAGTTCTGGAGGCGGTCAAAACCCTTCCCGGAGCCGCAGAGGCAATTTCCGGTGGCACCCTGGATCTTGCGACGATCCTCCTCAAGACCTTGCAGCAGGCCGGTTTGGGGAGTTCCAGGATCTCCCTGGATCCCCGCTGCAGTCACGGTGAGCCCGATCTCTTCAGCTATCGAAGGGATCAGGGAAGATGCGGTCGTGGCGGTTGCCTGCTCGGTTGGAAATTTTGACCGAATATCTGCGGGTGACTTTCGCAGGGGCCATCCTGCTTCTAAACTCTTGTCCTCAGGATCTGCATTGGATTCCTGATCAGCGTGAGTCCGTCTCCTGTATGGGTTTTCGGGGGACGAACTGGTAGGGGAACCGGAGTTTTCCGGGATCTTTTCAGCGCTGATCCCGGAACCGATCATCAGCGGAGGGCAGTATCTTGGGGGACCCTACATTGAATCAACACGACACGTATCCCGCAGTAAGGGATGTCACTTCTGACGGTCGTTCAGTCAAAGCCATACTCGAATTGGAAGATGGTGTTCGCTTCGAAGGCAAAGCCTTCGGCGCGCTGAAATCCATTTCCGGAGAAGTGGTTTTTGCCACCGGCCTTGTCGGATATCCGGAATCACTGACCGACCCCTCCTATCGGGGACAGTTGTTGACTCTCACTTATCCGCTCGCCGGAAACTACGGTGTGCCGGAAAGGGATCCAAACAATCCGATTCAGGATGGATTCGAGTCGTCCCGCATCCAGGCACAGGCCCTGATCGTTCAAAGACTTTCGCAGGATTACAGTCATTGGAAATCGAGCCAGTCTCTTTCCGACTGGCTTGCATCCGAAGGTGTGCCGGGAATCGAGGGGGTCGACGTTCGTGCCCTGACCCGACACCTGCGTCAGTTCGGAACCATCAAGGGACGTTTGCTTCTGGAGGGAAGTGACAATCGTGAGCAGGTGCTTTCGGAGCCTTGCCATGATCCCGGATCCTACAACGTCGTTGCTGAAGTCAGTTGCTCCGAACCGATCCTCCATTCCTGTGGGAAGGACGGTGCACCGAGGGTGGTACTCGTTGATTGCGGTGCCAAGACCAGCATCATTCGCTGTCTTCATGCCCGCGGAGCGGATGTGCTCCAGGTGCCCTGGAATCACGACTTTGTCGCCGAGAAAGCGGATGCGGTGCTGCTCTCCAATGGTCCGGGGGATCCGAAGATGACGGGGGACACCATTGAAATGGTCCGTCGTGCTCTGGCCGAGGATCGTCCCCTCATGGGAATCTGCCTCGGTAACCAGCTGCTTTCACTGGCTGCGGGCTTTGACACCTACAAGCTTGATTTCGGTCACCGGGGGCAAAACCAGCCCTGTTATGAAGTGGGCAGTCGTCGCTGTTATGTGACCAGTCAGAATCATGGTTATGCCGTTGACGGTGAAAAGGCTCCCGCCGGTTGGCAGGAGTGGTACCGCAATGCCAACGATGGTTCAAACGAAGGTGTTCGACACTCGTCGAAGCCCTTCTTCTCTGTTCAGTTTCACCCGGAAGCCAACCCTGGTCCCCGGGACGCCGAAGGCCTCTTTGATCTGTTGTTGGAGTTCGCACGATGAATCTTCCTACCCACGACAAAGTTGAAATCGACAAGCCGAGCAAGGTTCTGATCCTGGGCAGTGGTGCACTCAAGATTGGCGAAGCGGGGGAGTTTGACTACTCCGGTTCGCAGGCGATCAAGGCGTTGCGTGAGGAAGGTATTCGTACCGTCCTCGTCAACCCGAACATTGCCACCATCCAGACCAGCGAAGACCTGGCGGATGAAGTTTATTTCCTGCCGGTCAATCCCCACTTTGTTGAGCGCGTGATTGAGCGTGAGCGTCCGGATGGATTGTTGCTCTCCTTTGGTGGGCAAACTGCTCTCAACTGTGGAGTGGAGCTGGACGAACTCGGAATTCTCGAAAAGTACAATGTCCGGGTCTTGGGAACTCCCCTCGACACGATTCGCACGACAGAAGACCGCCACCTCTTCGCTGAGGTTTTGCGCTCCATCAACATGGATACTCCGCGCAGTCGTGCCTGCGAAGATCTGGAAAGCGCGCTTGAGGCCGCTGAAGAGATTTCGTTCCCGGTGATGGTCCGTTCCGCTTTCTCCCTGGGAGGAAAAGGCTCCGGAATTGCCCGCAACGTTGAAGAGTTGACCGAGATGGCGTCGAACGCCCTTGCCACTGTTCCGCAGATTCTGGTCGAGGAGTACCTCGAAGGCTGGAAAGAAGTGGAATATGAAGTGGTTCGGGATGCCATGAACAACTGCATCACCGTCTGCAACATGGAAAACATCGACGCGTTGGGAATCCACACCGGTGAAAGTATCGTTGTGGCTCCATCGCAGACCCTCTCTGATCACGATTACCACCGACTGCGCTCTGTTTCGATCCGTTTGATTCAGCATCTGGGTGTGGTCGGGGAATGCAACGTGCAGTTCGCACTGCATCCGCACAAGGACGAGTACCGGATCATCGAGGTCAATGCCCGCCTGTCCCGATCTTCCGCGCTGGCTTCCAAGGCAACCGGCTACCCGCTGGCCTTTGTGGCCGCAAAGCTGGCCCTCGGTTACAGCCTGATCGACGTTCCGAACAGTATCACTCAGGTCACTGCTTCCTGCTTTGAGCCGGCTCTCGATTACTGTGTGATCAAGATGCCGCGCTGGGACCTGAAAAAGTTCCGTCGGGTTTCGACCAGCCTGGGCAGCGAAATGAAAAGTGTCGGTGAAGTGATGGCCATTGGCCGCGGCTTCGAGGAAGCGATGCAAAAAGCGTGTCGCATGCTCGGGGTGGGGGCCCACGGACTCGTTTCAGCCCGCGATCACTTCGAAGAGGAAAACCTCGAGGAACTGCTCGTCGTGCCGACAGAAGAACGCATCTTCGCCATCGGCGAAGCCCTGCGCAAAGGCTGGAGTGTCGATCGCATTCACCAGTTGACCCATATCACTCCGTGGTTCATCGAGCGGGTCGGTGAAGTGGTGCGTTGCCAACAGGAGATTCGTGAGTTTGATCTGGCCACACTTCCTGAGGAGCTTCTGCGCAGAGCCAAGGAGTTGGGCTTCAGTGATAACCAGATCTCCCGCGCCTTGCGTCGTGAGACTCCCATCGAGCCTGGATATGCGGCTTCACTGGAAGTCCGCGATCGTCGGGAAGAGTTGGGGATCCGTCCGGTGGTCAAACAGATTGATACCCTGGCTGCGGAGTATCCGGCACAAACCAACTTCCTCTACATGACCTACAACGGCAGTGAAGACGACGTGGTCGCCAAGGACCCGGCTCCCTATGTGGTGTTGGGTGGTGGAGCCTATCGGATCGGTTCTTCCGTGGAATTCGACTGGTGTGCGGTCAATGCGGTGCAGGCCCTCTCTCGCAGTGGTCACCGCACGGTCATGATCAACTACAACCCGGAGACGGTCTCAACGGACTACGATTCTTGTGATCGCCTCTACTTCGAAGAACTGACCCTTGAACGGGTTCTCGACATTTTTGAACGGGAAAACTCTCAGGGAGTGGTGATCAGTGTGGGGGGGCAGATCCCCAATCAGCTCGCGGTGCCTCTCGGCAACCGTGGAGTCAAGGTTCTGGGCACCAAGGTGGAGGACATCGATCGCGCGGAAAATCGCGAGAAGTTTTCCTCTCTCCTCGACGATCTGGGAATCGACCAGCCCGAGTGGCGTGAGCTGACGAGCGTGGACGATGCCCGTTCCTTTGCAGAGAACTGTGGTTACCCGGTCTTGATCCGTCCCAGTTATGTTCTCAGTGGAGCGGCGATGAGTGTGGCTCACTCCGACGCAGAGATGGAGAGCTACCTGAAAGCAGCCGCGGATGTCTCGAGGGAGCACCCGGTGGTGGTCTCCAAGTTCATTGCCGGCGCCAAGGAGATTGAATGGGATGGGGTCGCTCAGGATGGCAAGGTCATTTGTTACGCCATCAGTGAGCACGTTGAGAACGCCGGAGTACACTCTGGAGATGCGACAATGGTCTTCCCCTCACAGAGGCTCTATCTGGAGACCTCAAGGAGGATCAAAAAGATCTCCCGTCTGATCGCAGAAGCGCTCAATATCACGGGGCCGTACAACATTCAGTTCATCGCCCGTGACAATCACATCAAGGTGATCGAGTGCAACCTGCGAGCATCCCGTTCCTTCCCCTTCGTCTCGAAGATCCTCAAGGAAAACTTCATCGATTACGCGATCCGGGCGATGCTCGGTGAAAAAGTGGACCCACCGGCAAAGTCCGCCTTCGAGTTCGACTTTGTCGGCGTCAAGGCACCCCAGTTCTCCTTCTCCCGCCTCAAGGGAGCGGATCCGCTTCTGGGTGTGGAAATGGCCTCTACCGGTGAAGTGGCATGCCTGGGAGACCAGGTGGAAGAGGCTTACCTGAAGGCTCTGCTTTCTGTGGGATTCAGTATTCCCGAGAAGGGGATCCTCCTGACCACCGGGAAGATCGAGGACAAGGTCGATTTCCTCGAGAGCGCACGCAAACTTCAGCAGTTGGATATTCCCGTCTATGCGACCAAGGGAACCCATGACTTCCTGAAGGAAAATGACATCGAGACCCGGGTCTTGAAGATGCCGATGCGTGACGAGGAGTTCGAAGCGGGATCGGATGCGATGGATGCCATCGAAGCCATCGAGAAGGGGCTGATTGACCTAGTGATCAACATTCCGCGAAGTTTGGAACGCACCGATCTGACCAGTGGATATCTGGTGCGTCGCAAGACGGTGGATTACGGCATCGGACTGCTGACCAACATTCAGGCGGCGAATCTCTTCGTGGACGCCTTGTGGAAGATCCGCGATACAGACGAGTTGATGGTCAAACCGTGGCGCGAGTACTGCTGATCACCCTTTGAAAACCGGAACTGGAACGGTCAGGGAGATTTCCTGACCGTTCTTTTTTTTGAAAGGAACCCCGAATGACGCTTCCCATTTCT
Source organism: uncultured bacterium (assembly GCA_913056395.1). Taxonomy (GTDB): domain Bacteria; phylum Planctomycetota; class UBA8108; order UBA1146; family UBA1146; genus UBA12191. Next base: position 15,936 of record CAJXMG010000025.1, on the reverse strand, counting down.
GTTTGTACCCGACGATCGGTGCTGTCCCTTTTGATCTTGGGATTGTTGAGTGCTGTGGTGATCTTCGTTTCACCCGAAGTTCAGGGCTGGAACCCTTCTCCCTCAATACAGGATGGTAGTGCTGAGTTAAAAGGAGAAGACGCGAAGATTGAAGAGATCATGGAGGAAATGAAGTCCGCGGGACGATCATTTCGTCGGGCGTTGCGTGGGAAAAAGGTAGAAGACGCACTCAAGCATGTTCAACGGGCGCAGCTTGCAACACTCAAGTCGAAGGACCTCGTTCCTGACAGGGTCGCAGAGAAGGAGGATCCTCAGGCTCGAGCCGCAAGCCTGAAGGAGTACCGGCTGATGATCGTGGTCACCCTCGAGCATTGGTTGAAGATTGAACGTGCCCTGCTGGCAGGGGACATGGCGGCAGCGTCGGAAGAGGCGAAAAAGATCAGTGCGGTCAAAAAGAGTGGTCACGAGAAGTTCCGCAAGGAAGAGGACTGATTCGCAACGCTGCCGATTAGATCAGGATCAAAAAAAGCCGCGGGAGGAAATCCTCCCGCGGCTTTTTTTGAATCACGATTCTCTAATCAGCGGATTATAGGCTTTCCGCCTTTTCTTCCGTTTTCTCCTCCGTCACCGGTTCGATGAGATTGTATTGAGGAATCGTCGAGACCTCGGTTCCCAATTGACCCAACAGATCGATGATCGCAGATTGAAGTTGCAGATCCTCAACGTAGTCGCATGCAAACTGTTCACCGCGACGATCTTCCTCACGGCGGCGCAGGCGATTGCGCAATCCGCGACGGGCATCCTCTTCGGTAATCCCGGTCTCGCTGTACTCGGCGATCCATTCGGAGAAACCGGGGTAATCGAGATCATTGTCTTCGGTTCCTTCACGGACGATCCGTGCCATCAGTTCTTCATTCTCGGCAGCATGCTGATCAATCCACTTCTTGAAGGCTTCCTCGTCGACCATCTTGCCGATGGCTTCGGCTCTCCAGAGGGGGATTTCTGCCAGCTCGACCTCGTCGTCGGGGGAGACTCCACCTTCGTCAACGATTTTCCCGTCAGAATCACGCTCGGTATGGATCGATCGACCGCTGGGAAGGTAGTAGCGCTGAACGGTGAGACGCAGTGTTGACTCTCCGCCGAGGAGATTCTGGATTCTGCGGGACATCGGCAGCAATCGCTGCACGCTGCCTTTCCCGTAGGTTTTCTGTCCGATCAGCTTGGCGCGTTTGAAATCCTGCAGCGCGCCCGAAACGATCTCTGAAGCACTGGCACTGGATTCGTTGACGAGAACGACGATGGGATAATCGTCCCGCTTTCCTTCAGTGGCAAAGCGTTCGGAATCCTCAAAGATGCCACTCTTGGATTTCTGGGACACGATGGGCATCGAGGTGTCATCGACGAATTCATCCACCAGTTCGACGGCGGATTCCAGATATCCGCCGGGGTTTCCGCGAAGATCGAGGATCAGCGCCTTCATCCCTTTCGATTCCAGATCATCGAGGGCCTGGAAAACTTCGGTGACGGCGGTATCCCCAAACTGGGCGAGGGAGACGTAACCCAGATCTCCGGGCAACATCTGGTAGAGCACGGAATCGAGCTGAATTGTTTCCCGGGTGACCACAAAGTCACGGGCTTCTTTCCAGCCACGGCGGAAGACCTTGAGGGTGACCGGGGTGCCAGGATTGCCTTTCAGGCCCTGCACGATTTCGTCGAGGGCCTTGCCCTTGGTCGGAACTCCATCGACCTCGACGACCAGATCCTCGCTGATCAGGCCTTCGCGATAGGCAGGGCCTTTGTAGATGGGACGGATGATCTTGAGGGTGTCGGTATCGAGATCCTTTTGAACCTGCGCGCCGATTCCGGCGTAGACCCCGCTGATCCCCTCATAGAAATCCTTGGTGTCCTCCACGTCCATGAAGGAAGAGAAGGGATCCAGGCTGGAAACCATGCCTTTGGCGGCTTCAGTAATCAGCGCCTCTTCGTCGACTTTACTGGGATCGACATAAAAGCGGGTGATTCGCTGCAGCAGTTCGTCGAGGAGGGGGTGGTTGCCGGATCTGCCACTGTTTCCACGGGTTCTCTGCAGGCGCTCCAGTTGGCGCTCTTTCTCCTGCAGAGACCTTTCCAGTGCAAGGATCTCCAGTTGGGCGGCAGCCATTTGACGATCCGCCTCTTGCAACTTTTCCGACTCTGTTTCAGGGGGAAGGGCGTCGCGGTCATTTTCAATCGCCCGCAGAAGGTTGTCCTGAGCGAGCAGCAGGCGTGCGAGGGCACCCTGTCGGGATGGCTCCAATTCGATGGATCGAAGGACCCTTTTGACATCCCCATTCATCAGGCCAAGTTCCGCCAGAGCAAGGGCGGCACCGGTTCGTGCCAGGGGGTCATCGACGGTGAGCAGCGGTTGCAAGAGGGCCCGGGCCTCGGAGCGATCTCCGGTGACCCTGAAAAGCGTTCGACCCAATCCGATACGCAACTCGGCGTCACTGGAAAAACTTTCGGTCAGGGCACGAAGGCTGTCAGTGGTCTTTTTGTCTCGGAATTCACCGACCATGAAGAGGGCGGCCTTGCGACGCTCATTGTCGAGGTCGTCATTATTGACCAGCTTCAGCAGGGCATCGCGGACCCCGTCGGTTTCCCCAAGGGAGAGCAGGGCTTTGGAACCCATCAGGATGACCCCGGTGTTTTCGTGGGCCAGCAGGCCCTGAATCTCGCCGATGGCATCGTCGCCCAGATTCTCCAACTCAGAGGCTCCGCGCCACAGTTTGGCCATATCGCCACCGGCATGACGATCGACGATGCGGCCGACTTTGCCATCCCATTCCGGGATCGCCGCTCCCGCCATCAATCCTGCGGGAAGGCTGAGCAGGGTCAAAATGCAGGCACAGAGGAAAAGCAGACTGGAACCGGACTGAGCGTTGCTGGGGGAACTGGCAATACTCGAGGATTCAGTGCTCCATCGGTTTCCAGCGATCGGTCTCGTGAAAGGCGAAAAAGGATTGCGTGACATGGGCCCCCTTCTGGGCGGAACCGAGACAGGTTCTCTCAAGTGTTCAGCACGGTTTTGCCACCTGTTGTGGAAAGTGGAATGTGGGAGGGTCAAAAACCCTGCTTTATGGCAACGTTGCCAGGAACTGTGAGGTTCCTTGAAGGTTTCCTGATCAGACTTTCCCGGAACGACATTCTTCAGAACGACATTCCCCTGAACGGCATTCCCCTGAACCACGCAGTTCATTCCACAAATCTCCAGTGGCGGCACTTCACCGCTCCACCAATCCGGAGACCGTTCGCGTGCACAGGCAGGTCTTCAGTCTCCAGAGGGGCTGAAGTATAGCCGCATTTGCCGTTCAGAACCAGAAAGGGCCTCTCTGGGCAGGCGGGTGGGGGTGTTCCGGTGGGGGCAGGTCGGTAGGGGCAGGTCGGTGAGGTCCGGTCGTTGAAGAGCCGGTCGTTGAAGAAAGGAGTCGATCAGTGGCATTTCGAATACTGTCGGGAGATCTGTCAGGGTTGTCAGGCCGCAGCGTGGAGGTGGAGGCGGATCTTGTTTCCGCTCTCAGCTCCTTTCATATCACCGGCCTGCCCGGGCCCGGGATACGGGAGTCCCGCCAACGAATCCGCTCAGCGATCGAGAACAGCGGATTCCGATTTCCGGATCGACACCGTGTCGTGGTTCATCTGGCTCCCGCTTCGGTGAACAAGGAGGGCTCCTATTTTGATCTGGCCATCGCCCTCGCAATTCTCGTCGAGAGCGGCCAGGTTACGCCAGAGGTCGTCCAACCCCACGCGTTCTTGGGAGAGTTGGCGCTCGACGGAAGTTTGAGACCGGTGAGGGGCGGCGCTACTGTCGCAGACCATCTGCACAAGGTGCTTCGATGGATTCCAGGGGAGAGTGACCGGATTTCCGCCCAACAGGAGCGATCGAAAGGAACTCTGGAGATGGCGTTGTTTGTTCCTCCCGGTCAAAAGCCACCCTGTAATCCTGAGCCAGAATCTCCCGTTGAAATCCTGGAGTGTGAATCATTGGTACAGGTGGTTCGGATACTGAAGGACGGCGGACCTGTTCCAACAATTCAAAGGGGCATCGAAGTTATTGCCTGTGAAGTCGATCAAGGCGAGGGCCAGGAAGTTACCGGGCAGACGGACATGTCCGATGTGGTGGGGCAAGTACAGGCCAGGCGTGCATTGGAAATCAGTGCTGCAGGGGAGCACCCCCTGTTGATGATCGGGCCACCGGGCTGTGGGAAATCCCTGTTGGCACGTAGGCTTCCCGGGTTGCTACCGGCGCTGGAGGCGGAAGACCGCTTTGAAGTCAGGCAGATTCGCGAGTTGATCGATGGTCCCTGCGATGCGGAGGGGGAACGCCCATTTCGATCTCCCCATCACAGCATCACTGTTGCCGGTCTGGTCGGTGGAGGAGCACCGATTCGGCCCGGTGAAATTTCGCGAGCCCATCGGGGAGTTCTGTTTCTGGATGAGTTGCCTGAAATTTCTCTGGCCGCATTGGAAGCACTGCGGGAACCACTGGAAGAGGGAGTGGTCACCCTTTCCAGAGCGGCGGGAAGCATGGTTTTTCCGGGCCAGTTTCTGTTGGTCGCAGCGATGAACCCCTGTCCCTGTGGGCAGGGTGTGGGAGGGCGCTGCCGCTGCCGCAGCAGTGAGCGTCACCGATATCGGCGAAAACTTTCCGATCCCCTCCTCGATCGTTTTGATCTGCATGTCTCATTGAAGCCGGTGCATGTTCCCCTCTTTTCTGAATCAGTCGGCGAGCCCCCGGAATCGTCTGCCCAGATTCGAGGGAGAGTGGAACGTGCCCGAATACGGGCAGAAAGCAGGGGCACGAAGGAGCCGAATGGAAAGTTGAAGTGGGCAGATCGGGATCGGTGGTTGCAGCTGAATTCCGATTCCCGTCAGTTGCTGGAACAGTGGGAGCAGGAGCAATCGTGGTCGATGCGTCGCTGGATTCGTTTTTTGCGCGTCGCCAGGAGTATCGCTGATCTGGACGAAGCGGACACGATCGAGGAGGAGCACCTGTTGGAGGCCCATTCCCTGTGTGTCCCCAAGATCAATGAATCCTGAGAGGGAGAGCAGTCCGTTGGCATGATGCGACGGTTGTCGCTAATCTGGAGGGGGGGTCAAGAATCGACCCCTTGCCGCGGGCGCGTCCGGCCCTGACCTCACGGACCTGCCCCGGGGAAAGATCTCCTGTCAGTGAAAGTCGGACCGTGAAAGATTTACAGACTGCGGAAGCGACCGAAGGAGTCGTTACTGAAACTTCCCAACCCGATTCAAAGGGGACAGGGGAGGGGTCTGCGGCCGTAAAAGTGGCTCCCCTGAAACTGGGGCCTCTCGAGTTGACGACTCCGGTTCTCCAGGCACCGATCGCAGGTTTTACCGATCTGGTATTCCGGCGTTTGGTCCGGGAATTGGGTGGCTGTGGTTTGATGTATACCGAGATGGTCTCCGCCGGCGGCTGGATCAAGGGAACGATCTCTCCGGAAAGATTATTCGGTGTCGTCGACGAACCGAAGCCACTGGGTGTTCAGCTTTGGGACCGCGAGCCCGAGATGGTCGAGGAAGCCGCACGCCGTCTCGTCGATCTTGGAATCTCCATCGTCGACCTGAACTTCGGCTGTCCCAAGAAACGCATCATGGGAAAACAGGGAGCAGGAGCGACCCTGCTTCGGGACCCTGCCACCATCGCGCGGATGGTCGAGGCCACTGTGCGTGGAGCGGGGGAGGTTCCGGTCACTGCCAAAATCCGTTTGGGGCCCCATCCGGATCAGATTACCGCTTGTGATGTTGCCCGCGCAGCAGAGTCTGCAGGAGCGGTGGCCATCACGGTCCATGGGCGTACTGCCAAGGACGGATACGGTGTTCCGGTCAACCACGAGTGCATTCGTGAAGTGGTCGATTCCGTTTCGATACCTGTGATCGCCAACGGAGATGTGAGCTGTGCAGAAAGCGCTGTGAAGACGCTTCAAAATACGGGAGCTGCAGGAGTGATGGTTGCACGTCGCTGTCTCAGTGCACCGTGGGTCTTCCGGGAGATCACTGCGGCACTGCGTGGAGAACCGATTCCAGAGCCACCCCAACTCCCCGAGCAACGGGAACAGTTGCTGCGCCATCATGGTCAACTCGTCGAACTCCATGGGGATCCCTTTGGAACGGTTCTGATGAGAAAGTTTGCAGCTCGCTATCTGGGAGGAATTCGCGGTGCGCGAGCCTTCCGCTCTGAAATCACAGTTGCCAAGGATGCTGCCGACTTCCGGCGTATCGTCGATACTCTGTTCCCGCTCGAGGCCGATGAAGAACCGACCGTTTCCGGTGACGACCTCGAGGAAGACTGCTGCACGGAATGAGGACCTGAGTTGAAGTTGGTAGTCGCCATCGCCGTCGGCCTGCGGCAAAAAGACATCTCGGCGCTGCCTTCTCTTCAGGCATTGAGGGCTGGAGGATCCTGCTCTTCCATCACACCGACTCTTCCCGCTGTGACGACGTCAATCCAGGCGACGTATCTCACCGGCGAGACGCCAGCCCAGCACGGTATCGTCGGCAATGGCTGGTACCATCGGGATACCCGTGAAATCCGCTTCTGGCTGCAATCCCGTTCACTGATTGAGAAACCGACCCTCATCGATCGCCTGCAAAAAGACGGCTTTAACGTCGCCAATCTATTCTGGTGGTACAACATGGGCAGTGGTGCACGCTGGAGTCTGACTCCGCGCCCCGAGTATCCCGCGGATGGCCGCAAGATCCCCTCCGTCTATGGCGAGCCCGCTGAACTTCCGGTGAAGATGCAGCAGGAACTGGGCACCTTTCCCCTCTTCGATTTTTGGGGCCCCCGTGCCGGGATTACCTCGACCCGTTGGATCGTCGACTCCGCACTGAAGATTGCCTCAGATGAGGACCCCGATCTTCTTCTCGTCTACCTGCCGCATCTGGATTACGACGACCAGCGTTACGGCCCGGATTCTCCCCAGGCACAGAACTCGCGCCTCGAACTCGATCGGGAACTCCACAGGCTTCTGGAGGGGTGTCGCGGAAAAGGGGCGGAGGCGATGGTGCTTTCCGAGTACGGAATCGAGTCCGTGGATCGTCCCATCTTTCCCAATCGGGTTCTGGCGGATGCAGGGGAGCTGGATGTTCAGGTGACTTCCCATGGTGATCTTCTGGATGTTCATCGCAGCAAGGCTTTTGCCGTTTGCGATCATCAGGTCGCTCACGTCTATGTTCAGCAGGGGAGTGATGTGAAGAGAATCCGCCAGCTCTTGTCCGGACTGGAGGGGGTCGATCGGATCCTCGAGGGAGACGATCTGGTCAAGAGCGGACTGAACCACCGACGCAGTGGGGAAATGGTACTGATCGCCGAGCCCGGGGCATGGTTCGCCTACCCATGGTGGAACGATGACCGCAGGGCACCGGACTATGCCCGCACCGTGGATATTCATCGCAAACCGGGTTACGACCCGGCAGAATTATTCGTCGATCCGAAGCTGACTTTTCCTGCCCTGAAAATTGCAGGCAAGGTGTTGGCCCGCAAGTTGGGATTCCGCAATCTGCTCGATGTGATTTCGACCGATCCCTCACAGGTCAGTGGAAGTCACGGCCGGCCCGTGGATAACCCCGAGGATGGGCCCGTGGTCGTCCGGTCATGGGAAACGGGCAGCGCCAGTCTTGAGGCCACGGAAATCCACGACGAAATCGTTGAACGGGTGCGTCAATCCAAAGGCTCGTGAGATCCGGCGTATTGCAGGGGCCGGTCACACGGGTAATCGGGGCTAAAAATCCTTACACTGAGAATCTTCTGAACTTGTCGGGCGACGAAGTCTTTCCTCTTCATCGGCTGTGGCAGCACGGCGACCACCTTTAGAGGCCTCCGGGGGCGGGGTCACCACGGAACCACGCTTGAGTAACGATGAACCTGTTTCTGCCCTCGCCTGATCGATCAGGCGAGTGACTTTTTCATCGCGAATAGGAACGCTTTCATCACTGAAGAGAGAGTTTTGCACCGGTTCCTCTGCAGAGACGAGACCGGCAGCTCCCAGGCCGAGTAATCGGATGCCTCCCCCTTTCAGATCGACATCACGGAGCATTTCGCGTCCGGTTTGATACAGGGTTGCGGCATCCTGAATCGGTGTGTCGAGGGTTTTGCTGCGTGTGAAGGTTTCGAAGGAGGAGATTCTGACTTTGAGCCGAAGGGTGCGAGTGCGCCAACCTTCCCTTCTCAAGGACTCGGCGATCTCTTCTGCGGAATTTCTGAGGAATCGATCTGAAGCCGGGCCTCTGGAAATGTCCTCAGAGAAAGTGTTTTCGGTAGAGATTGATTTGGCTGGACTCCGTTCCCCAAAACCGCGTCCGTCCCGACCATGAGCCAGATTCCACAGGCGGTGTGCACTGTTTTCACCAAAACGACGCTGGAGGAGCTCGATCCCTCCATTTCGCAGATCCTGAATTGTCTTCAGGCCGATTGCGTGTAGAGCCTCAGTCATGCGTGGACCGACTCCCCAGATTTTCTTTACCGGCAAGGGATCGAGGAGTTCCTGTATCCCATCGGGGTCGACCACCGTCATGCCATCCGGTTTATCGAGATCGCTGGCGAGCTTGGCGAGGAATTTGTTGGGGGCGATGCCGATGCTGACTGTCAGTCCACCGGTGGCTTCCTGGACCCTGTGCCGAACTCCTTCGCCGATGGCCAGTGCTCCATTAAACAGTTTCAGTGAGCCTGAAATGTCGAGGAAGGCTTCATCCACGGAAAGAGGTTCGATGGTCGGGGTGAACTCGCGGAACACCTCCATGATCAACCTGGAGACTTCCCCGTATCGCTTTCCCCGGGGTGATCTCCAAACGGCCTCGGGGCATCGCCGAAGGGCTTCGGTCGACGGCATGGCGGAGTGAACCCCGAATTGGCGGGCTTCGTAGGATGCGGTGGAAACGACCCCACGTGGACCGGGATAACCGATGATGAGAGGCTTACCACGCAGGGAGGGGTCATCGAGGACTTCCACGGCCGCAAAAAAGGCGTCCATGTCGGCATGGATCACCTTCAGGCGGGGGTCATAGCGGTCGCTGTGCAAAGTCCTCTCCCCTCCTGACAAATCGTCTCCGATTCGCCCTGCAGGTCAAGATCCCGGTCTGATGGCGAAAAGATGGCAGGATCGCTAGAATGCCCACCGAGAGGAAGACCGATGCCCACGATCACTTTACCGGATGGCAGTCAGCGCAGCTTTGATCAACCCGTCACTGGATTTGAGTTGGCCGGAGATATCGGCGAACGCCTCCAGAAAGCGGCGTTGGGAATAGTGGTGGATGGCGAATTGCAGGATCTCGGATCGACAATAGAACGGGATTCTGAAGTCAGCATCATCACCAAAGGTTCCAAAAAGGAAGAAGCGGACACGGAAGCCCTCGAGTTGGTGCGACACTCCTGTGCACATGTGATGGCAGAAGCCATCGAACGGGTGATTCCCGGTGCGCAGCTGGTTTATGGTCCACCGACCGATCAGGGTTTTTATTACGACATTCGTTTTCCGGAAGACCGCCCTCTCAGTAGTGAGGATTTCCCCGCCATCGAAAAAGAGATGGCTGCCATCATTGCAGAAGATCGACCCTTCACCCGTTACGAATTGGACTTGGAAGCGGGCCTGGAAAAGGTGCGTGGAGAAGGCAGCAAGTATAAAATCGACAATGCGGAACGGGCCATCGAAGCCGGTTCCGATCAACTCTCCTGGTATGCAACGGGGAATCCTGGTGAGAACTGGGAAGATCTTTGTCGAGGGCCCCACGTGCCGAGCACCGGAAGAATCGGTGCCTTCAAATTGATGAGTGTGGCCAGCGCCTATTGGCATGGAGATGCCAACAGTGATGGCCTGACCCGTGTTTACGGAACCGCATTTCCCTTCCCGGCCCAACTTCAGCGACACCTCGATCGCCTGGAGGAGGCCAAACGCAGGGATCATCGGGTGGTGGGACGTCGTCACAACCTTTTCAAGATCGACGAGACGGTGGGTCAGGGACTGGTCCTTTGGCAGCCCAACGGTTCAGTGGTCCGTCGTGAACTAGAAGAGTTCATTCGGGAACGCCTGATCGCCACTGGCTACGACATGGTCTACACCCCTCACGTGGGAAAACTCGATCTCTATCGCACTAGTGGGCATTTCCCCTACTACCGGGAAAGCCAGTTTCCGCCGTTGATCAATGGTGACTTTCTGGAGGCCCTCTCCAATGAGGGTTGTTCCTGTGCGGAACTTTCCAGTCGTATCGGTGAGGGGGAGGTAGAGGGCTTCATGCTCAAGCCGATGAACTGCCCGCACCACATCAAGATCTATGCAGCAGAGCCGCGTTCCTACCGCGACCTTCCGGTTCGATTGGCAGAGTTTGGAACCGTCTACCGCTGGGAGCAGTCGGGTGAACTGAATGGGCTTACCCGCGTGCGCGGATTCACCCAGGACGATGCTCACATCTTCTGTACTGAGGATCAGGTCGCGGATGAAATTCGCGGCTGTCTGGATCTGGTAAAACTGGTTCTCACTGCGTTGGGTCTTGAAGACTATCGCGTGCGAGTCGGACTCCGCGACAAGGATTCGAGCAAGTACACCGGAGATCCTGCTCGCTGGGATCGTGCCGAGCAGGCCTGCCGGGATGCGGCAGAAACTTTGGGGGTGAACTTCTCTGAGGAAGAGGGAGAAGCGGCATTCTACGGACCGAAGATCGACTTTGTGGTGTCGGATGCCATCGGTCGAGAGTGGCAGTTGGGGACCGTTCAGGTCGATTACAACCTGCCGGAGAGATTTGATCTCAACTACACTGGAGCTGACAACGCAAGCCATCGCCCGGTGATGGTGCACCGGGCTCCCTTTGGAAGCTTTGAGCGATTTGTCGGGATTCTCATCGAGCACTTTGAGGGATCTTTCCCGACCTGGCTCTCACCGGAGCAGGTCAGGGTATTGCCGATCAGTGAGAAGCATGTGGACTATGGACAACTCGTCTATTCGACCCTCAAAAACTCGGGAATCCGGGTGACGATGGATGACTCCAATGAGCGGGTCAATGCCAAGATCAAAGTGGGAGCGGAAGAGAAAATCCCCTACCTGTTGATCGTCGGCGGCAAGGATGCCGAAGCGGGAACCGTCTCCGTGCGCCAAAGGGGTGTCGGAGATCTCGGAGCGATTCCCCTCGATACTTTCATGCAGCAGATCAGAGCGGATATCTCCGAAAAGAAACTGCCTCCCCGGGTGGAAGAGCAAGACTGATGCTCTTTGCCGTCAGTCTCTGGGAGATTTTTTCCATCGTCTTGATCCTCCTCTTCATCGTCTTTTTACCGACGGTGATGGGTTGGATCGGTTCTCGGGAGGGGGATGACAAATGAGAAGTGCCATCGTCGGTGCAACGGGAGTGGTCGGTCAGGAGATGCTTGCTCTTCTCGAGGAATCTCCGTTGGGAAAAGAACCCCCGGTCTTGATCGCCTCGCCCCGCAGTGCAGGAAAGCAATTCTCCTTTCGTGGTGAATCGCTGACGGTGCAGGGGCTCGATTCGAATCTTGATCTGTCCGGAATCGATGTGGCTCTCTTTGCCGCTGGAGGAAGTACCTCCAGGGAGTGGGCCCCCCGCTTCGTGGAGCAGGGGGTGGCGGTGGTCGACAACTCCTCCGCTTTTCGTCTCGATGAGGGTGTTCCGCTGGTGGTTCCTGAAGTCAATGGTGAAGTCATTCCCAGTGGGCCGGCGATCATCGCCAACCCGAATTGCTCAACGATCATTCTGTTGATGGCACTCAAACCAATTTGGCATTTGGGTCCGATTCGTCTCGTGGTTGATACCTATCAGGCGGTCAGTGGTGCCGGCATCGCAGGGCTGGATGCCCTCGAACGGGAGTCCGCCGGTGGTGAATTCCTTCCCGGTGAACCCTTTCCATTTCCGATCCACGGAAATCTGTTTCCAGCCATCGGTGACGCCGATGGTGATGGAGTCACCGTCGAAGAGCGCAAAATGCTCGACGAGTGCAGAAAAATTCTCTCTGCACCGGACCTAGTGGTTCAGGGAACCTGCGTCAGGGTTCCCGTTGCCCGTTGCCACTCCTTGGCAGCAACACTGATCTTTGATCATGAAGACGCGGGTCGACTGGAAAAAGCCAGGGAAGCGCTACAAGACGCGGAGGGAGTCGTCTTTGAAGGTGATCCAGCAAATCCTCCGACTCCCGGCCCTCTATCCGGAGCGCATCCGGTTTCGGTAGGGCGATTGCGTGCTCCCTTTGCGGACTCACTGCAACTCTGGATTGTGGGCGATCAGGTTCTCAAGGGCGCTGCCCTGAACACGGTTCAGATCGCCGAACACTGGAGTCGTTCCGTTGAGTGATGAGAGTTTTTTTTATCGACTTGTCGTCGCTTATGACGGCACCCGCTTCCATGGCTGGCAGGAAAACGCAGAAGTGAGGACAGTCCAGGGGGAGTTGCGTAAAGCTGCCGCGGTTCTATCTGAAAACCTTGCAATAGTGGAAGGGTCGAGCAGGACCGATACCGGTGTCCATGCTTTGGGGCATCTCGTAAGGGTGCAACTCGATCGAAACCACGATCCTGAAGAGCTGCAAAAGTCGTTACAGGGAATCACTCCGGACGACATCGAAATCGTATCCTGCGAGAGAACTACAGAGGAGTGGCACCCCCGATTCAACGCCGTCGCCAAGCGCTACCTTTATCGGATCTGGAATGGTCCGCGTAAATCGCTCTTTGGAGGCGAAACCAGCTGGTGGATTCGGGCGGACCTTGATGTGGGTGCAATGCATGAAGCCGGACAAGCTCTCGTGGGTCGTCATGACTTCGCTTCTTTTCGTACCCGTTCCAAAGATGAGCCTGAGGATACAGTTCGAACCATCCATGAATTAAAAGTACATTCTCTGGGTCAGCATATTTTGATTCAGGTGGTAGGGGACGGATTCCTCTATCGAATGGTTCGCAACATCACCGGAACCCTTGTGGATGTAGGCCGAGGGCAAATTCCAGGCGATCAGATTCCACGAATACTGCAGGCCGCCGATCGCCGGGAAGCGGGGATTACTGCACCACCTGAAGGCTTGTTCCTTGTCGAAGTCTGTACCGATTCCGAGCGATTGCTCCAATGCACTGAAAGCGATCCCTTGTTTGGACGTTGATCTGGCATCCCAGAGAATATGCCATGGATCTGAATCGACTCAATTTGGCGATTTAAGCCCGTTTAAGCACCCAGCCTCTTCGTTCCGTGGAACAGATGGGGGGATCGTGTTATCACATCAGCGGCGCTTTCTGACTTGTAATGCGTCCTGAGAGGACCGTTTTTTGCGACCCGATCGATCCCGACCCGAAAAGAATCCCAGACCCCGGCTCGTCGCTTTCGGCGGCGGTACCGGAATGTCGACTCTTCTTTCCGGTTTGCGAGACCAACCAGTAGAGGTCACTGCGGTAGTTTCGGTCAGTGACGATGGAGGCTCTTCAGGACGCCTTCGTAAAGATTTCAACATGGCTCCACCGGGAGACATTCGAAACTGCTTGTTGGCTCTCAGTAGTCAGGAACCGCTTTGGGAACGACTCCTCGATTATCGATTTGAGGAATCTGAGCTGGAAGGTCATTCTGTCGGCAACTTATTGATCACGGCGCTGACCCGACTCAATGGGGATTTTGATTCAGCCATTCGTGAAATGAACCGGTTGCTCCGGGTCAGGGGCAGGGTTTTGCCCGCCATCGGAAAAAAATTGACTCTGATCGCCACCCATCCTGATGGAACCAAGTCCACGGGAGAGGAACAGATCGTTCGTAGTGGAAAGTCGATCAGTCGTGTGGAATCGAGACCCAGAGTTCTGGAGCCCGCTGCGGATGTGGCGGAAGCGATTGAGGCCGCCGATGTCATGGTTTTTGGGCCAGGCAGCCTTTTCACCAGTGTGATTCCTCCTTTGTTGATCGAGGGGATTCGCAAACGGGTTGTTGAAAGTCAGGCGATGAAGATCTACATCGCCAATGTCATGACGCAACCGGGGGAGACGGACGAGATGGGGCTTGCAGATCACCTCGATGCCCTCGAGCGCCATGCGGGTGAGAATATCATTCACCAGGTGCTGGCCCATGATGGAACCTTTTCCGAGGAAATGCTGAGTGCTTACTCTTCACGCAGTTGTGAGCCAGTGGTGTATCGGGGAGATCTGGGTGGAAGGGGGGTCCGCGTGACGACGAGTGATTTTATCGATCACAATTCGCAGATTGCCCGCCACAGACCCGATCTGATAGGTCGTCTGATCAGTGAATTGGCTCTGACAAGGATGGGATTCAATCTGTGAGTGAACAAAGTGTCCAACTCAAGATTACGCATGTTTCCGGGCTCCATGCCCGCGCCTCCACAGAGTTTGTGCGCTTGGCGCAAAGATTCGATGCTGCCGTGGTGGTACGCAAGGTGGGCGGGGGTGAAGTGGATGGTAAAAGCATCATTTCCGTCATGACGCTGGGTGCTCAGCTGGGCGATGAAATTGAAATCGTTACAGATGGAGCCGACGCCACGGAAGCTTTGGAGGCACTTTCTGACCTTGTTCGCAAGGATTTTCATGGTGTTTGAGGAAATCCGCTAATGGAAATCAAACGAGGAATCCCTGTCAGTCCCGGCATCTCCATCGCCGAGGTACTCGTTCTAGACTCAGAAGAAATACGAATCCCACAGCGTTTTATCGCCAAGGACGATGTCGAAGCAGAAGTCGAACGATTCGAGGAAGCCGTCGTTGATTCCAACCGTCTGTTGGAAAAGGAAATCCAGCAGTTGGAGGGAGAGGTCGAGATCCATGCACGGATTTTGTCTGTGCACAGGGATTTGGCTGCAGACCCCACTTTGCATGCTGAGGTTCATCAGGCAATTCGAGAACAGTTCTTCACTGCTGAGCATGCTCTCAGCCGGGTCATGAACCGTTATGTGAGAAAATTGCAGGAATCCAAATCTCCGCTCCTTCTGGAGCGGGTCCATGACCTGCAAGACGTTGAGAAGATGTTGCTGAGCACCCTGCTGGGTACCCGAATTGAAACACTGTCAAACCTGGACTCAGAAGTAGCGGTGATCGCTCACAACCTGACTCCGGCGCAGACGGCCAAATTGGACCCGAAAAAGGTTGTGGCATTCGCCACGTCTGTGGGCGGAAAGACCTCGCATACTGCCATCATGGCTCGCGCTCTGGGAATCCCTGCTGTCGTCGGAATTGACGATATGGCGACTTCGGTGGTCGGCGGAGATCTCGTCATCATCGATGGTTACCGCGGTATTGTGATCATCGATCCTACCGAGGAACAAATTGAAGAGCATCAGAGCCGTTCACGGGAAATGAAACGGATTTCCCAACAGTTCCGAAGCCAGGCCTCACTACCCGCAGAAACGATTGATGGCCATCGCCTCGAAGTTCACGCCAATGTCGAATTGCCGACGGAGGTGGAATCTGCCGTAGAGTGGGGAGCCGCAGGGATCGGATTGTTCCGTTCAGAGTTCATACACCTGCAGTCGCCGGAGAGCGGTGAGGATTTCCATTACCAGCACTATGTTGCGGTTCTCAAATCTCTCAATGGATTGCCTTTGACTGTAAGGACCCTCGATCTCGGGGGCGACAAGCTGCCGGAGGGGGCAGTGGATGAGGAAAATCCTTTCCTCGGCTGTCGTTCCATACGCTGGTGCCTGGCGAATCCGGAGCCCTTCAGAGCGCAGATCCGTGCAATTCTCAGAGCGGGAGTCCATGGACCAGTCCGTTTGATGCTGCCCATGATCACCACGATTCCCGAATTGGATCGCAGTCTGCAGATCATCGATGAAGTCAGCGATGAGCTGCGAGCAGAAGGAGTCGAGTTTGACGAAAACATTCCGATCGGAGTGATGGTAGAAGTTCCGTCACTGGCTCTCGTTGCCAATCATGTCGCACACCGTGTCTCCTTTTTGAGTGTCGGCAGCAA
>CAJXMG010000024.1 GCA_913056395.1 uncultured bacterium | reverse complement strand
TCTGAATGTGAAATCCCTCTTCAACCGACCCGATCGGTGACGGTTCAGGTACTGAGTGACGGCCGTGCGGTGGCGGATGCCTGGGTGGGTCTTCGCGGTGAAATCGTCGATCGGGCCGCTCTTCCAGACAGTCTGAATCTTCCAGTAGAAGAGGTCTGGCTCTATCTGCTCAATGATCCCTTCTTGTCTGCCAGAACCGATTCCAAGGGGCTCGTCTCGTTCCCGGTTCTGCCCGCAATTCCCTATCTGATCTTTGCTCGCAAGGATGGGGTGGGAACCGGTGAATCCCATACCTCTCGGGAGGACTCCCGCCTTCAAAGGGTTGAGTTGATCCAGGGGGGAACCGTTTCGGGAATCGTCATGGGGTACGATGATCAGGTCGTTGCCGGTGCCGAAATCGAGTTGTCCTACGATGGAATTATCAATACCGAATACTTTGTTCCCGGTGTGGAGGGTGTTTCCGCGGAGGATGGCTCCTTTACCTTTACCGATCTGAAACCGGGAACCTACGAAATGAAGGTGGGGCTATCCGGCTATCAGACCCGCCGCCTTGACGACCTGATCGTCAATCCGGCACAGGAACTTTTTGAGGAGGTGCTGCTCCTGAAAGGCCACCGGATCTCGGGAAAGGTTGTGGACCCTCTCGGTGATCCTGTAGTCGGGGTGGACGTTCGGTTGAGACCCGATCGTGGGCCCGCTGTCCCCACCGACCTTGAGGGGCGATTCGAGTTCGACACACTTGACCCCCGAACCTACCGTGTCCTCGTGGAGAGCCCATGTGTTCTTCGTTCTTCGACTGAAACCCCCGTCGATGCGGAACCCCTCGTCATCGTGGTCGAGGATGGGGGAGTGGTCTCCGGTCGATTTGTCGATTCCCAGGGTACCCCTGTCCCCGGTGTGAAAGTGCAAGTCTCCGACAGGGCCCGATCCGAGGTTCGGGGCCAGTACTCGAGCGCCGTCTCGGGGCTCGACGGGACCTTTTCCGTTTGCTCTGAGGTGGTCTCCGATTCGGAAACCCCTCTGGTGCTCTTCGCTTTCCCTCCTGCACACGAAAAACTGGTCCTCGATCTTCAGCAGGGACTGGGGGAAGTGGGCGATCTGGTATTGTCCCCGGCTTCTCGAGTTTTCGGAATCACTCGAGCACCGGATGGCACACCTCTGGCAGGCGTGGCTTTGGAATTCACTTCGGGAGAACGCCCCGAGTGGGATCCCACAGGCAATATGAAGCGACAGAGTTTCTCTGACAGTGAGGGCTTTTATGAGTTCCACCTGCCCGTCTCCAGTCGAAGCTGGACTTTGGCGGCAGATCATCCGGATTTCACTGCTTCCGAGCCGATAGAAATCCCTGCCGGTGAAGCGGGGCGCAGCATCCCGATCGATGTCGTGTTGACGAAAGGGGCCAGTCTTGAGGTGGTGGTCACCAGTGCCGGAAAACCGGTTCAGGGGGCAACCGTCGAACTGTCCCGAAATCGTGGTTGGGATTTTATACGCAAGGTGGGAGTCACCGACGAAGGTGGACGGTGTAATTTCTCCGGTCTCAAAGAGTCTGACCTTTCGATCAAGGTGGCCAAGTCAGGGTTTGGATCTGCGCTGACCGGGGTGGAGCTCCTGAAAGGTGGCGAGCACCGGGTCGAAGTATCACTGGATCCACCGATTTCCTTTTCTGGTTGGGTTTTGTGCGAGGGGATTCCGGTTGCCGGAGCGGTCGTTTCTATCCGCGACATTTCCAGAACGGAACGTCAGGGGATCACCGATTCCCGTGGAGAGTTTCGGGTGGAGTCCCTGGCTGCTGGAGCGCTCAGGGTGGATGTTCGTGCGGATGGTTATCAGTTTCGGCGAGTCGAAGGCGTAGATCCCCGTGAGAGCCCCCTGACGATCACAGTCGAAAAAACCCATGACTTGAAGGGATACCTCTTTGATGGGGCTTCCCGTGAACCGGTCCCCAATGCTTTGGTCAGGGTGACCGCCGTCAATGAATCCGGACAATCGATTCGTGGAGGACGACGCATTCGTTCCCGAAGGTCGGATGAAGAAGGCGTTTTCGTTTCACCCGATTTGCGTCCAGGGTTCTACAAGGTCCAGATCACTTCCTCAGATCACCTTCCCTTGGAACAGATCTTGTCCGTTCCCACCGTTCCGGAAGTGGTGGAATTCCCTCTTCAAAGAGGGGAGCGAATCTACCTTCAGGTCACCAATGAAAACGGCCTTCCTCTCGACGGGGTTCGGGTGAGACCGGATGTTCGCAAGGATCGACAACGAAACCGTGGGGAGTGGGTCAGCCTTCCGACAGCGGGACGATTGGAGACCGATTCCAATGGCGAGTTGTCCATCGGTGGTTTGCAAGAGGGGCCTCACAGATTGCGTCTTTCGAAATATGGATACCTGTCAAAGCGTGAAGTGGTGGATGTGGGGATCCCAACGAGATCCGAAGTGCAGCGGTATGTGTTGACCCGGGGCGGATATATCAAAGGAACGGTTTACCTGACCGACGGAGAAGTCGCCTCCCGTCAGAAAATGATCTGTACCGGCGTCGATGACACGGGCATGGAGTACGAGGAAACACTGTCGACGAATCGGGAGGGATACTTCCGTTTTGGACCCTTCCCGACCGGTGATTTCATTATTGGTATCCCCGCGGGTGACGGGGGAGCCTCATCCGGCTTGGGGATTCGACAATTGTCCAATGGAGCACCCGTCTCGGTCCAACTCATGGCTCCTGAGGATGTCGAGATCGATCTTCAGGTGTTTCCCCAGTAGGCAAACCCTCTCCTGAACTGCTTATGGTCCGGGAATATTCCTTCCGAACAGGTCACCCTTGCCGGTACTGGGAGGGTGATTGGCACTTTTTTTCAAATCTGGATATTCTCCTATTGGGGCTCATGAGAGGTTTTTGGACCTTTGACGCCCCTCGATTTGACGCCCTTTGAACCGTTTCGCCGATCATGACCAGAGAGGTTGCCGAACCGATGAGCCAACGATCCTGGGAGAGCCACCAGAGCCGCACCCGATTTTTTCTGCGAACCCTTCTGGGTCTTTTCCTGTTTATGGGAACTGCGGGAATCCATCTCTACATCGGTCAACAGGGTGCAGCCGCACTGGGTTGGAATGCCAGTCAGGATGGGTCGGACGTCAAGGATGAGTTGACGCGCCGTCTTCAGGAAGAAAAAGAATCTCAGTGGATTCTTGATGCGGTCTCGCGCATGCCCGAAGACGTGCGGGAACCCAAAGGGATGACGATTGGCGAAATCCAGAAACTCACCGATGAAATTCTGTTACGGGGTGAAAACTACTTCCGCAGTTACCCTTCGGGTAAAAGTATTTCCAAGGTGACTCCTGCGGTGTGTCGTATCTACCTGATGAACTGCAATCGTCACTTCATCGACAGCGGCAGGCTCTACAAGGAACGAAATGGCCAGGATGCTCCGGCCGCATGGACCGCAGCCCTGAAGCAGGGTTACTTCGATCGGATCCACGAGCTCCTCGATGGTGAACTGGCCAAGGTTCAGGCTGAGGACGGTCCGCCCTGTGAGTTGATTCGCCTGAAAGCGGATGCCTATTGGCATGGCCAGCAATACCCCCGTTGCATCAATGAGTACAAGCGGGTTCTTGATGGTTGTCCGGAGGCTGAGGATCTCGACGTGGTCTTGACTGCTTTGCTGAATGCCCAGATCCGAGATCGTGACCACAAGGGTGCCGCCGCGACTGCAGATAAATTTCTTGAGAATCACACCGATTCCGACCTTCTTCCCCACGTCTTGCGATTGAAAGCGAAAGCACTGCAGGAGGCGGGGCGCCTCGTCGACTGTCTGCGCTGGTGGAAGTCCATCGAAGGCATCATCGAGAACGCCCACAGGGGAGATCCTCTGGTGTTCGGTGACAAGACGGTCGAGATCAGTGACCGGTGTCGCAAGGATTTTCAGCGTTACTACGAAGAGGTGAACTTCGCCATCGGTTTTCTGGAGTTTGCTCTGGGGAACTACAAATCGGCGTCCGCCAGTTTTACCCGTGAGATGGAAATTCTCACAGAGCTGATCAATGCACAGACCGCTTCTCAGGTCGGACAGATTTATGCCAAGAGAACCGAAAGGGTTCTCGAAAGTCTGCTTCGATTCGCAGGAAAACCGACTCCGCCAATTTCACTGGGAGAAAATTGGATGGGTGGTGTCAATTTTGATCCGGCCCAGGAGCAAGGGAACGTCTTGCTGATGCTTTTTGCTCCTTATGAAAATCCGCGCTACTTCGAAACTCTGGAAAACCTGCAGAAACTGTACATGACCCACGGGAATGACGGACTGCGGGTGGCCTGGATCGCTTCGAGCAAGGGCAAGGCTCCTGCCCAGGAGCAGTTGGACAAACTGACGGGGCAGTGTGCGCGTATGGGGCTGGCGTTCCCCGCCGGTCTCGATCTGGAGGACGGATCACCCAACTTTGGACAATACAACTGTCCAGTGGGTGGAGCGACGATGGTTGCAGTGGATCGCAACGGAAACCTGGCCTGGTACAAGCTCGATCCGACATTCAGGGATGATTCCATCATTTCACAGGTAGCCCTGAGACTGCTCGCTGAAAGTCCCTGATTCCAAGATGTAGCGTCATGTCTTGACCCGTTCAGCCGCTCGCCCGAGTTGCCGACTAGGTACTGCCGTATCCGATTTCATTCGCTAGAATGGGAGCGTCCCACGGAAGAGTGCGCAAGTGAGCGCATTGTGGATCGGCCCGTCCCATTCCGACCGTTTCTTCCTGGACCTTTTCGACAATCGCGGACGCTGTTCAGGCAGTGTCGATAGGAATGGAATGAAGAAGATGCCCTTCTCTTCAAGAATCTTTTTCACTGCATCGATTTTTCTTGGTCTGTGGTTTTTTCTGTGCGCTGTTTTTGCGCCTTTGAATGCCCAGCAGAGTTTTACACAAAGCCTGCAGTTCGAACCGAGAGAGATGACACCACTTTTCACTCATGTGTTGGAAGATGGGGATGAGAAGGAAGGGCCGTCTGCCAAAGAACTGCGCAAGCTGGTTCAGCAAGCGGCGATGTCAGGAGACGCATCCGCTCTGGCAGAAGTCTTGCGCACCATGGGTCGCATGCCAGGCAGAAACGCCACCGCTGCAATTCTCAGTACCGCCAACAGTCTCTCCCGCAGTACTGCCGATGACATTTACTGGTTTCTTCTCCAGGGCGTTGCCGGGTTCAAGGGGGCGGACGCCTTTACAGAGATGGGGGAGTTTGTCGTTCGGTACAAGTCCAAGCCGATAGCCAGAGATCTCCTGAATGCCTTGCGGAAAACACGCAGCAAGTACGCCAACCGGGTAATTCGCCGGGTGATGGAATACTGTCCCATCGACATGCAAATGATGGCGGTCGATATCGCTGCAGAGATTCCGGTTCGCCGGACGGTGGATGTGCTGATGCCGATTCTTGCCCGTGAATGCGCCAAGGAAAAAGACGGCAAGCGGCCACCGACGGAGCTGAAGAGGTCGCTGATCTCTGCCATGGAAGCGCTGACAATGCAGCAGCTGGGAAACAGTCTGATCAACTGGCAAGGGTGGTGGGAAAGGGAGCGCAGTCGCGGTCTCAAGGTGATCCGCGAAGAGGCTGAAAACCACGAGTCCACCACCGGTTTGGCTCGTCCCCTCGATCCGGTCCGAGCCCGACAGTTTCTGGGACTCGAAGATCTGCCCCCTGGCAAGGTGTTGGTCATCAAGGGGCCGACTGCCAAAAACGGTTTTGATACCAACTATGATCACATCGAGCATGTCCTCGAAAGAATTTCCATTCCGCATACCGTCATCGAAAAAGGGGAGGTTGAAAAATCCTCCTTCAGTTTCAAGGACGTGGCGGCGGTCTTTATCAACTGCAGTCATATCCATAAGTTTTGCCAGAACCCCAATCACAAGGCGGGTGAGTACACCGGCAACCGCATGCACCGTTGTGTTGGGGAAGGTGCCCATGACGAGGTTCAATTCAAAATGAACAAGGACGCCGTCGACAAAATCGTGCGTTTTGTCGAAAAGGGCGGTTACCTCTTCACCGAGGACTGGTGTCTGATCGAGGTGCTGGAAGTGGGGTTCAACAAATATCTCCGCTCCGGTACTGCTCTGGAGGGAGGGAACTTTGGTATATCTCCCGAAAAGGGGATGACTTCCCACCCGCTGCTGAGGGGAGTCTTCGTTCCTCCCGTCGATATGGATGCCTTGCGCAGGAGAGCCTACGGACTCGACGATGAAGACGATGATGAGGACGCGGAGTACGACCCCTCCTCCGAAGACGATCCAGGAGATGTCGATGGCGACCGGGGAAAAACCGGTGTCGGCAACAGTGATCTGGACGCCCCCGGAGAGATCGAAGATCCCGACATTCGGCTGGTCAAGCACCAGTGGAAGATCGACAAGGAGAGTCCTTCGCTGGATATCCGGTCGAAGAAGGTGCAAGTCCTGATCGACAGTGAAGATCTGCGAAAAGAGTGCGGAGAGGGAGCGGTCGCCGTGACTTTCACCGTCAAGAAGGGGCGCGTCATTCACGTGTTGTCCCATTTTGGTGAGCAGAGCAGCTCCGACAACGAGGCGACCATCGAAAATCTGCTGATCAACTTCCTGTTGCAGGTGCGGATTCGGGCGGGCAACTGAGGTCTGCTTCAATTCTGGCATGGTGGAAGTTGTGGATGGTCCTGCGGAGACAGACTACCGTGGCGTAAAGAGAGAGGGTTCGTGGATCGCTGGGCAGCAGTCCCTGGTTCATGACCGGCAGGGGAAGCCGGAACCTCTCCGGTTCGACTCGGTAGATGGGGGAAGATTCCGGTGCAATTCTCTGAGACATCTGTGAATCAAATCGAAGGTTCCGGGTTTGCCCGGCTTTCAGTTCTGTTCCCTCGGCTTGCCCTGATCCTTTTCCTGCTGACAGTCTTCGCGCCCGTCATCTCTGCCCAGACTACTCTGGGTCTTTTGGGGACAGACGAAGACCTGAAAATTTTCTATGACCGACTGGAAGCGGATATCTCCACCGACGGCGGTGGCCGCTCGCTGGTGGTTTTGGGAAATGTCCTGCTCGAGGGGCGCGGCTTTTCGCTGCGTGCGGATGCGGTAGGCGTCTACGTCGATGGTGTTGACCCCCAGAATGGACCGATTCGCCCTAGGGTTCTGGCCTTGGGTGGAGTCTTGCTCGACCGTGCGGGGCAAACCTTTCAGGCGGAATCCGTTTTTTATGAGGTCGATGCCCGACGCATGGTTTTGACGGACGCCCGAATCCGCATCACTTCCGAACTCGTGGAGATGCTGCGTACCCTTCCGAAAGACGACCCCCGCCGAGCTCGCAGTATGGCCGAATCCTGGGTGGGTGGAGTCTCCGACCTGAACACATCAGAGGCGGCTCTTTCCTCCATGGGAATCGCGGCTCGCTTGTTGGAGGTGGATGATTTCAGTGGTGTAAAGGGGGCGGACATCGTCTTCACTACTGATTTGTTCGATGATCCGGAATGGGCGTTGGTCGCGGATGCAGGCTCTGCGACTCCGAGGGAAGAAGCGGGTCAACGGGCTAACGAGTCTGGCCCCGGAGGACACCTGGTGTCGATGAAGGGAGCCCGTCTCGAGTTGGGGGGCTGGCCAGTGGCCTACTTCCCCTCGACCCAATGGGACAGTCGTTGGGGACGCTCCTTTCCCCTCCGTGACCTGAGGATTTCCGATTCTTCCCGCTTCGGGTCCCGCGTTGATACCCGTTGGAATGGTGATTTCCTGCTTCCCGAAAGATTCGAGGACGAGATCGATCTGTCTCCGCGCATCGATACTCTCTCCAAAAGGGGAACCGGGTATGGTCTCGACTTTGAATGGGGGCGGGACCCCCTGCGCTGGTCTGCAGACCCGGATGGCCGCCTCGATCTATACGGTTACGGTTCTTTTTGGCAGATCAGTGATGAGGCGACTGAAGACAGCAATGGCGATCCGGTCAGCGAAGAGGATCGCTATCGCGGCCGCGCCTTTGTACAGGCCAGAGTCACTTCCAGTACCTGGCTCGACGCAGAATGGTCGTCGGCCAGCGATGCGGGATTCGTCGATGAGTTTTTCCGGACAGAGGCGAGGACTGTGAAGCGCCCCGAGAACTTTTTCTCCATTCGCCAGGAATTGAGTGAGAGCCTCGTCGGTAGCCTTCGTTTTGATGGGGGCTATGAAGACTTTGATGACCAGATCGAGCGGTCTCCTGAATTGGCATTCCGTGCTCTCGACATGGAACTTCCCGCGGGTTTGCGTGTCGACTCGGATCTGGTATTTGCTGACCTGGAATTGGTTCCGGGGGAATCGTCGGCAGCGGTGGGTGGCGAGACACGGCGACTAGACGTTCGAAGTGAGATTTCCCGGCCATTGGTTGCCAGTCGCTGGCTGAATGTGATTCCCAATGCGGGAGTCCGCTGGACCCGCTGGACCTCTTCCAATCTGGACGAGGAGGATCGATCGATTCTGTCTGCTGGAATTGAAGCCGCGACACGCTTCTCGCGTGTCTTCGACGTCAAAAGTGATGCATTCGCCATCGATGGCTTGCGTCATGTGGTGGATTTGAGGGGCGATTACTCAGGCTTGTTTGATTCTTCCCTCGATCCGGCAGATGTTCCCCTCTCTCTCGATGCCACCGACGGGCTGGGTGATCGGGAAGTGGTGACCCTGTCCATGGGCCACCGCTTGCAGACCCGTCAATCCACGAGCGATCGTGAACGCCTCTATCGATTGGGTGCACGGACGGTGGCGGAGATGCGCGTCGACGCCCTCTACTACCCGGAAGCAGCAAGAGATAATTCCGGTGAGGAATGGGGAGACCTCTATTCGGAGTTGGTTCTCCATGCTTCGGGAGGTTGGAGTGTCTTTGGCGAGAGTCGTCACCATCTCGGTTTGGGAGAAAATCGGGGGAAAAACTTTGGTTTGCGCTGGCTCGAGGCAGATCAGGGGCTCTTTGAGTTGTCGTGGAGAAACCGGCCTGAATACCAGGAAACCCTGTTGGCTGGAGGGCGTTTTGTTGCTTCTCCCCGCTGGGATCTGGGCCTCTTTGTCGAATATGATCTCGATGGGGAAGAGGTTCTCGGTCAGTGGTGGGAGTTGGGACGAAACTTCCGGACTTTCCGCCTCGGTTTTGCCCTCGACGTCGATGCCGGCCTGAATGACGACACCACCTTCCGCGTCGATATCGGCTTGCGGGAATGGCTGGGTGCCTTGGATCAGCGCGGCTTCAGGGGGCGCAGATCCGGCTGGTAATTGCTTTCTTGCGTCCTGATCTTCCGGGGCTTGGCCTTCATTTTGTCATCTTTGTTCTGTTGCCAGGGGTTTCGGCCGGGTTCTCCTGAGGGCATCATGTCTTCGAAGGGGTGCTCCCACCCCGGTTCCTGAAAGGGAATGCAACCGATGAGCAAAGCGGTTTACCCCGGTACTTTTGATCCACCCCACAAAGGGCATCTGGATTTGATCCAGCGCGGATCCCGCATGTTTGACGAGCTGATCGTTGCAGTGGCCGTCAATCGCCAGAAGTCATCCCTGTTTACCCCTGAGGAGCGGGTGGAATGGCTCAAGGCCTGCACCGAGGGGATACCCGGCGTGCAGGTTCAGGCGTTCGATGGTCTGGTTGTGGACCTGCTGAAGAAAGAATCTTGCCGAATCCTGCTGCGTGGAATTCGCACCTTCGCCGATTTTGAGGCGGAATACACGATGGCTCTGACCAACCGATCGATCTCCGCAGATGTTGAAGCGGAAACGGTCTTTGTTCTGCCGAGTCTGGAGTTTTCCCATCTCTCCAGCCGCCATATCAAGGAGATCGCCGCTTTTGGCGGGGATGTCCACGATTCCCTTCCAGTAACTATCGCAGGAGGTGTTGTGGAGGAACTGAAACTGCGCTTGAAGCCCGGGTCGCTGGAAAACTGACCCCCCCAAAGGTAGACTCTTCCGCTGGAATCGATCCCGGAAGGAACCCCCATGTCCGATTCACTGCGAAAAGCGATCCATACTGACCAGGCTCCGAAAGCCATCGGACCCTATTCGCAGGCGATGGAGGTGGATGGATGGGTCTACTGCTCAGGTCAGATTCCCATCGTTCCTGAAGATGGATCCATCGCCCATGGAATTGAGAATCAGGCCCATCAGGCTCTGAAAAATCTTGGGGAGGTCCTGAAAGCCGCAGGATGTGGCTTTGGGGATGTGGTCAAGACCCAGGTATACCTTTCCGACATGTCCGACTTTGAGGCGGTAAACAGGGTTTATGCTGAATTTTTCACTGATCCGTTTCCGGCGCGGGCCTGTATTCAGGCGGCGGCATTGCCAAAGGGGGTCGATGTGGAAGTCGACGCTGTTGCCCGGAAGAGAGAGAATCGTTGAGCTCTGAAAACCCGTTGCTCTCCATCGAAGACCTGAAGACCTGGTTCTATACCGATGACGGCATCGCCCGCGCGGTCGACGGTGTCAGTTATGCGATCCGCCCAGGGGAAACTCTCGGTGTCGTTGGGGAGTCGGGCTGTGGTAAGTCCGTCACAGCCATGAGTGTCCTTCAACTGGTCCCGACTCCACCCGGAAAATACGTCGGTGGCGAGATTCTTTTCAAGGGAGAGAACCTCCTCGAAAAGTCTGAAGCGGAGATGCGCAAAATACGGGGCAAGGAGATCTCGGTCATCTTCCAGGAACCGATGACCAGCCTGAATCCGGTGTTCAGGGTGGGGGATCAGATCGGGGAATCCCTGCGATTGCATGAGGGGATGACCAAAGCGGAAGCCCGAGAGCGAAGCATTGAGCTTCTGAAACAGGTGGGGATTCCTTCTCCGGAGCAACGGATCGATGAATATCCCCATCAACTTTCGGGGGGGATGAAGCAGCGGGTGATGATTGCCATCGCCCTCGCTTGTAACCCCTCTCTGCTGATCGCAGACGAACCGACCACCGCTCTGGATGTCACCATTCAGGCACAGATACTGGAGTTGCTCAGGGATCTCCAAAGGAAAAAGGGAATGGCGATCCTGATGATCACCCACGATCTCGGAGTCGTCGCTGAAAATGCGGACCACGTGGTGGTGATGTATGCCGGTAAGGTGGTGGAGAGTGCTCCTGTGGAGGAACTTTTCGAAAATCCCAAGCATCCTTACACCGTTGGACTCTTCCGCTCCCTGCCCCGATTGGAACAGGAAAATGATCGCCTCGAGGTGATCGAGGGTAATGTTCCCAATCCGCTCCAGTTCCCCAGCGGTTGCAAGTTCCGCCCCCGTTGTCCCCATGCATCAGAGACGTGTGCTGCAACAGAACCGGATCTGAATCAGATTGACCCGAAGCACCAGGTGGCTTGTCACCACTGGGAGGAAGTCTTCAAGGCTTCAGGGAATGGAGCCGTTTGATGTCAGAGAAAGAAACCCCATTGCTGGAGGTCGAAGGTCTGCGGACCTGGTTTCCCATCCGCTCCGGTGTTTTTTCGAAAGTCACGGGTCACGTCAAGGCCGTTGACGGAGTCAGCTTCACCCTCGGGCGCAAACAAACTCTCGGTTTGGTGGGTGAATCCGGTTGTGGCAAGACCACAGTGGGTCGTTCGATCCTGAGGCTGGTCGAGCCCACTGAGGGGGCCGTTCGCTTTGACGGAATCGATGTTCGAAACACTCAGGGAGATGCTCTTCGGGCGTTGCGCAAAAGAATGCAGATCATCTTTCAGGATCCGTATGGATCGCTCAATCCGCGAATGACGGTGGGGGCCATTCTCAGTGAAGGCCCGCATATTCACGGCATGGGCTCCGAGTCCGAGATCCGTGAAAAAGTCCAGCACTTGATGGACCGTTGTGGTCTCGATCCGATCAATCACATCAATCGCTATCCCCATGAGTTCTCAGGGGGACAGAGGCAGCGTGTCGGCATCGCCAGGGCTCTCTCTGTGGAGCCTGAGTTCATCGTGTGTGACGAGGCGGTCAGCGCTCTCGATGTTTCGATTCAGGCACAGATCATTAACCTTCTTCTCGATCTTCAGGATGAGTTTGATCTCTCCTATCTCTTCATCGCCCATGACCTCGCTGTGGTCGAGCACATCAGTGACCGCGTGGCTGTGATGTATCTTGGAAAGATCGTCGAGGAAGCGGAATCAAAAGATCTGTATTCCAATCCGTGTCATCCTTATACCCGAGCCCTCTTGTCTGCGGTTCCGGAGCCGGATCCGAAGCGCAAGAAGAACCGCATTCTCCTCGCCGGTGATGTTCCTTCTCCCATCAACCCGCCTCCCGGTTGTCCCTTCCACACTCGTTGCCCCGAAGCTGGGCCCCGTTGCTCTGTGGAGGTTCCCGGAGGAATCGCGGTGGCCGAAGGACATCAGAGTTATTGTTGGCTCGACAGTCCTGTGGGAATCGGTGACAAGTCCGCCTGAATGCGGATTAGTAGAGAGTCAGGGATTATGCCCGAGTGCGCCTTCATCACCTTTGGTTGCAAGATCAACCAATACGATACCCAGGCGATCCGGGAAGAGATTCTCGACCTGGGCTATCAGGAGGTTGCCAAGGCGGAAGGGGTCGACCTGGTCGTCGTCAACTCTTGCACGGTCACCGAGCGGGCGGGTATCAAGGTTGAAGAACGCATCAAATCCCTGACCCGGAAAAATCCATCCGCGGATGTCATCGTCACCGGATGTATCTCTGAAGATGATCGCGAGCGGTTGGCAGAGATTCCGGGAGTGACCCATCTGGTAGGGAATGAAGAGAAGCATCGAATTGCTGAAATCGTTAACGGTGCGGAATTGTCGACAGGCCCTGTGAAAAGAAAGTCCCGGGAAATTTTTGGTTTGAAGATTTCCGGTTTTGAGGGACGCACGAGAGCATTCCTGAAGATTCAGGACGGCTGCGATTCTTTCTGCAGTTATTGCATCATCCCCTACATGCGAGGGGGGTCACGCAGCAGGGATCATCAACCGGTATTGGATGAAGCGAAGAGGCTGGCAGAGGCCGGTTTTTCAGAGTTGGTGCTGACGGGGATTCACCTGCGTCAATGGGGACGGGATCTGGGGATTGAAGATGGTCTGGGGCGATTGCTGACGGAGCTGCGACAGATCCCCGGTATTGACCGAATTCGTCTATCGTCCATCGGCGAGGGTGCCTTTACCGACCGATTTCTTCAGGCTTTTGAAAATGACGAAGGATTGTGCCGCTTCTTTCATGTGCCTTTGCAAAGTGGCAGCGCACGGATTCTTGAAGCCATGGGCAGGGACTATTCACTGAAAGATTTTACGGAGGCGATGGAACGAACCAGACAGCGTTTGCCGGATGCCACCCTTGCGACCGATCTGATCATCGGTTTTCCCGGTGAGACAGAAGATGACTTTCAGGAGTCGATGCGAAGAGTGGAAGAGATCGGCTTCGCCAAGGTTCATCTTTTTCCCTACAGTCCACGTCCACGTACCCGAGCCGCACGATTGCCCGATCACGTTTCACCGGAGATCCGACATGACCGCATGGTTCGCGCTAGGGAATTTTGTGAAAGAGTCCAGCTCCAGGTTGCGGAAAAGAGATTGGGTCAGGTCGCACATGTCCTGATCGAAAAAACAGATCCCGACGGCGGTGGCGAGGGGATGTCCCGAGAGGGGCTGCGAGTCAGGGTCCGCGAAGGGGAAGCGGTTCGGGGTCAGGAAATCCCTTTATTGCTGGAATCTGTTGAGGGGGACAAGTTCCTGGCTCGACATCCGGTCCGGGAGGCTCCCCATGTCTGATCTCCCACTATCCGGGAGCCTGCACTTTCCGGCTCAATTTCATGATCGTGCTCTGGCGGGTTGGGGTGTCCGCCGACGACGGGGGGACCTGGTCGCCGATTCTCCCACAACGGATAGCATTCCACCCGAGGATCCTCCGGTCGAAACCGGCTCCAGGGTGGAGGAGAACCCGGTCAGTGTTGTTGAGAGTCCCGTAAAGAATGCTGTAAGTGCAGTCGAGGTTAAGAGTTCTGACCTCCCGGCTGATCTCGTAGGGCTCGCCCGAAAGGTCTCCGGTTGTGAAGAATGCTCTCTGAGTCAAACCCGCACCCAAACGGTCTTTGGCTGCGGTGATCCCGAGGCAAGGCTGATGTTTGTCGGTGAGGCTCCCGGGGCAGAAGAAGATCGGCGTGGTGAGCCCTTCGTGGGCCGGGCTGGTCAACTTCTGGACCGGATCATTACTCAGGGCCTGAAGTTAACCCGTGACCAGGTTTACATCGCCAATGTACTGAAGTGTCGCCCTCCCGAGAATCGGGACCCCCGTCCTGAGGAGGTCCAATCGTGCAAAGGCTTCCTTGAGAAGCAGATAGAGCTGGTTAGCCCCGAGATGATCGTCGCTCTCGGCAAACCTGCAGCCGCCTTTTTGACAGGGGAGGAGACTTCCCTGAAGCGCCTCAGGGGCCAATCTCACCTTTACAAAGGCATTCCCGTGGTGGTGACCTATCACCCCGCTTTCCTGCTTCGTCAGCCCCAGTTCAAGGCGGAGTGCTGGCGAGATCTCCAGCAGGTGATCACCGCTTTGGACCTGCCCCGCTAAGGGCTGGTTCCGACTTCTCTTCAACTCCTCAGGACGATCGAATTTTGGCAAATGAGACGGTTTCGGGGCGTTGACTCCGGTTATCAGGCATCTATACTTCCCTCTTCCCCAAGAGGGATTTTTCATCCCGGGCCCACGGGTCCGGGAGGGCAGATCCTGCATATGGGGAAGGAAAGAATGAACCGAAGAGACCGTTTCTGACTTGTCTGCGCCTCCTTTGCGTGAGTAAAGATTGCGTCAACTTTCTGATGAGCTCTTCGGATTTTGAGTGGATACAAGTTTGTGGGTTTCGGTGGGAAACGGAGACGTGGACCACCGGAATGGTGTGCAGTGCAGACCGGCGAATCGTCTGTATTCGGAAATCGATTTTCGATGAACCGAATGCATCCGGTTGCGGGTTGCAGGCCGATTAAAACTTCGGCCATCGGGGAGTTACGGAAGTCCGGAATCTGCAAAGGATTCCAAAGTCTCTTCTCCTCTATGGATAGCGAAGTGGTCTGCATCGGATGCCGGTTGGCCTTCGACAGAGAGCACGATTGCGTCGGGGATTTCACCAGGTGCGGTCGCGGTTTCAGTCACGCTTCCCTGAGGCGGTTCCGCAAGGTTCCAGCTTCTTTGTGAAGTGGGGTCGGAAGGTGAAGAGCACTCATTCCATTTCATTGATTCCCGAGTTTGTATTGACGAGAGAAGTGTGAAGCAGGGTAGCGGTGACATTCGGTCTTCAGCCAGTGTGAATGCTGAAGTGTGTGAATGCTGAAGTGTGTGAATGCTGAAGTGCGGGAATGTTGCAGTGTTCGCTACGGTTTTCGCTACGGTGTTCATTGCAGTGGAAGTGTCGTGCAAGAGTCCGGAATGAAGAACGCCTTCAGGGCTGAAACCGTTCCCGGCTTTTTCGGCGGATTTGTTTCGCCCGGTTCTTCTGCTCACTACTTCACTGAAGTGAAATTGTTGAAGTGATGATTTGTACCATTCGATCTGCCTGCAGGGCAGATCCCTGACGGCTCCCAGAGAGGGGTCAGAAGGTGGAGAGAGGTAGCATGGCTGACTTCGACGAAGTCTGGTGTATCGACGGGGGAAAGAGTTCCCTCAAGGCGATCAAGATCCAGCGATCCGGCAATGGTGCTGAAATCGTTGCCGCTGAAAAGATAGAGCACCCCTCAGGGGCTGGCCCGGAGGCCAATGCTGCTGCCATTTCGACATTGGCATCGCAGCATTCTGTAAACGGACCTCTGGCGATTGCTCTTCCCAGTCGTTCTGCTTTGACCAGTTTCATCACGGTTCCCCCAGTGGATGGAAAAAAGCTGGAAGAGCTGATCGGTTACGAAGCGCAACAAAATATTCCCCTGCCGATGGAAGACGTCATTTGGGACAGCCATGTTTGTGGCGATACCGATGACGGCGAAAAGGAGATCGGAATCTTTGCGGTTCGTCAGGAAGAGGTTTCCGACCTTCTGGAGGATCTCGATTCCGACAACCTCGGTGTCGATGTTCTTACTCTGGGCAATGTGGGTCTTTTGAATCTGATCCGCTTCGACCTTCGTCCGAAGCGTCCCATGGTTGCCCTCGAGATCGGTGCACAGCACACCGACCTCGTCATCGTCAATGAGTCCCGTTATTGGTTCCGTTCCATTCCTGTCTCCGGCAAGGATTTCACGAATGCACTACAGGAGCGTTTCAACTGCTCCGAAGAGGAAGCCGAGAACCTGAAAGTGACGGCCGCCAAGTCTGATCATGCCGCCAAGATTTTCGAAGTTTTGCAGCCATTGCTTCGCGATCTGGTCAGTGAGATCAACCGCTCGATCGGTTACTACAAGTCACGGGCCGGGGAATTGAAGATTGAGGATCTTTTCCTCTTCGGTGGCAGTGGCAAGGTTGTTGGATTGCGCAAGTTCCTTGAGGACAACCTGCGAATTCGGGTGCAGATCTTCAAATCCCTTCAGAGAGTCCGGATTCGCCCCGAGGCAAACGTGGTCCAGCAGGACCTCCAGTCCTTTACCTCATGTATCGGTGCAGGATTGCAGGCTCTTGGCCTCGGTGACGTTCAACTGAACTTGTTGCCGCAGGAGCAGCAAGAGGCCGCAGAGTTCAAGAAGAAACAAAAACTGGTACTGGGGGCGACCGCTTCCCTCTACCTGTTGATCGTTTTCTTCATCCTGATTTTCGGAGGCAAGATTGACGACGCCAATGCGGTTTTGCAGGAGGCGAAGCTTGTCAACGAACTGAAAGCGAACGAAAAGAAACTCACAGAGCTTCAGGAAGAGGGACGATCCAACCTCGAAGCCAGACAAAACCTTCTTCTCGCGCACGGTGCCGGACGTCTGGCTCCCACTGAAGTGATGGCTTTGATTGCCAGCATTCCCAATTCGGAACTGGTTTCTGAATCGGTGCGTATCGAGGTGGAAGATGGCCCCGACAAGGACAGCACCCGTGGATCTGTAGAAGCAGAACAGGAATCTCTGAACACGCGGAAGACCTGGCTCTCTGGGTTTGAAATCCGCAAGGTTCGTGTGCGCGAAGATGGAACAATCCTCGACAAGGGGGCAAAGGCTGATTCCGAAGACGTCGTTTACAACGATCGTTATCAGGTGACCGTTCGTGGCTTCCGCTACGATCAGGGAGACGCCACGACCAACAATAATCAACTCAAGGCAATGGTTGCAGATCCGATCGAGGCTTCATTGAAGGCTTCTTTTGGGGAAGCGGATTATGGTCGCGAGAGGGTGTCCCGCGAAGTTGGCATGGAAACGATGCTGATGTGGGCGCAGGACGACAACTTCAAAATGGGACGTACCCGCGGAGGCAGTGACGACGCTGCCAAGGATCACGGCACTCCGCTTTACCCTTGGACCATCCGTTGGATTTACCCGCCCTTGCCCGGGGAATCCACTGGCGAAGAAGAATAGGGGGGCACCATGAGTGACAAAGTATTCTGGAGTATTCTTGGTGCGGAAGTGGTCGTCTGGATCGTACTCTTCGTGCTCTTGGTCATGCCCAAGATGTCCGAGTACGACTCGGTGACTGGCAAGCTGAGAAAACAGCAGTCAAGCTTGCGCGAGTACTCCAAGAAGGTGGATCGTGATTTGCCAACGAAAGACCTTCTGGAGGCAGAAGAAAAATTTAACAACAGTTGGAGTAAGCAACTGGACCGGGCCGAAGAGTTTTTCTCGAGTCGGGTCAGCCGCTTTGAAGAGGGTGCGAGCAGCGACCTGAGTGGGTGGACTGCCGGTTATCGCGACGGCTTTGAACTTCTGGCCAAGCGTTACCGTTCGAGTACAGGGCTTGCTGCGGATGCCGAGTTGCCCTTCTCGATTCAGGACGACCTGGCTGACGTGACCAAGATCGTCGACTACGAGCGTCGCTGGAAAGTGCAGAGCCATTTGGTCAACCTGGCCCTCGACAATCGCGGCTCTGAAATTCTCGAGCTGGTGATCGATCGCAAAACCACTCGTGGAAGTCGCTCTGCTGATGAAGGTCCCAGTCGCTTCCCGGTTTCCCTCAAAATGACGATTCCGGGTAATCGGGTGTCCGAGTTTTTGGGTCAAATCATGAAGCATCCCTTCATCGATTATTCGGTGGAGAAAGTGGCGGTCAGCAAGGATCGTCAAAATCTCCTCTATGACGTCGTTAATGAGGTGTCACCGGAAGATGGGGACATGGGCGAGCCCAATGTACTACTTCTTCTGGAAATGCAGGTCCACGAGGGCGCTGTGATTGCCTCCTCTGAATCGGAAAGGAGCTGATCGAATGCAAAATATCGACAAGATCACCATCGCAGTCGTTGCTCTGCTCCTGGTTGTTGGATTTGGCTACCCTTTCTTGATCAGTGATCCTGGAAGTGAATATTCCAGCAAAATCAGTGAGGCCAATGACAAGATCGAAGAGAACATGGCTTCCCAGGATTTGGGAGATCAAAGTGTTCCTGAAGTATTGGAAAAGGTGCGCCTGGCCTACGAGGTTGACTCTGAAAAGGCGATCCCTGAGTGGGCCTTCTACCGCAAGCCGGCAAGACTGGACGTCAAGGAGCGCATCATTCTGGTCGCACCAACTCTGGATGCTCCATACATCGCTTCCGTCAAAGTGGTTCGTGATTCCTCTGACCAGAGTACCTATCACGAGGTCTCTGGACGTCATGCACTCTATTCAAATGCGGAAATCACTTCCTGTGTTATAGAGATGCAGGAGGGGGATGGAGACTGGACCAAGCTTCAGCAGGTCAGTGGATTTGCTTCTGGTCAGGCTTTCTCCATCCAATCTGGCCCCCTAGAAGCCGGTCGCAGTTACCGCTATCGGATTGCGGCCAGTGCTGCGGGACTTCCCGGCAGCATGCAGTTCCCGCGGGATGGTTCAAATTCTGTGGTATCCGGCGAATCTGGAGCGGTGCTGATGCCAGCGAATGACGCCTGGAAAGTCAGCGGTGCACAGGTTGGAAGACTCGACAGTTCCGGAAACTTCATGCCGGGCAGGGCGACGATTCAGTACTCCCGCTGGGACTGGGACTCCGACTCTGCCAAGAAGTCAGCCAAAGTAGTAACAGAGCCAAAGGCGGGAGCCGAGTCTGCCGAGTTGTTCGGAACCGGGTTCCGACTTGAGCGCATTCAGGATACGGCTGACGGTCGAGTGGTCGTCCTGAAAAATGCCAGCGGAAAAAGAGCGTACCTTAAAAACAATGACGACCCCCTGTCGCTGACACCCAGCGGTTGGGACAACTTTGACAGTGATCCCGCCGAATCAGGTGGGGATGACGAAGAGACCGATTCCGCTGACAACGAAGTCGCGGATGAAGTCGAAGTGGAAAAGCCCAAGAGAACCCGACCCTCAGGTGGGGGCCTCTTTGGCGGTGACGACTAGACTGTACGGGCCACTGCGCCACGGGGCGATTTGGCCAGCACCCCATAAGAGCGTTGGCTCTATGGTGCGAATTGAAACTGCAAAAAATGGCCAACAGTGTTGGTCCGGAAAAGTTGCGAGCGAATGTGGATTCGTAAGCAAATACTTCAAAGCAAGGAGAGATCGATGTCGATAAGCCTCCGGGAGCCCAACTTCAGAATTGCTGCGGCGAGAAGCGTTTTCTCAGTGATCGCTCTGGCCCTGTTGCTCCTCAGCTTCGCTGCTCAACCGGTCGTGGCCCAAGATGGGGGCGTGGACGGACTGATTCGCGATGTGAACCTGGAGAATCAGGCCCGTGCCGGGGCTGCCATTCAAGCAGTCAACGCAGCAGAGAAGTTGATCAACGAACTGCGCTATATCGAAGCCGAAGAGAAGTTGCAGGAGGCAGTACGCCTTGATCCGGGCAATGAGAATGCCCGTGAGCTTCTCGATACAGTTTTGATGCTGCTGAGTGACCGCAGCGGAGACATCCGTGATCTTCAGCGTCGAATGGTCGACGAGAAGAAGGTTCGCCTTCAGCAGGACGTCTTTGAGCTTGAGCGTCTCTACCTCGACGGACGCAGAGCCATGGACGAAGGCAGTTACGACAAGGCGATCACCGTCTTCGATCAGATCCTTGAGCGCATCCGCTGGTTCCCCTTCGATTACGACCTGAGCGATCAACAGAATCGTGCCCGTCAGTCGAAAGAGGAGTCGATCCGTCTTCAGAATGAGTTCGCGGCAACTGAGAAGCGTGAACGTGAGATGCGTATCCTTGCTGAAGCGGAGTCTGAGATGGCCCGCTCCGTCTCCTTCATTCAGAATCGTATCGACGAGATCCTTCGCCAGGCACGCAGGCTCTTCTCCGAGCGTGATTACGAGCGTGTGATTGCCCTTTGCGATGAAGTGCTGTTGCTCGATCCTTCCAGAAAGGATGTCCGCGCACTGCGTCGTGAGGCGGCCGAGCTTCGCCACCTTTACGAAGTACTGGATACCAGCCTTCAGACCCAGTTGGAGTGGGACCGTACCTTCCTGAGCCAGTTGGAGTCGGAGATTCCCTACACGGACATCTTCAACTTCCCGACTCGCGAAGAGTGGTTGCGCATCAGCCGTCAGGAGCAGTCCCTCGAAGATCGTCTTCAGGCAGTCGAGAGCCAGCAGGTCAAAACCATCCGTTCGCGCCTGAAGGTTCGTGTTGCCAGTGTTGAGTTCGAGGATGAGCCTTTTGAGCAGGTGATTCAGTTCCTGAGAGAGCTCTCCGGTATCAACTTTGTGCTGACGAAAGAGGCCTCCGAGGCTCTCGAGGGTGGAGATGGAACCGTCCGTCTTGCGGAAGTGACAGACCTGCCGCTGGAGAACGTGCTCAACCTGGTCCTTCAGGGGAATGATCCTCCCTTCACTTACGTCATCCGTTCGGGAGCGGTCCTGATTGGACCCTCCGACTCGGTCCGCAACGATGTGTTCCTGGAGTTCTACGAAGTTTCCGATATCACCAAGGACAAGCCTGACTTCCGTGCTCCCCGACTCGCCCTCGAGTCGAGTCAGGATGGCGATGACGGCGGTGCCGGTGGACTCTTCGACATCGGTGGTGAAGAGGATTCCCAGGAGACCACTCTTGATTCCGACATTCTTGTCGAGCTCGTTATCAATGCGCTCTTCGGCGACGAAGGCGAGCCGGATGGCGAATCGGTCAAGATCCAGAATGGTCGTCTCGTGGCCAACACCACCCTCGCCAATCACCGCAAACTGGTTCAGTTGCTCAAGGCTCTGCGTAAGTCCACAGGTGTGATGGTGACGGTGGAAAGCCGCTTCATTGATCTTCAGGATAACTTCCTTGAGTCCATCGGCGTCGATTACGGAAACCCGTTCAACTCGAACCTTCCGAACCCGATCAATGACATCGACGGAGCAGGAACGCAGATTGCTTCCGGTTTCGAGATCGTCGACGCTCAGGGAGAGATTGACGTCCGTGCAGCGGTCTACAACGCTTTCTCTCTGCCACTGGGTTCTTCGGTGTCTCCCTTCAACCTTTCTGACACCGGTGGTTTTGCACTGCAGTACAACGTTCTCGACAGTTACGCCCTCGAGGCGATTCTGGAAGCTAACCAGAAAATCCAGCGCACCAAGAAGCTGGATGCCCCGCGTGTGACGGCCTTCAACACCCAGATCTCTCACTCTCTGGTTGTGGATCAAAGCGCCTACATCGAGGACGCCGAGGTCAACCAGACCGGTGTGGTTCCTGTGATCAACCCAGTGATCGGAATCCTCAACAGTGGATCGATCCTTCAGGTACGTCCGACAGTGAGTCACGATCGCAAATACGTGATCCTCGAGATCGAGCCGACTTTGGCAGTGCAGTTGCCCTCCAGATTCAAGACCCTGACTCTGGGACTGACAAACCTGAACGTGGAATTCCCGGTTCTTTCAGTGACCAACATCAAGACTACGGTAACGATTCCCGATGGTGGAACTGTTCTGGTGGGTGGTCTGAAGAGAACGATTACTCAGGAGTCTCGTGCCGGTATTCCTGTCTTCTCGCGATTGCCGATTCTGGATCTCTTGGCTGGACGTAAGGGGAATTCCCGAATGCAGTCCAATCTGTTCGTGCTGATCAGTGCCAAAATCACGGTGATCCGTGATGAGGAAGAGAAGCGCTTTAACTAGTCACAAGGAAATCTGACGCAGTTCAGATAGAAGGTTTTCATGTTCAACGGATTCTCTCATACCCTCCGGACGTCATTCGTCCCTGGTCTGGCTCTCTTGGCGGTACTGCTTGTACCGGCAATCGCGCCCGCCCAGTCATTGGGCAGGGGGCCGTTGACTATGGAGGAAACCGTTTTCGTCAGTGAACTGCTCGGAACCTATGGCAGCCCTGATCTTGCCCGGGTCTGGATTCAGTCCCGGATCAAGACGGCTGATTCCGGTGGCAGAGCGAGCCTCGAGTTTGCTCTGGCGGACGCCATGCGTATCGAGGGGGATGTGGACGGGTATGAGGCCGAGATTCAAAAGCTCGCCAAAAAGTACCCGAATCATCCCCGTTCGAAGGGAGCCCAGTTGGAGTCGGTGCTGGCCGCACTGCTGAGGCTTTCCGATGCCAACACCGAAATGATTTTTGCAACCAGTCCTTCCCAGCGTCAACAGGCGATGGATCTTCGCGATCGCATCTGGAATGAAGAGATCGACAAGGTTCTGAATGAAAACATTCGCCGCCTGAATGACGAGGTCTCGCGCAGCGAGGACAAGGTCATGCGGGCCAGTGATTCCGATCGGGATGAACTGGCGGGGAAACTGGCTGAGGAAACTCGTATCCGTGATCTTTGGGAGTTCAATCGACTGAATTCTTACAAGGTTTATGCCGCGATGTTGCCGGATGGCAGTGAGGCGGCCCAGGCCAAGTACATGGCCCTTGCCACCTTTGCCGACGAGTTCGTCAACTCCCGTTACGAAAACTTTGGCCGTCGCTATGAGGCGCAGTTGATCTATGGTCAGGCGCTTTCGGCAGCGGGGCAGGCTGAAGAAGCGGCCGGTGCCCTGGAGCTGCTGGTCGACATCGAACCCAGTGCAGATCCTCCCTACAGCGATGACGTCATCTACTTCATCCGTCAAATGAGGGTCGAAGCCCTGACTGGTTCCCTGCGTGCCTACAATCGCTCAGGTCAGCCACAGGACGGACTCGACCTTCTCGATTTCCTCTACGAAGAGGAACAACCTGATTTCCCCTACAGAAAAACCCCGGAGGACCCGGAGTTGGCGACACTCGTCGCACTTCTGGATGTGGAAGAGGGGGTAACCCGGCTCGCCAGCGGTGATCGCCCCGGTGGATTCCAGTTGATCAACGCGGTGATCGATCGCTTCGATAACCCGGAAGCTTATTCCACAGATCCCGGTCAGGCCCGGGAAGTGGTCACCGGTCTCAATCGCGGATTAAGCAGGCTTCAGGAGTTGGGAGCGGGTAATCTCCCCGCAGAATATTATGCACGGGCCGCTTTGGGATTCCGTGATCGCGGATTGCCGGAGAAGTCGATCGAAACTGCAAAGTTGGCTCTTTACGCTTCCGATGACAGCAAGGAAGCCGCCACATGGCGAGCCGAGGCGCTCTACGAGATCGGTGAGTCCAGCGATGCACTCGGCCGATCGATTGAGGCGGCCCTCGCTTATCAGGAGTTGGCAGAGAACTACCCCGATTCACGGATGGTGGCGATGGCCGCACAGAACTTCTTTGCCATCGCCGGTGATTTCGCCGGTAGCGGTGCTGACGGGCCTTGGGGCGAACTGTTGGTTGTTGCAG
The DNA here is from genome assembly GCA_913056395.1 of uncultured bacterium. Taxonomy (GTDB): domain Bacteria; phylum Planctomycetota; class UBA8108; order UBA1146; family UBA1146; genus UBA12191. Next base: position 18,880 of record CAJXMG010000024.1, on the reverse strand, counting down.
AGAAATTGTTCGCTGACAATTCTCAGGGTTTGGGCAGCGAGCAGTTGAAACTTCAACAGGCTGTTGAGGCGGAACTCGAAGGAGATTACCGCAAGGCCCGTGAATTGTTCCGCAGGATTTCCAGAACCTATAACGACGGCGAAGAAGAGAAGCAGGTGCCCTTCTTCTTCAGGGCCCGTGCGGGTGCTGCCCGTTGCCTTTTCCGGTCCAGTAGTGATACGGAGCAGGCACAAAAGGATGCGAGTGGAGAAATTCTTCCGTTGCTTTCCCAAGCACGTGAAGCCCGTAGTGTCGGTGGGGAATCGGTTCTTCGTTACGAGTTGGCAAAGATCTACTGGGGTGACCGCGGCAAGGACTCTGCGGAAGCACTCAAGTATTTGCAGCCTGTTTTGAATGAGATCGGCGGCAACAACGTCTACCGCGAAGGTGCGTTGCTCTTCATGCTCGAAGTTCTTGCAGCGGACGGCAAGACCGCTGAATCGGAAAAAGTGTTGGCTGAACTGCGCAAGGTTTGGCCCGACAGTCAGACTCTCGTTGCCGGTACCTACTACCTGATCGAAGCCTATGCTGCTTCCTCCACCCCGGAGAACCAGCGCAGGGCAGGAGAGTTGGTCCTGGATTGGATCCGTCTGCCGGGATCCGGCTTCGAAGAATCGGGACCGGGAGTCCGACTGGGTCTGGCATCGATCCTGATCGATGGAGGTTTCTCTGCAGAGGCTGCGGAGATGCTGTCGAAAGCTCAGGAAGAGGCGTTGGAATCCGGTGAGGAATCACTGGTGATCGGTGTTTCCTACTTCCTTGCAAAAGCTGCCAATGCCGCTGGCAGGAACAAGGAAGCCCTCGACAGTCTCAATGCCATCATCGAGAACTACGAAGACAACACTTACAGCGGTTCCTACAACGAAGCTCCTTTCGTGCTGATTCAGAGGGCCTCTGCCGAAATGGGGCTCTACCAGTCCGATCGCTCGGCGAGCCGTCTCAAGTCGATGTCCGAGGATCTTCAGGCAGCCATCGCCATTCTCGATCAGCGTCGCAAGTCGCTGCTCTTCTCTGGCGGAACCAACCCTGTCTTCGAGCGTGATTACTGGTCCGCATGGTTGCAGTACATGGAAGTACTGAAAGCCCAGGGCCGTTGTGAAGATGTCATTCAGTTGATTCGCAGTCGCAAGTTGATGGCCGGGGACGGTAAAGATTTTGCCCCGGAAGGACTCCAGGCTCGCTTTGATCGTCTGGAGGAAGAATGCAAATGATGGAAAGAACGCCAACCATGCAGCGCTACTCTGTGCTCTTTCTTCTGACTTTCGGAATGTTGCTTCCGTTTGCCGGAAACGGACTCCTTGCGGACCAGATTATTGTCTCTGGTGGCAGGAACTATGAAGACGTGACGATTACTGGAGCCACTTACGAGCAGGTCCAGTTCAAATTGCCGGGAGTCAGTACTGCGCAAAAAGTCGATGCAGACAAAGTGGAGCGACTGGTTTTCTCCAGAGAATCTTCCAGCTTGGCCCGTGGGCGAGGAGCCTTTGAGAACGGTGACTGGGAAACTGCCGCCAGCAGTTTCAAGTCGGCGACCAGCATGGGGGACGCCCTGAAAAAATCGAGTGCCATGTACATGCACGGATTGTCCCTGCTTCGCTGGGGTGATTCCGATGCGACGAAGTACAAGGAAGCGGTCTCCGCATTAGAGGCCTACTTGAACGAGTTTGAAAGCAAGAAGGATTTCTACGTTCCCCATGCACGCATGGCGATCTCCGAAGCCCATCGCAAATCCGGAAACTATTCGGAAGCGGAGAGCGCACTCTCCAGTCTTGCTTCCGGAAACATGGGACGTCGTTGGGTGGTCGGGGCACGATTGGGCAAGGCACAAAGCCTGTTGGCCCAGGAGAACTGGGGCGCTTGTCGTGAAGAGTTCTCCTCTGTGTCCAATGACTCCAATGCATCGACGGATCAGATCTGTCAGGCGTGGATTGGTTATGCCAGTGCACAGCAGGGACAGAAGCAGTGGAAGCAGGCCGCCGATACGGTGCGTCAGCAGATCCTCGAGACACGAAACAAGGATGTCCTTGGCAACACTGCGGCCCGTGCCCATGGCTGGCTGGTCTGGGGGCGTTCCACTGAAGAACAGGCCGGTGGAGATGCCGGTGAGTTACAGTGGGCCATGATCCGTTATCTCCGGGCTGCCGTCATGGCTTCGACCGGGAATGGCGAAGTGCTCGCTGAAGCGTTGTATCGAGCCAAGGAATTGGCCAAAAAACAGGGAGATACGGATAGGGCGGAAAGTTTGACCCAAAGACTGAAGCAGGTCGCCCCGGACTCCCGCTGGAACAAGTAATCGAATCACCTCTACAAACAGGTGAGAGAGGAAAGAAAAATGAAGTTGACAGGTTTCATGAGCAAGATTCGGGGTGTTTCGGCAGCCCGCGTTCTTCTCCTGACCATCTTCACTGTGACCCTTGTTTTGGGAACCAGTGTCGTGGCCTATGCCCAGGCCGAGGGTGATGCGCCCGTCGAGACGGTTTCCGTACTCGATAATATTAAAGCCGCTGGTGCGGTGGGTGTGATCCTGATTCTGCTCTCCGGTGCAGGAATGGCTCTGACGCTGATGCATGGAATGCAACTTCGTCGTGACGTTCTCGTTCCCCCTGATCTTCTGGATCACGTCGAATCCCTTTTTGAGACCGACGATTACGAGGGCGCCCTGGACGCATGCGAGCAGCAGCCCAGCTTTCTTTCCAGTGTTCTTGCAGCCGGACTGCCGAAAATTGATCGCCCTTACGAAGACATTGAAGAGGCAATGGAGGAAGCCGGCGAGATGGAATCTTCCGAGCTTCACAGGAAGATCAGTTACATCTCCCTGATTGCGGCGATCTCACCCATGTTGGGTCTTTTGGGAACGGTGATGGGAATGGTCGGGGCGTTCAACGTGATTGCGACCAGCAAAACCTCACCGAAACCGAAGGATCTGGCGTCGGGTATTTCGGAAGCTCTGATGACCACCATGATGGGGTTGATCGTGGCGATTCCGATGACGATTTCATACTTCATTTTGAAAACCATCATCGACGGTGCTTCGGTTGAGGTGAGCAGTATCGCCTCTGAGCTGATGTCCCGTTTCGATGACGGAGCCGGCGCTTAAGGCTGGATGGAGCAGGTATGGCCAAGAAGAAAAGAAAAATCGTTCTGGCTAGGAAAGGTGTCGACATGGACATGACGCCCATGATTGACATCGTGTTCCTGCTGATCGTCTTCTTCATGGTGGTCACCGAGCTGACTGTGCAGCAGGCTGAAGTGATTTTACCGGTGGCTTCAGAAGCCACGGTGGAAGAGCCGCAGCCAGGAAGTCGAATCCTGTTCGTCAACGTGTCCTTCGATTCGGAGGGTAAAGAGATCGTTCAGCTGATGAATGGTCCGGCGATGACAGCAGAGCAGTTGACTCTTGCCTTGCGGCAGGAAGCGGAAGCTTACGACCTCTGGGAAGACAATCCGGCAAACCCGGATCCTGCGGCCCGTTTGTCCAGGCTGGAAGTGACGATTCGCTGTGACCAGGGAGCCGAAGCCGGAAATATTCACAAGGTCTTTGGAGCCTGTCAGAAAGCCCGGATCTACAAGGTCCGTTGCGCGGCCATCGGAGAGCGATTTGAGGATCCCTACAAAGTTGAATAGTGTGCGACAGTTTTTGGTCTGTTTTGAAATGAAAGAAGAGGAAAGGAGGAATCATGGCGAGAAAAAAGGTTGTTGATCCGGACGGTAACAAAGCCGAAGCGGACATGACGCCGATGATCGACGTGGTATTCCTGCTATTGATCTTCTTTATGCTGGCGACCAAGTTCAAGATGCCGGAGGGCACGCTTCGATCCTATCTCCCGAAGAACCGGGGAGAGTCGAACAGCCGTCCGATGCTGTCGGAGAATTGTCGTGTGACCCTGCTTTACCAGGGTGATCAGGTCGTGGCCTACGCTGATCAGGCGCAGGTTCCGACCAGTGATGTGTTGGATACAGATTACGAGTTGCATACAGGAATACCGGGGCCGAATCTCGATTTCATCGAGCAGCATATTCTGCGCCGTCGTGATACATATGTGGCTCTCGGTGACACCGCAACCCTGCCGGTGGTCATCGATTTTGCTGAGAAAGTTCCATACAAGTACGTGATCGACGTTTTGAACATTTGTGCCAAGTTAGAGATTGAAAACATTGCCTTTGCCCAACCGGAAACCCCGATGGACTGAGGTGGCGTTTCGGAAGTTTGAGTGCTTCCGACGTCGAGTGTGTTGTTTGCAATTTGCCGATCTCGCCCGTTGTCCCTTGGAGGGGCGGGCGAAAGAAGAAAGGGTGCTCTCGTGATTGAGACCCAGAAATCCCAGAACGGTGTTGTCCCCACCGTCTCTCGCGGAACCTCCATGCTTCCTGGCAGTTTCGTCTGCCTTGGAATCATCGTGCTTCTGTTCTCCGGCTGTAGCGGATCTGCAGATCCGCGTCCGAATGAGGTCGCTTTCGAGCCGCCAAAGACGGAAGCACCAGCGGAAGGACAGGATCTTTTCAACCGTACCCAGGATCCCGGTGATCGTTCGGTGCGTGCTGTTGCTGACGAGGTCAACCTCGCCAAGCAGGCAGACCGCGCCACGGCGAACTGGCTTCTGGAGCAGGCCAACAAGCTGTTCGCCGAAGCGAACTATGCTGCGGCCGAGCGGGCCTACCGTCGTGCGCTCGATGCCGACCCGACCCTTCAGGAAGCGAAAGAGAAATTGTCTCGCTGCCTGATGTTCCTCGGCCGCCGGGACGGAGAGATCCGCACGATTCTTCAGCAGTTCGGTGAAGAAGTCCGGGTGTTGGAAGAGCAGCGCCTCAGTGAGGCGACCCGTTTCCTTTCCGACGGCAAAGCCGCACTGGATGCAGGAGACGTGGATGAAGCTCTGGGATTGCTTCAGCGTGCCCGTGAGCGACTGATCTGGTTCGATTACGGAGTCGATGTGACCGACATGCAGGCTGAAGCCCAGAAGCTTTACGATACTGCCCGCGGTCTCAAGATCGACATGGACAAGCGTTCCAGAGAGCAGAAGGAAGCCCTCGCCATCGAAGAGGCAGAGCGTTTGACTCGCGAAGCAGAGAAGCGTCGCCTTGAGCGCATCGCCACTCTCATGGATCGCATCGAGGATGCAATGGTCCGCGAAGACTTCCGTGAGGCGATTCAGCTTTCGCAGACGATTCTGGGAATCGACCCGGAAAATCTGGCAGCACGTCGTCTTCAGGATCGTGCCAATGAGTTCCTGCGTTCCTTCCGTTACGTGAGTTACCTCGGTCGCGAGAAGGAGCAGACCACTCGCGTGTGGGAAGATCTGGAAGCGAGTGCGATCCCTTACGAGGATCCTTTCCGTTTCCCGGATGATCGTGGGTTCTGGCAGGGTGAGGTTCAGCAGCGCCTGAAAGACCTCTCCAGTGCCAACTTGGAAGAGTCCCCAGAGATTCGCAAGATTCGTCGGACCCTTGCCACCGGAACCACCTCCTTCGACTTCCCGGACGCCAATCTGGGCGAGGTAGTGGAGTTCCTGCGCTCGGTCAGTGATCTCAACATTACCATCGATCCCGAGATCGATGCCTCCGACGTTTCCGTCAACCTCTCTCTTGAGGGCGTCAAGTTGGGTGAGGCTCTCGACCTGATCATGAAGGCTACCGGCAAGGCCTACACTTTCAGGGAGAACATCCTCTTCATCACCGAGCCCGAAAATGCATTCGGTGACCTGATCTTCGACATCTACAACGTGACCGATATCCTCAACAAGATTCGCGACTTCCCTGGACCGGCGATCCGTGTTTCCAGTAACGACGAGGGTGAAGGTGGTGGAGGAGACAACCCCTTCGACTTCGGCGGTTTTGATGAGGAAGAGGACGCGGAGCTGACTCCCGACGATCTGGTTGAGTTGATTCAGGAATCCACCGGTGGTGCGGATGCCTGGGATGAATCCAACTCGACGATCAGTGGTCACAAGGGACAGATTCTCGTGACTGCCACTCGTGAGTTGCACCTCTCTATTCAGGACTTCCTGAGCAACCTCCGTGCGAACAGTGACGTTTTCGTGGTCGTTGAAGCCCGCTTCATCGACATGGTTGATGATTTCCTTGAAGACATCGGAGTCGACTCCCGCAACTTGGGACAGCCTCCAGGACAGGGATTCGGTACTGCATACGGAAGTCTCAACAGCTCCGGCACCGGTGGAACCGACATCGGTTTCAACAACCTTGGTGACCCCGCTGATCCGCTTCTGGTCATGGGTCAGAACAGGACTGCCGGTCGCATGCAAAACATCCTCGACGGATTTGTCGGGGGAGCAGCAGGTAGCCGACTGAACTCGACTCTTCGTGGTCTGACGATGCAGGTGACCTGGCTCGATCCTTTCCAGATCAACGCCATCATTCGCGCCAGTCAGGAAGAGAGAGCTGCCCGAATTGTGACCGCACCCAAGGTGACCGCCTCCAATGGTCAGCGGGTTCACGTGTCCGTGATCACCCAGCGCTCTTACGTTCAGGACTACGAACTGGTTTCCGGTGGTACCGGACTGGTCGTGTCCGAGGTGGCAGACCCGGTGATCGACACCTTCCAGGACGGTGTCGTTCTTGACGTGCGTCCGGTCATCTCCGCCGATCGTCGTTACATCACCGTCGACGTGCGTCCGACTCTCGCAAGTCTGATCAACGGGGTGATTTCCACTGTGACGATCAGTTTGGGTACCCTGTCCAGTGCGGCCAGTCTCGTGGAGATTGACCTGCCGGAGATTTCTCTTCAGCAGGCCTTTACCTCTGTGACGGTACCTGACGGTGGTACGGTTCTTCTGGGTGGTTTCCGCTCGTTGAACGAACTCAATTACGAGTCGACGGTGCCGATTCTTGGAAATCTTCCGATTCTCAAGAACGCTTTCCGTCGCAAGGCGAACCTGAATGAGAAACGCAGTCTCTACATCCTGGTGACCGCCAAGATTGTTGACCTGCGAGCAGAGGAACAGAAACTGTTCAACTGATCCTGTTTCAGGTTTGGTATTGGGGGTCGCCACCGGGATTTTCCCGGTGGCGACCCTCATTCTTGATCGAGGGTGAGTAATGAGTCAGATCAAAGCCATATTTTTCGATATCGACGGGACCCTGTTCTCGACGATGGAGTTTGCAGCGCAAGCCCGTCGGGCAAGTGTCAAGGCGATGATCAAAGCGGGTCTCAACATGGATGAGGAATCGCTTCTTGAAGAATTGCTCGAAGTCGTCAAAGAGTTCTCTTCCAACTATGAAGGGCACTTCGACAAGCTGCTCCTGCGTCTTCCGAGGAGAACCCTCAAGGGGTTGAATCCTGCAGTTGTCATTTCTGCAGGAATCGTTGCCTATCACGATACCAAAACCCGTTTTCTTGAGCCCTTCGAGGATGCCAGCGAAGTGCTCCGGCGATTGGCGAAGACTGACCTCAGGCTGGGGATCATCACCGAAGGTTTGGAAATCAAACAGTCTGAGAAATTGATCCGACTGCGATTGCTCGATTATTTTGATCACAAGGCGATCTTTATTTCACACCAGGTAGGGATCTCCAAGCCGAATCCAAAGCTGTATCAGAGAGCCTGTACAGACTTGAACCTGCGTCCCTCCGAATGCCTCTACGTAGGGGATAATCCTATGCTGGACATCGATCCCGCCAATGAGATTGGAATGGTGACAGTATTGGTCAGCAGGGAGGACCGATTCCGTTTAGTGTCAGGGAAAACGGAACCCAATCATGTGATTCAGAACTTTTGGGATCTGTCTGAAATTCTACGGGAACAGGGTGTCAGTGTTCCGGAGGTCCTCTAATGGCTTCAGTTGAGTTGAGCATGGTGATCCCTGTCCGGGATGAGATCGATGCGGTCGATTCTCTGGTGACCCGGGTCGTCGCCGCTCTCAGTCATCTGGACGTCGAGAGTTTCGAAGTGATCTTTGTGGATGACGGGTCCCGGGACGGTACTGCTGATCGGCTTGAGTGGTTGATCCTGGAGGAATCCCGCTGCAGGGTGATTCGATTGCCACGCAACCTTGGAAAAGGGGACGCCCTGGCTGCAGGGTTTGAAGCCAGTAACGGGCAATGGATCGCCATGATCGATGCTGATCTACAGGAATCTCCTGAAGAGTTGTCCCGTTTGCTTGAGGTAGCACGTTCGGGAGCGGACCTCGTGACCGGGTGGCGCCACAAAAGAACCGATCGCTGGAGTCGAAGACTCTCTTCCTGGCTCTACAACCTTGTGGTTCGTTGGGTGGGTGGTCCTCCTCTTCACGATGGTAACTGTGGTTTCAAGGTTCTATCACGGGATTTGGCCTTGTCGTTACCCTTGGCTGCGGGGCGATTTCGATTCATGCATCTGGTGGCCTCCCATTGGGGGTATCGGGTGGAAGAGGTGGCGGTTTCCCACCGACCTCGTCAAACCGGGTCATCCCACTTCGGTTTCAGCCGTGCTTTCTCGGCGGCAATCGATCTGGTGACGGTCATGGTCTACCTGCGAGGTCAGGATCGCCCCGGCAGAAGTCTCCTCCGTTGGGGAATCCTCACCGGTCTTCCCGGAGTGGCGATTCTCGCCTTTATCGCCTATCTGAGATTGGCGGATGGAACGATCCACTATCGCTATCCTCTGTTGGTTTTGGGAGCATTGCTGACCCTGGCAGGACTTCAGTTGGTCCTTTTTGGGTGCCTCGCGGAATGGTTTTCGGGAAAGTCGACGGCCGCTCTTTCTCGCCGGTCTGTCAGTCCTCCCTTGCGAGAGCGTGAGCGACTGCCGTAATGCCGGTTTCCTCACTCAGAGTCTTTTCCGCTTCCTGGCCCGGTAGGGTCGAACCCTGGCGTGCACGGTTCATCCGTGATCTTCATCAGGATCTCTCCGATGAGTTTGAGACGGACGTGATTGCTCCAGCCATACACCCCGATGATCCCCTCGAAGAGAAGGACCAGGGACTTTTGGTTCGCCGTTTTCGATACAAGTCCGGAGGAAAGGCTCCCCGTCAGGGAGGAATCGGCTATCTGACCGCCCTTTCGTGGTTACTGGCGGCAAGGAAGGCTCTGCAAAACTGGAGGCATGCTCCCGATCATGTAGTCTCTCTGGTTCACTGGGGCGTTCCGGGGGCTTATCTCGCCGCTTCCTACTGTCATGCAAGGAAGAATCCATTGGTGGTCTGGTGCCATGGAAGTGACGTTCACCACCACGGTCGCCGATTCCCCGGTTCCTGGCTCTTGAAAAAGGGACTGTCGGGCGCACATAAAATTCTAGCGGCGAGTGAAGAGATGGCCCGGGAGTTGAAACAGCAGCATGGCATCCGGGAAGTGGAAGTTTTACCGGTAGGGATTGACGAAGCTTTTCGAGGTCCAGCCAGTGTGAGTCGAGATGGAGTCGGACTGAGACTGTTGTGGGTGGGGGAGCGCATTGAGTCGAAAGGGTATGGTCGCGCCCTACGCGGGGTTCAGAAAGCCATCGATCGTGGAGTCGTATTGACTCTCGAGGTCATCGGCGATGGTCCCATGACCGGTGTGAACGGTTACACTCCCCAGTTGTCCGGGTCGAAAGACCCTAGAGGTGTTCGGGAGGCGATGGATCGGGCGGATATGCTGTTATTGCCCAGTCATGGAGAGGGGACTCCTCTCGTGGTTCAGGAGGCGAAAGCTCGTCAGTTGCCAGTAGCGGCCACTAAGGTCGGTGGAATTCCGGATCTCTATCATGGGGAGCAGGGCTGGTTTCCACTGACACCGGACTGCGATGAAGTTGTGGAATCAGAAATCTGTGACCTGTTGATTCGGTTGAATCAGAATCCTCAGGAAATTAAGGAAAAGCGCATACAACTCAAAGACCCTGTGGTTCCAGTTCTTTTTCGCCGGGATACCAGTCGCCGTCTTGCGGAAATACTTCAGGAGGTTTGTTCTTGAATCTGGATATTCCTGTTCTGCGATTCCTGATTCTTCTTTTCGCCGGGCTCGCCCTTTACGCACCGGTGTTCGACGGCCAGTGGGTTTTTGATGACGAGCGTCTGGTGAGTGGCCATGACTGGCTTTGGCGCGATGCGACGGGACTGGCTGATGAAATCGGGGAATGGGGCGATGTTCTCGCCGCAGGTCCCCGTCAGGCGGATGAGGTGCGAACCGGCTTCCGTCCCATTCGGTTCTTTTCCTATCGAATCGATGTTCTGATCCTGAATGCTTTCGGTATCGATTCCCCTGAACACCCTTCGGCACCGATCCCGTTTCATGTACACAATTTGCTGCTTCATGTCCTGTGTGCATGGATGTTATCATCGATTGTCGGGCGTCTCTTCCCATGGACTCGCAATGGCATTCACCTTGCCGTTGCCCTGACCTTTCTCGTCCATCCTGTTCAAACCGAGGCGGTTGCCTGGGTTTCCGGACGACGGGACGTTCTCTTCTCCCTCTTCTATCTCTGGGTGCTGCTGGGAGTCTCCGGTCGTCCCCTGGAAAAAATGGTGGGACGAGCAGGCTGGGTCAGAGGGATCGGTGGAGCGGTGCTGGCTGCCATGGCGATGGCGACGAAGGAAATGTCCGCAACATTGCCGTTGGTCGCGCTCATCTTTTGCGGGTTTTCCACCGAAAATGGCACCACAGCGGATTCCGGTTCATCCCGATTCAGTCTGCGCAGGGCGTTGAAGGCCCATCCTGCATGGGTTCCGCTGACAGGAGTCGTCAGCTTCATGGCTTGGCAGTTGTTGACCGAGAACAACCCCGGATCGGGAGCGACCCGTTGGGGGGGGAGTCTCTGGGCAACATTCTGGACCGACACCCGGGCGTTGGTTGAGTACATGAAGTTGGTGGTCGCACCCGTAGGCTTGACGGTGGATTACTCCCATGCGGCATTTGTACCTTCTTCCGGTCCTCTTCAGCCGCTGAGTTCCCTCCTCTGTTTCTTGTTGTTGATCGGCATTTCGTGGATTTGTTGGCGCCGTAGAAGTTCCGCCTGGTCGATCCTCGGGTGGCCGCTATTTCTGATCCTTTTGAGTCCGGTCTTACAGTGGATTCCACACCCCGAGCGTTTCGCAGAGAGATTTCTGTACCTTCCCATGCTCGCCCCGATGCTTCTTCTCGTCGGCTTGTGGCGTATGTTGGAAAGGGAGTATCCGGGTTGGAGGCAGATCCTGATCCCGGTTCTGTTGGTGGTTTTGGCTTTGATCACCCGCGCCCGCCTACGTGACTGGGAGGGGCCCTATCCACTTTGGAAGAGTGCGGTCGAGACGCAACCGGCATGTGCCAGGGCCTGGTTCGGGCTCGCAGAAGCCGCACGTGAAAAGGGCTGGTCCTTCGAGGCGATCGAGGGACTGGGAAATACCATCGCCATCCTTCTCCCGGTGGAGAGGGACGCCTTGCAGCAGGGAATGTACCTTCAGGCCCTGCAGATCCGGGCCGGTTTGCTTTCGACTCTGCCACAGCCGAAAGCCCTCGAGGATTCCCGTGTCCATTGGCAGGAACTGCTCAAGGAGTTTGATACGGATGGCACACCGGTGGCGGATCAGCCTCTGCCATGGTTTGAAAAGATGAAAGTCGATTTGAGACTTTCGGATGATGATTCCGCCATCGAGTGCGCCCGTCGCCTCCTGGAATTGGAATCCGCACTTCCAGAACAGCAATTCGAGGCATTGTTGATTCTCGCAACGATCGGTCCTTCGGAGGATCGTGAATCGAGGCTGGATCAGGCAACACAACTCTCCGCCGACATGGGTGGCAATGCACCATCCCGGGTGGCCTATCAACGGGGCATGCTTTTGTTGGAAGCAGAGCAACCGGCGGAAGCCCTGTTGTCCTTCGAAGAGTCAGAAAGATTGCTGGAAGCGGACGGTCGCCAAAGCAGTGCTCTCTATCGTCAGGCAGAATGCCAGATGAAGTTGGGCAAGACGTCTGTTGCGAAAAAATTGCTCGAGAGAGTTCTCGAAGGTGAACCGGATCATCGCCCGTCCCACCTTTCCCTCGGGGAGCTTCTTCTGTCGACCGGTGAAGAGGAAAAGGCACAATTCCATTTTGAAAGAGTTCTGGCTGTCGCACCGCAAAACACTCAGGCATTGAACGGTCTCCAGCAGATCGCAATTCGCAAGCGGTTGAGTGAGGGGGCCGGAGATGCACTCCCCGATCCCACGCGCATCTCCACACTGATTCTCCTGGCCGAAAAGCTTCAGAGAGAGGGAGAGTTTTCCAAAGCTCGTGAAGCGTTGGTCGAAGCGGAGAAACAGGCAGAGGGGCCTGCAGAGAAAGAGCGCCGTCTTGACCTGATTCTGCGGATCGCCCGTCTGGATGCCCGCCTCCGGGAGTGGCCCAGAGCGGGGGAAGGCTACGGTCGGTTGATCGACCTTGTCGAGGTTGAAGGCCGTGGAGCTTTCATTCTCGAGGCCATCGAAGTCCTGCGTCGAACTGGAGGTCCGGAGGGTGCCTTTGAATTCCTGTTGAGGCAGCAGGAAGAAGGTGTGACCCATCCGGCCCTCAAGTCCCAACTGGGAGCATTGGCGGATCAGGTGGGCAGGGTGGATGAGGCCATCATCTGGTACAACAGGGCTTTGAAGGAAGGCGACCCTCTATCACCTGAGCGTCGAAAACAGCTGGAGGAGCGTGTGTTGATTTTGCAGTCCGGAGGGAATGCCTCCCAGCCGGAGAGTCGAGACCCGTGAGCCAGATCCATCGACTGGCGATGATCGGTGCTGCCCTGATGATGTTTCAGGTGTTGGTGGCGAGAGAGCTGGCGACAGTCTTTGGCAATACCCTGAATGGTGTCACCCTCGCCATGAATCTGGGATTGCTGGGTCTGGCAGCAGGACTGATTCTGGTGACGGTTCAGCAGGAACGTCGCTCCGGTTCTTCCCATTGGTGTCGGATCGCCTTGCTGGGAATGATTCCTGCAGGTTTATGGACCGTCTATCTCTTGCCGATCCTGATCGATGGCAGCCGGCTCTACAGTTCAGCACCCTTACGATTACTGTTGTCGTTACCCCTCCTTTGCGGAGCGATTCCGTTGGGTGCAGCGATCACCGCCGCCTTCAACGCTTCCAGAGAACAGGTTCAGCAGAGAACCTCCCATGGTGTCAGCGCCCTCGATCTGGGCAGTGCTGTGGGGGCTGTGATCACTCCGCTTCTGCTATTGCCCGAGTTGGGGGAAGTCGGCTCATTGGCCATCGCTCTCCTTTTACTGCTTTGGTGCTGTCGTCAAGAAGAGGCCGAGGGTCGGGCGCCCTCTGAGTTGGTAGAAGAAGATTCCCCAGTCCAACGCGGAGATGTTCTCATAACGGTGTGGATCGGATTGACCACCATGGCTTTGCAGTTGGGCTGGATCCGAGCACTCGGCGAGGTTTTTGGATCGACCTTGACCATCTTTGGATTGACGACGGCAGCTATCCTACTGGGTGGTGCGGCCGGTGCTCAGGCGATGCCTGCCATGCGCCTTAAACTGGGTGCCCAGCGGGTGAAGCGATTTGCCTGGGGACTCTGGTTGATCGCACAGGGTTTTTCACTGCTTCTCCTTTCCGTTTCTCCGTTTGTCTTTTTGGCCATGGTCCAGTGGTTCAGTGGCGAAGGGGTCTCCGGAGTTCGCTGGGGTGAAGCCCTGATGATCCTGGCTGTTGTTGGTTTGCCTTCCTTCTGTGTGGGCATCATCGTTCCAGCCCTGATGTTGAACCATGGAGAAAGTGGTCGATTGGATCGGGGAGCAGGAGTTCTGCAGGGAGCTCAGCTGGTCGGCGGTATCGCAGGTTTATGGTTGGCTGCCAGTTGGATTCTTCCGGAGTATGGAACACTGGGCCTCTTTGTGACCTGTGGTTTCCTGACCTTTGCCGGAGGAGTACCGCTGCTGCGGAAAAGCTCTCACGGTACGACCGCCGGCGCATTTCTATGTGGGGGCCTGCTTCTCGCAGCTGCGAGCAAGTACTGGGACGATGCACTGATGGCTTCCGGTGTTTTTCAATGGGATCGGGGTGAGATCACCAGAGGAGAAGCATTGCCGGCATGGCAAGCCAGAGAGGTCGTCGGAATTTTCCCGGGCCAGTTCGGCAATGTGTTGATCGAAAAAGACCCTGCTCAAAACACGGCTTATCTGAGAGTGGGAGGCCGGATAGAAGGCAGTGTGGCTATCAATCCCACTCAGCCGAGCCTTGCAGACCTTCCTACGGAAGTTCTACTCGGAGTTCTTCCGACTCATGCCGGGCCCGGTCAGGGTAGGCTTCTGGTTGTGGGCCTTGGTGGCGGGACAACAGTGGCTTCCGCAGTCAAGACCTGGGATGGAGAGATGGTCGTCCTCGAGATAGAACCGGCGGTCAAGACAGCGCTTCTTTCTGAGCAGGGGGCCGAAACATTTCCAGTTGAAAATGAAGCTCTCAGGGGGCGTGGTGCCCCCCAATTGGTGTTGGAGGATGCCCGATCCTATCTGGTTCAGAACAATCGGCTCTGGGACGCCATCGTCGTCCAGCCTTCCGAACCGTGGTTGCCTTGGTCGACTCCCCTGTTTACCCCTGATTTTCACCGTTTGCTGGCGGAGCGCAGGGCTCCCGGTGGCGTCGTGATTCAGTGGTTGCAGCTGTATCGCATCGATATCCCCGAGTTCGCCGCAATTCTGCACTCTTTCCGCGAGGCTCTGGGGGAGGTGCAGATCTGGTATCCCCCCGGAACCGGAGAGATTCTTCTCGTCGCCGGTGACGTGAAAACCCCTTCCGCCCCTGAGGAATCGGTATTGCGGGCGTGGGAGAGGGTGCTGGGGGTCGATTTTCCTGCGCAGCCCTGGCTCGACGATGCGGACGTGGCGGCATGGCTCGAAACAGCAGGAGGAGGCGATTTGACGCGTCTCAGGGCCCGTTTGGAGTACCTCTTGCCTCTCAGGGAGGAGGCGGGCATGGATCTCTCCCGAAATTTGCTCGCTTCCCTCGATGAGGTCCGTCGAAGGGACCGATCCGCTGGTCAACAGGGTGGCCCGGACAAGCCCTCCTCCGGGGAGCCGGAAGAGCGTTAATTTCCCTTTCATCCGTGAAATTCGGCTCAGAATAGCGGATGTCCGTTGACAGTTCCCGGCGATACAAATACGATCCGGGCTTGCACTTCGGACCCCCGGACGTGCAGGAAGGACTCCCGTCGACTGACGCCCGTGCCGGGTCGATGTCCAAGAGACCTTTTAGATTGGATTCCGATCGTGTGGAAGCGGTTGGTTTCGACGATCCCGAAACGGGGGACAGATCAAGGTGAACAGAATGCAGAACTACAGCCCTCAAAAGAGCTTCGTCCAAAACAAGGAGGACGTCGTCCGTGGCTGGTATCACGTGGATGCCTCCGAGGAGATCCTCGGTCGCATGGCAGCGGGAATCGCCAACATTCTCATGGGCAAGAACAAGCCCACCTACACACCCCATGTCGATGGGGGTGACTACGTGGTGGTGACCAACGCCAGCCTGGTGAAAACCACCGGCTCCAAGCGTGAGAAAACCCTTTACCATTACCATACCGGATACATGGGTGGACTTCGTTCAAACACCATGGAGTGGATGATCGAAAACAAGCCCGAGGAAGTGGTGCGTTTGGCCGTGCGTCGCATGTTGCCAAAAAGTCGTCTGGGAAAGAAGATGCTGACCAAGCTGAAGGTTTTCCCCGGTGCCGAGCATGACATGGGTGCACAGGCATCTCACTTCGAGCAGATCCGTATTACAGACAAGTAGAGATTGAGGAAGATCACCTCCGGGTGATCAAAAGGAGAACAATTGGCCAAGCCCAATGACTACACCTGGGGAGTTGGACGACGCAAGACTGCTGTCGCCCGTGTCCGCATCCGCGAAGGCAGCGGAAAAATGAACATCAATGGCAAGGAGCACACGGATTACTTCCGTCTGTCTCCTGATCAGGACCGCATCTTCGAGCCGTTGCGTGCCGTTCAGGCCGAGGGCAACTTCGATGTCTGGGCCAACGTTCAGGGCGGTGGAACGACCGGTCAGGTCGGTGCCATCGTCATGGGACTTGCCAGGGCTCTCGCCCGCCTTAATGAGGAGAATGAGCAGTCCCTTCGCAAGGGAACCTTCCTCACCCGTGACTCGCGAATGGTTGAGAGAAAGAAGCCGGGCCGCAAGAAAGCACGCCGTTCTTTCCAGTTCTCCAAACGCTAAGGTTCGGACTGTCAAAATCAGAGAATTCGAAGGGGTCCACTTTGGTGGCCCCCTTTTTTTTTGGACTTCAGGTGAAAGTCACAACGAGTTCATTATTTGGTGTTATGGCAAGGCCGAATATCAGCTCTGGTTGGGTGAAGTACTTCTTGGATCGCAGGGTAGGCAGTGGCAGTGGATAGACCGTTTTTATTTGTGACTCCAGGATTGCCTCATCAATCGCTGCATTGCTTGCAATGAGGATTGTGATTCGGGGGGGGGCGTGATTCGAAATCGTGATTCGAAATGAGGATCGTGATTCGAAATCTTTAACTGGTACCGGAGGTGGGACTCGAACCCACAAGACCCGAAGGTCAGCGGATTTTGAATCCGCCGCGTCTGCCAGTTCCGCCACTCCGGCTTTTGGTCACTGACGGTGGTATCGTAGACCTTTTACCACTCGCCGTCATCCGAACTCAAGAAGTCTTGGTCAGCCTCAAATCTCCTCTTCCCGCATGCTGAGGGGGGGACCGAGAATTTCACGCCAGATCAACCGGTCCCGAAGCTGTGCTTTGGACAGGCGGCGACGTTTTCTCGAGGTGGGAGACGTGACGATCCCATCTACGATGTCATCCCTTTTGTACGCAGAAGTCGCCTTGCTGGAGTCCAGATCGAAAGAACCGGGAGACTCCGCTGGCTCAGGGGCTGAATCCTCTTCGACTTCAGGCAGGGCAAAGATCTCCAGCCCAGGTACCGATTCTCTTCCGGTGATCTCTGAACCAACAGGGAGGGGGAGTCCGGTTCGCGGATCGATCTGCCCATCCGGGATTTCCACCCAACCGCCGGGTGTCCACATTCCGCCCTCATCGAGTTCAGGCAACGATTCCTCGGGGCTCGGGTCGGGTGCGACGGGGAGGGGGGCTTCCACGGTTTGCCAGCCCTGATCCTCCGCGACAACCGGTGGGGCCGGATCGGTGTCGACCTGGATCTGCCTGGAGGACTTCTCCTTGCGCGCTTTTCGCATCTCCTTGCGCATCATGCGTTTCGTTTCAGCTGCGGCCTTCTCGGCACGAGCCTTGTTCATCTCGATCAATCGATTGATGATCGGGACGACAACGAAAATGATGATGTAGATCCAGGAATCCATCGATTCGGTCCCTCAGCCTTAAACTTGTTCGTCAGTGCCAGAGTCTTCGTCGTGTCCCAGAGATTCACGCATGGAAGTATCTGCCTGAAGGTTTTTCAGGCGGTAGTAATCCATCACGCCCAGATTACCGGAGCGGAATGCATCGGCGATCGCTTTCGGGACTTCTGCCTCAGCGAGGACGAGGACAGCCTTGTTGGCCGCGATGGCAGCAACTTCTTCCTGCTCCTTGGCAACCGCCAGCGCACGCCGTTTCTCAGCCATTGCCTGAGCCACTCGCTTGTCTGCTTCTGCCTGTTCTGCCTGAAGCTTCGCACCGATGTTTTCACCGACGTCCACGTCGGCGATGTCGATGGAAAGGATTTCGAAAGCGGTTCCCGAGTCCAGGCCCTTGTCGAGAACGGTCTTCGACATCAGGTCCGGGTTAGCGAGAACTTCCTTGTGATTGGAGGCGGAACCGATGGTGGTCACGATACCCTCACCGACACGGGCGATGATCGTCTCTTCTGTGGCACCACCGACCAGTCGAGCCAGATTGGTTCGAACGGTTACCCGGGCGCGGGCGCGCAATTGGATACCGTCTCCGGCAACGGCATCGACGGTGGTTCTGGCCTGATCCCGTGAAGGAGCATCGATCACCTTTGGCTGCACGCTGGTACGCACAGCGTCGAGCACGTCACGACCGGCGAGGTCGATGGCTGCAGCCTGGTCAAAGTTGAGATTGATGTGGGCCTTGCTGGCGGCCACGAGTGCCTGGGTCACCCGTTGGACATTGCCCCGGGCCATGAAGTGGGCTTCCAGTTTGTTGCTGTGGACATCACTGAGTCCGGCCTTGTTGGCCATGATCAGGCTGTCGACGATGATGCGCGGATTGACTTTTCGCAGCCACATGCCGATGAAGGCAAAGACGCTGATCCTGACACCGGATGAGAGTGCCTGGATGTAGAGCCGGCCAAAGGTGATGAAGGCAATGAAAAGAACCAGCAGCAAGACTCCCACCACAAAGAGCAGGGCGATGAAGACTGGTGTTGGAAGGTTACCCATTATTCCTCAATTCTCATGAACGAAGAGGTGAAGCCTACGATCAGGATTCAGACTCTTCCGATTCCGCTTTTTTGACAACGATTCGGTTTCCGTCCGATTGAATCACGACGACCGAATCTCCTTTGTTGATGTATCCCTGGAGGGCGACGACGTCCAGGCGCTTGCCTGCGATCAGGGCGATCCCTGCAGGGCGCAGGTCCGACATGACGAGACCTCTTTCGCCGACCATTTCTCTGGAGTTTCTGACGTCATCTCCGACTGAATCTGCGTTTCCAAGGTCAGCCTTGAGCCCGACCCGATTGAGCCAGAAACGGAAGAGGAGTGCGATCCATGCTGCCGTCAGGACTGCGCAGACGATGGCGAGTGTGGTTTCTCCCTGCAAGTGGAGTTCCCAGATCGAATAGGCGATGCAGAGCAGCGCTGCGATGGCCAGGACTCCGCCACTGGGGATGAACACCTCCAGAAAGATGAGGATCAATCCTGTGAGGCAGAGAATGGAAAGAAGCCACCATTCCATTTCAGGCCTCCTCTCCACTTTGGACAACGATGCGATTGCCTTCGATTTCGACGATAGTGACCGGGATCGATTTCTCGATGAAATCA
>CAJXMG010000023.1 GCA_913056395.1 uncultured bacterium | reverse complement strand
GGAAGATGGGTGACACACATCACCTGATGACTCTCGCCGATTTCGCGAAGCTTGCGACCGATGGCAAAGCCCATTCGCCCGCCAACATTGCTGTCGATCTCGTCAAAAACGAGGGTGCCGGTACCGGAGACGGAAGCGAGGGTTTTCTGCAATGCGAGCATCACCCTTGAAAGCTCACCGCCACTTGCCACTTGCGAAAGGGGCTGAACTGGCTCACCGGGATTGGCACTGAAACAGATCTGAAAACGATCAAGACCCGATTCGTTCATCCCCTGCCAACTGTCCTTGTCAGACAAAGGCTCGAGCAATCCTGTCAGCTTCGCCTTCTCCAGACCGAGATCCTGCAATTCAAGGGCGCAATCACCGGTCAGTCGTTCGATCACTTTGAGCCGCGCCTGCGAAAGTTCCTGTGCGCCACTCTGGAGACTCTCGATGCACCTTTCGAGACCTTCTCGCAATTGGGGCAACTCTTCCGAATCCCCTGAGATCTTCGACAACTCTTCCCGACACTCATCGAGATAGCGGATCAGATTTTCTTCGGTGCGATGAAATTTCTCTTCAAGGGTGACGATGGCATCCAACCGTCGCCGCTTGCGATCGAGAGCCACCGGATCCATATCGAGATCGGACTCCAGCACCGAAACTTCACGCATCGCTTCTTCGAGTAGAGTTCGAGAATGGAGACTGGCTTCCCGGAGACTGGCAATCCCGGGGTGCAAGGCCTCGAATCCCTGCAACTCCCGTTCGGTGACACCGAGAGTGTCGAGAACCCCGCCATCATTTTCGAGGATGCTCCCCCTGGCTTTGGTAATCGTTGCCAGGACACGATCCCGCTCCTCCAGGAGTTCCAACTCCTGCTCCAAAGAAGCGCGCTGGCCATCCTCCAACTGTGCCTCTTCCAGTTCCTGAATGACGTGTTCCAGGAAGAGAGCCCGATCCCTGCGCTCCCGATGATTTTCTTCCAGAGAGTGAATCCGATCTTCCAACTCCCTGGCTTCATTCCATGCAATCGCATGAGCCTGTCGCATCGGCACCAGACCACCGAATCGATCGAGAAGGTCGAGCTGGGTGTCGGATTTGAGCAGGGTCAACGCCTGCCCCTGTCCGACGACTTCGATCAACAACGGAGCGATACTTCTCAAAACCTTGGCGGTGGATTCACGGCCATCGATCCGACAGCGACTGCGACCCTCCCGGGATATCTCCCGTTCGATGATCAACTCGCCATCCTCGATGGAGATCCCCAGTAGCTCGCCCACTTTTTCGGCGAGGGATTCATTCAGCGAAAAGATTCCACGTACGACAGCCCGATCCGCTCCACGTCGAATCATGTCGGTTCGGGTTCTTTCGCCACGCAGCATTTGCATCGAAGCGAGCAACATCGATTTGCCCACTCCGGTCTCGCCGGTGAGGACATGAAGTCCCTGACCCGGATCGAATTCGATCCGTTCGATCAACCCCAGATCTTCCACTGAAAGATGAACCAGCACGGCTAACGGTCCCCCTATCCGACTCGACAGCCGGGTGACACTTTTCCATCCGGCCCCAGAAGGCGAACCACTTCTCCATCCTGGACCGCAAGCAACATCCCTTTCGATTCGACTCCGCGAATCGTGGCGGGTTGCAGATTCCAGACAACGACAATCGTCTTCCCCAAAAGTTCATCTGCGGTGTAGTGAGAACGGACACCGGCAACAATTTGACGCTGCTCGTCACCGCCATCAATTTTCAGCAACCACAGTCGATCCGCCTTCGGATGGGGCTCAACCTCGAGCACCTTTGCGGTCCTCAACTCGACTTTGGTGAAATCATCGAAGGTAATCGGAGTCTCTGCTTCCGCAGCATCTCCCGCTTCATTTTCCTGGTTCTCGGCCATGGTTCTCTCCCCCAATTATGGTCTGGTCACAGTTTGCGAAGGCACATCTAATACCTCAGAAATGAAGTATGCAATGCAGCACTGATCCCCAGGATGACAAAAAAAGACCCCGCTCCAACGAGCGGGGTCGATTCTTCTGGATTCAATGGGGGGACGCCTTTGTGTCCTAGATTTTCTCATTCAGCAGATTTGAGATCATCTCTTTCAGGGCCTCGGCATCTCCGGGCTTGAACCCCTCTGACATCTCGGCGATACGCTGCTCCGACTTGTCGCTCACAGGAGATGGTTGCTCGCCCATTCCGTGAATCTTGTCGAGAAGCCGGGCTTCTTCCGATGGTCCCTCTACAGAGTCTTTCGGGCGTGAAACTTCCCCCGAATTGCCGCTCTCCTCAGGACCATTGGGTTCTCCTGCTGCTCCGGCAACGTCAGGCCCATCCGGGCCCTCAGGGCCATTTGGCCCACTGGGTTCGGCCGTACGATCCGGGCCTTCCACTCCGTCGAACTCCCCTGTACTGCCGACACCTTCAATTTGATCGGTGCTCATCCATCCCTGCTTTCCCTCCGAGACTGTGAGAATAACGACTGACAGGGTGTCTCGAAGCCCTGCTGGCGACGCTTCCCATAGGGATTGACCCGGGATTGAATCCTGGTGAGAGATTCATGCGTACCTTCGTCATCGGCTGTGGCTGAAGTCTACTTGAGAACTTTTTGAAAAAAATCCCTGTAGACCTCCAAAAAGAACCCGGGGGAGCGGCTGGGCCACTCCTGGCAGAACTCATAAATCCATAAAAATAATAGACTTATAAAAAAAGAAGCCTCCCCCGGACCGTCCGGAGGAGGCCAAAATTACAACCTGAAATTTTCATGTGGGACCCGCTTCTCACACGAAATCTCGTCAATGAGGCTGCAACTGTATTCTCATTTTGGCTAAAAGACGGGAACTCCCAATCCGGTGAGCTCACGGACCCGGATTTCGAGGGAACTGCCCGATTCGGCCTTTTTGACCGCACCGTTACCCTTTTTCCGGTTCTGCTTCTTCTTCGAGTCCTTTGATCTGGAATCCTTCTTCAAGGACTTCTTCTTGTCGGCAGACTTCTTCTCAGCAGCTTTTTTCTGGGCTGCCTGCTTTTTCTGGGCTGCCTGCTTTTTCTGGGCTGCCTGCTTCTTACTGGCAGCCTTCTTCTTATTGGTCGCTTTCTTTTTCGACTCTTTCTGCGACTCCTTCTCAACGGTCCACTTTTTGCCAGACTTGCCCGTTTCTTTCATCTCCACTTCGACCTCGAGCATCATCTTCTCGAGCATCTCTTTCAGCTCCTCCTCCATTCCTGGAGGAAGATCGGCGCCTTCGATGTCGGTATGAATCTGGATATCCACATCACCTTTGAGATCCAGATCTTCAGGAAGGGAGTCCGAGATCATTTCAATGATCATCTGGCGGCTACCCAGAGAGTTTTCATAAACGGAATCGGCGGAATCAAAAGCTTCAACTCTGGCATCGAGAACTTCTCCCCACATATCGCCAGAATCACCTGATTCCTTGCGGATCATGATGACTTTGGTTGCCGATTTTTCTTCAACCCCGAAGCCACCATGGTCATGGCCGTGATACTCCGATTCCTTTTCACCCTTGCAGCAACCGTCGTCACCACAACACTCTGAGTCACGCTCTTTCATGTAGGGGCATTCCTTTTCTGCCCCACACTCTTCAGAGCCACAGCAGTCGGAATCTTCCTCACACTGACCCTTCATGTAAGGGCATCCCTTTTCTTCGCCGCACTCTTCAGAACCGCAACAATCAGAATCTTCCTCACACTGACTCTTCAGGTAAGGGCACTCCTTTTCTTCGCCGCACTCTTCAGAGCCACAGCAGTCGGAATCTCCCTCACACTGACTCTTCAGGTAAGGGCACTCCTTTTCCTCGCCGCACCCTTCAGAGCCACAGGATCGGGAATGACCGGCATCGGTTTCACCAAAGATGGCGAAATTTCCATCCGCTCCATGGAACATCATTTCGCCGTGCCCCATGCCCGGCTCGAAGACAACGATTCCTCCCTGAGGTCCCCACGGCTGCATCCCGGGCATGGCTCCGGTTCGACCCATAATCACACCCCTGGGGAAGCCACCCCCGCGCATCGCTCCCATACCCTGACGGGCAGCGAGTCCACGGGGCATGACAGGTGTCATTCCCTGATTCCAGCGCGGAGTGAGATTCCGCATACGGGGGTTCATGCCGCGCATGGGCCTGCGTCCGGACATCTCCCAGCGATTCATCCCCCGATCACGACCCTGACGTTGACGGAATTGCTCTCCCCTTCTGCCGAAGCGGGGTTCATCACGGAACTCCATCGAAATCATGGGCAAATCGCCCTCAAAATGACGCTCGTCGAAATGCCATTCAGCGCGGTCGTGTCTGTCGTGGTCGTGTCCACCACCTCGCTGGCCCCGCATTTCTTCAGCCAGCTCCATCCAGCGGATTGCATCATGTCCGTGCTCATGTCCGTGCTCATGATGGCCATGTCCGTCATCCCCCATGCCCCTCGATTCGGAGATAAACAGCCCACCCAGCATCGGTACTTCTTCGACCCTGCTGGCAGCTCCACCGGGACGTGCACGCATGCCGCCCCTCTCTGCGAGCATCGACTGCAGCTGGGCGATCTGCTCTTTCAGTTGTGCGATCTCGCCCTGAAGTCGGCGGATTTCTTCCACCGGAGGCATTCCGCGCATTTGACGACGATCATCCGAATCATCCCCTTCGGACAATTCGAAGGAAGTCGGTGTTGAGACCCCTTCACCCGGATTTTCGGCGAGGGCCACCCCCGAGGGGTGGATATGGATACAGGCGGGCAACAACAATGCTGCCAGCAGCAACAGCAATTTGCGGTCGTTGGTGATCTTCATACGGGCTCTCTCAATCATTTCTTTTCCTGTCCAGCAGGAACTTTTTCAGTTTTCGGGAGGAGGATTTTCTGCCCCTGACGAATTACCTCGACAGGACGATCCGGTCGGGGCATGCGAAAGGCTGTAGCCAGTTCATTTTCATTGCGAAGTTTCAGTTCTCCATCACGGAGAAGAAGGTCCCACTGACGCAACCCTGCCGCTTCGGCGGGGCTGCCGGGACGTACGTTGTTGATCAGATACCCTGCTTCGGCGGCTTGCGGCAGGTGAACCTTGAGAACCGGGTGAACCGATTCAAGCACCAGTCCCAGCGGCTCGATGGTGATCAGGTCATCCCTGGTTTCGATGCTCAGGGACAACTTCCCATTCAGATATTCATTGCGACTCGATTGGCCACCCAGAGTGGTGCTGCCCTGCCAGCGGATGCCTCCGCCAGCGGGAATATCGAACAGATCTTCCATATCGGGAAAAGGAATTCGCCCAGGAAAACCACGGGGAAAACCACGAGTAAATCCCCGATTGAACTCGCGCTCCATCTGCTTTTCGATTGCACGGATCTCCTTGAGTATCTCGTCCTGGGCCCCTTCCACTTCGCCGGGGGCAGAACCGATCTCCACTTTTCTGCGGCTGCCAGAATCCCCGCCCAATTCCAGCGTGACGATCCCTCCTGGACCGGAGATGATTCTGCGCCGTCCACCGGGTTCTGATCCACGTCGACCGACTTCACGAATCACGGGGCTTTCCAGAGTTTCCAGCAGCTCTTCCGCCTTGGAGGCCACTTCTGGATCGGCATTTTTGAGGGCCTTCTGCAGAGCGGATTTCGCTGCTCCCCCCAGTTTTTTCAACTCGGCAGCGGCTTCTTCACGCTTTTCCCAATCGGAAGACCCCAACTGCTCGATCCAGCGATCCGCTTCAGCAGAGACCTGCTTCGCCGGAGTCACTCCCCCACTCTTGTCAGAATCCTCTTTTGGAGAATCCACTGGTTTTGGCACCACTGGCTTTTGCACCACTGGCGGATCCTGAAGAGCATGGAGAGAAAGTGCCGGAATCCCGGAAAGCAGAAAAATGGCGACCACAGCCACAACACCTCCAGGAAGGAGGGCCGCGGCGGATCTTTTCCCGCTGGGGCTCTGAGGAGGGGGACCAGGATTCCGGGCACTCAATTTTGAATCTTCGTTCATGGGAAAACGGCTCACCAATCCGTGGATCGACAATAGGGCTGATTCATTCCGCTGAATCCTGAAAGGGACTCTTTCCTGCTCCCTGCTGATTCACAGGAACCAGCAAGGTGAACATCCAATTCAGACGTAATGGTCAGGAGGAATCCCTCGCCCCGATTTCAAAGTTTCTTTCCGCTTCGATTATTGCAAACAGTGGACCAATTCGCACGAACCAGAAGCGACTTCTCCAAATTTCATAAACCCATGGAATAAATAACCTTAGCGATTCACTTCGCGATCAGGCCTGAAATGAAAAAGGGAGCATTCGGGGGGTTCTGCCCCGAATGCTCCCTTGCTTACCCCAAATGGGGAAAACCGGAAAATTTACAGCTCAAACTCGACGAACTCGGTGGTCCCCGCCTGCAACCGCACCTCGAAGGTCGGGGCATTGCTCAAGGGAATCTTCTGGGTGGCAGTTCCAAAGTTGGTCACCCGCACCGTGTAATCACCCGTCGGCAAACCCGGGAAGGTGAAGAAGCCCTTGCGGTCCGTCTGCGTTCTGGAGTCGGTCCCTTTCACTCCACCGGAAAGCAAAACCTGAACGCCGGCGACGAACTCACCATTCGAATCGACCACCCGGCCCTCGATGATGCCTCCGGTCCCAATGGCGACCACCAGATCAGCAGTACCACTGAGGACGTCATCGACCACTTCCGTGATGTACGCCCGGTGCTCAACCTTCAAATCCACCTGCGGTACGGACAAGCCGATGAATTCGAAGTAGCCGTCGGGACCGGTCATCACCTGGCCCTTGCGTCCCCCACCCCTGGCTTGAATGGTGCTGGTGAGGAAATTTCGACTTCCACCGATGACCGTCACCTTTGCACCTGCAACAGGTTGATTGGTGTTGGCATCGATGATCTGGCCCAGGACTCTTCCGCCCTGACCCAGACGCACTGTCTGCAAATCCACCCACTGGTTGGAGTTGACTGCGACATTCTCTATCACTGCCTGGGCAAAGCCGGGTGCACCGATGATCACGTTGTAGAGACCGGGCTCAAGTCCATCAAACTGGAAGAAGCCGTCTTCGGACTGGAAAGTCCTCGCAGGGACCTTGGTCAACTCACGGTCACCTTCGATGATGCGCGGAGAAACACTGAACGCTCTCAAGGGACTACCGTCCTCCTGCAAGACCGTCCCGCGCATACCGCCGAGAGCTTCCAATTGGATCGTGATCGGCTGGCCATTCACCGGCACCTCGAAAAGACGTACATCCGCGAAACCATTCTTTTCAACGGCAATGTCCACCGGGAATCGACCCAGATTATCGAAAACAAATTTTCCGGTGAGGTCCGAGTTTTTGGAAATCTTGCGCAAGCCATCACTGGTGTCGATCGCCACCACCCGTGCGCCTTCAACAGGCTCGCCGGTCAAATCGGTAACGATCCCCTCAAGGAGGGCACCACGGGTCAATCTCAACTCAAGATTGGCGGTGTTCATGCCTTCTTCAACAGCGATCTCACTCATCTCGACGGTCAGGTAACCATCATTGGAACAGATCAGGTTGTGGTAACCCGCCGGCAAACTTCTCAGGGTGAACTGGCCTGCGCCATCCGTCGTCGATTTGTTGGGAAGGGATTCAGGGTTCACATCGCCCAACCACTCATCCCGAACGGCAACCACGGCACCCTCGAGCGGAACACCCGATTCATCCATGACGATGCCGCTGATGGCTCCACCGATCTTCATCGTCAACACCAGATTCTCGACAGATCCACCTGCAACGAGATCAAAGGTGTCCGATTGGGAGGTCAGATATTGGGAATGAGTTCCCTCGACAAACATGCCGGTACCCGGTGACACTTCCACCACTTCAAAGGTGCCATCCGCACCGCTGGTCACCGGAGGAGCTGCATTGACGACCACAGGGTTCTGTTCGGAGTGCATCTTGCGAGCACTGACTGAAACACCCTGGAGCGGTCTGCCGCTGGCATCGAGGCAAACCCCGCGGACCACACCATTTCTTTGCAGGTAGAAATCCTGCCCGGTGGTCTCGGTACCCTCGGTCACACTGGCTTCCACATTGCCGGAGCGCATGTAACCCTTGGCATCCACATTCATGAAAGCGATGGGGCGACGCTGTTCGGTGACTCCACGCACGTAATAAAGCCCTGATGCATCTGTGATCGCACTCTTTTTCACATCTGCGACGTCATTGACCATGACCATTGCACCCGCGATCGGAGCAGAGGTCTCTGCATCGAAGACGCCACCGCTAATAGCCGCTCCTTCCGTCAACTGGATATTGAGGGGCTCACCACCGGGACGGATTCGCAACTGCTGATGGGTTGCGTAGTCGGGGAAGCTGATGACCAGTCGGTAGTCCAACTCATCGAGGGTATCAAAACGGAAGTTTCCACTCTCATCCGTCTCCAACCCGTCATCGGTCAATTCGATGGGTGGGCCTTCTGTCCGGGTTCCCATCGGATTGATTTTGCAACGGGCACCGGCGAGGGCATTTCCATCCGGATCATAAACAGTTCCTTCGATGACCAGTCCCTGCTCGAGAATGACATCGACTCTTTCGGCAGCTCCTGGAAGAACTGTCAGCTTCTCAAACTGGCGTGGCTGATAACCATCTGCCTGAACCACCAGGCGGAATTCGGAAGATCCACCCAACTCGTTGAACTCAAACTGACCGGAGGCATCCGTCACACGACTTGCCAGAGGGGGGAAGGCACGCTCCTGAATGATTTCGATGATGTCGAGGGTCCCGGTCTGGCGGTAAATTTCCACCAGCGCTTCAGAAACCACAGCCCCACCTGGATCGGAAACGACCCCTGAAAGAATGCCTCCCAACTCAAGATTGAAATCCACATCGACACTGCCTGCGGCAATGTAGCGCTTCTCAGCAGGAGAAAATCCACTGGCGACCGATTGCAATCGATAGGAGATGTTTTCAAGTCCGACGATTTCGTAGCGTCCGTTGTCATCGGAAACAGCAACGATTCCATTCTCTTGCTGCATCTCTTCCAGATTCAAGAGAACCTGAAGACGCGTTTGCAGGGGAGCATCCTGCTCAACCCGCTCCTGGAAAGCGGCAACCTGTGCACCGGCAACGGGTGCCCCGGTCGGGTCAAGAATGCGACCGCTGATGCTCATGCCGGAAGCCATGACCAGAACGATCTCTTCCTGGGCAACGTTCGCATCACCCACGAGAGTCGTTTCCTGACGACCGCCCTGGAATCCTCTCAACTCCGCCTGAAAACGGTACATACCGGGGATCAGGCCATCGAATCCAAAACGGCCATCGTTTCCGGCAACCGTTTCATCGACCCGGGAAAGCCCCACGCCATCCCCTCCCTGATAACGGGAGACCATGACGCGCGCCTTCGGAAGGGGAGTGCCATTGGAATCACGAACGATGCCCTGAACCGAGACCAGAGTCTTCGGTCTTTCGGGAAGTTTCGGCTCAGTTCGAACCTCCTCCCTGACCGTCTCTGTCACCTCGGAAACAACACTCGGATCCATCGTGGGGTCCGAGGGACCCATGATCTGGATGACGAGGATGCACAGACCCGCAATCAGAAGTGTGATCACTCCCGCTTTGGTTGCCGTATTCATTCTGAATCTCCTTTGCAGGACCACCCTTCCGGGGTGGTGAACTGCCATGTTTCATGACCACCGTTTATCGCAGTCATGTTTTGGATACTTATACTCGATTCACGTTTCAGATTCCGGCTCACCCGAAGATCTGAACCCTGAAATTTATTCATTTTCCTGACCCGCTCCTTCAGAAGTTTCCCGCAGGCGGTACTTCTTGATCCGGTATTGCAGGGTCTTGTAGGTGATGCCCAACATCTTCGCTGCCGGCTCCAACTTCCCGTCCGAGCGCAGGAGAGCCTGCAGAATCAGGTCTTTCTCCAAATCCTCTAGAATCAGACCGTCATTGGGCAGCGGCAAAAGAGTATCGGTGACAACTGCTGTGGACCCGGAAGAGTTCCTCAAACCCGGAGGCAGCAGATCTGCATTCAGCTGAGAGGTCTCGCTGAGAACCATCATTCGCTCCAGGCAATTTTCCAATTCTCGAACATTACCGGGCCATGAATGGGCTTCAAAGGCTTCCATCACTTCTGCTGTCACTCCTTCGAAGTGACGCTCGTGGCGCACACTTCCGCGGGCGAGGAAGTGATCCACCAGTAACGAAAGGTCGCTCAATCGTTCACGCAATGGCGGAATTTCCAGGGCAACAACATTGAGCCTGAAGAAGAGGTCTTCACGGAATTCGTCCTGTTGAACCGCTTCTTCCAGATCACGGGCGGTCGCTGAAATGATTCTTCCGCGGAAGGGAATCATCTCGACGGAACCCACTCTTGAAAATTCCATCTCTTGAAGTGCACGCAGAAGCTTCGGTTGCAGATCAAGTGCCATGGCACCGATTTCATCGAGGAAGAGGCTTCCCTCCCCCACGTCTTCAAAGCGTCCGGAACGACGACCGGCTGCACCGGTGAAAGCCCCCTTCTCATGACCGAACAATTCGCTTTCGATCAGGTTGGGGGGAATCGCTGCGCAATTAATGGGCACGAAAGGTTGACTGTTCCGATTGCTGCATTCGTGGATCGCCCTTGCCACCAGTTCTTTACCGGTGCCACTTTCACCACGAATCAGACATACCGCATCCGTCGCCGAGACGCGGTCGATCAACTGATACAGTTGTTGCATGCGAGCATCGCGGCCGACCAGTCCACAAAAACTGTTCTGTCCGTGAATCATCTGCCGCAGGCTGGCATTCTCGTGAGCCAGTTTTGATTTTTCCACCGCAGAATCGATGGTGAAAATCGTCTTCTCGAAATCGAGAGGCTTCTCCAGGAAGGAAAAGGCCCGAGCCTCTCCCGACTGGAAAGCGACTTCGCTGGAAGCGTAAGCGGTGACGAGGATCACTTCGCAAAGGGGATCCCTGTCACGAACCTGCATCAGCAGTTCCAGACCTTCCTTGTCGGTCGGCATGCGCAGGTCGGTGACCACAGTGTTAAAGGGATTCTGCCCCTGAAGCCCCTGCTCGAAGAGTTTCAGAGCTGTGGCGAGGTCTCCTGCACCACACACCTCGTATCCCCGCTTCTCGAGTGAGGAAACCAGAATCTCACGCTGGGGCTTTTCATCGTCGGCGACGAGAATTCGTCCGGACTTGCGCATCACGCCCGCCCTTCTTCTGTGCTCACCGGCAACATGAAACGGACTTCGGTTCCCACAGCAATCTGGGAAGTCAGTTCGAGGCGCCCCCCGTAACGCTCAGCAACCCGACGGGCGATGGCGAGACCGAGTCCGGTTCCTCCAGGCCTGCGGGTGACGTAGGGCAACATCACTTGCTCACAGTCTTCCCGGGCGATGCCCGGGCCATTGTCCTTGAAAGACACGACAATCCAGTGATCGTCACTGCGCGCCTGAATCGCCAGAGAACCTCCGTTGGATTGCATCGCCTGAATGGCATTCATCGCCACGTTGAGGAATGCACTTTTCCCCTCCACCGGATTCCAGAGTGTTTCCGCAAGATCCTCCTGCACATCCAGTTCGATGGAGACGCCCTGATCTGCAGCTTCCTTGTCGAGAAGTCGCTGCAGTTCCTCAAGGATTCCTCCCACCTGGCAGGGCACCGCCTCTTGGGAATTGGGCTGCGCCAGTTGCAAGAAGTCCGAGACGAGATTGTTCAGTCGCTCAATCTCATCCTTGATGTCTTTGGTATAGCCGAGGAACTCTTCACGCTCTTTGGCGTCGGTGGGGGCGTAGTCGAATCCGAGGCGGCCGACGATCATCGAGATGGCGCTCAGGGGATTGCGAATGTCGTGGGCAACACCTGCAGCGAGATCTCCCATCGTCTGCAGGCGCTCGCGGTGCTCCAGACCCCGCTCCAGAGAACGGGCATTGTCCAACTGCTGAACCATTTCATTGAACTGGCCATTGATAAGAGCAAACTCTGCGTCGCGCTCACCGGAGAGTCGAACGCTCATATCCCCAGCCGCAACCTTTTGCATTCCCTCCACCACCTCTGTCACCGGTTGGACGAGACGGCTGCCAAGGATCCACGCCAATGCCAATCCGATCATGAAGATGGACAAAGTGGCGAGAAGATCCCGTTCATTGGTTTCACGTACCAGCTCTGCCAACTCTTCCAGAGGAGCCGCCAGATCGATGGAAAGAGAATCCGGATCTCCACGGAACTCAGCGCCGATCACCGGAAGATCCCCAAGGCCAGCAGAATCCTCAGAGGCTGGCTCATTACGGTCAGAGATTTCAAAAAAGCCTGACAATTGCTGAAGCGATGAGTTTGGAGAGTGAAGGTTTGCCTGACTTTCATGGGGTGCAAAACTCACGGAAAACTCTGCCAGATAAGCTCCGTCAGGCAATTTCACCGACGCAGGAACGTCTGTTGCCTTGAGCTCTTCTCGATAGGAAACAAGTCCTGAAGAACTGTCGTAGTATTGCAGACTTTTCCGGACTCCTTCCAGAACCCCGCTGTTGAGGTCGGGCTGAAAGGCTACGAGCAGGTCAAGAAGCAACTCATTCATATTGACGGCTTGAACGTATTCACCCTTTTGCGACGGAACATTCGACTCCAAAGCCCTGCGAGCCATCAATCCGGCTCTCAAGTCGTTGGAAAGTTGAATGATTCGCTCGGTATTGAAGGCCAGCACATTTTGTCCCTGGCTGGAGTTCTCAAAGAAATCGGAACCGGACTCCGCCGCTTCGCTATCCCACTCCGCAGGATCGCTGGTTGAGGTGGCGATCAGCATCTTCTGGGCCGCCTCATTGGCAATCCCTGCAGCCACCTCTTCCGTGCCATCCAGGATCACCTGAATGCTGTGATTGCGAATGACCGCCTGCACCGAAAGGGTGCCGGCCATCAGCAGGGCAATCAGCAGAATCAGTTTGAACCTGAAGTTCCAGAATCCCGTTTCGGAACTCATGGATTCCATCCTCTCTCACGGCACCGCAGCCATGCGGTGAATCAGCGGGTCGCTTCAGGGATGACTGCAAATGGCGTACCTGCCACGCAGAATGGAAATGGACGGGGCTTCACCCGGAAAACATTTCATAAACCCTATAAATAAAATGGTTTACAGATTGCGACCTCGACTCCCGAATCTTGCCCCTCACACCAGATTACCCCAAATGGGGTCTCATATGAGGTAATTTTGTAGCGATTTCACTCATTTTGGCTCCCCGGTTTTCAATACCTGCCAGAGGACAGAAGTGGCACCATGCAAGGGTTCCAGTACGGATTTCCACTGAATTCACAGAATGACGAGGCCCTTCCATGATCCTGACCCTGCTCCTGTGCCTGCCCCTCATATCCACACCCGCCACCTCCTTCGAAGTTGAAGACGGCTGGAATGAGGCTGCTCAGCAAGCGGTGCAGTATCTGCTGAAAGCTCAGGAAGGCATCGATGAAGAGGCCGTCATCGGCGAATGGCCATACGAAGGGGTCTACCGGGAACGGGGACAAATTCCGCCGGGTTATCGGGTGGGAGGGACGGCCATCGTGCTGCGGTCCCTGATTGAAACTCTCCCGGCAAAACGAATCCGTCTCGATGCGGAAGACCCCGTCAATGTCGCACTGCGCCGGGGCCTGAATTTTCTTCTGGCAGAATCGTGCAAAGGTCCGGCGATGGGAGTCGGCTTCAATCGCGGCTACGACGTTCGTGACTGGGGACACATCGAAGCCCTCGAAACCCTGTTGAGGCTGCAACAGATCAAACGGGTTCCGCAGGAGCTTCTCCCTGAAGTTCAGACACGAACCCGCGAATTGATCGACATTCTCATCGCCAATGAGATCCCGGGGGGTGGATGGAATTACTCCCGGTCCCGTCGTCGCAATGCCTCCAGCCCCGCCTCTCCTTTCATGACAGGACCCGCAGTGATGGCCCTGTTGCGTGCCCGGGACCTGGGCTATCCCTTTGATGGCAATGTCGTGATTCGCGCCCTCAAAACCATCGAGGAAGCTCGCATCGAGAGTGGCGCCATCCAGTACTCAACCCAACCAGAACGAGCCACCGGTGAAGGTTTTGAAGCTCTTGAGGGAGCCTGCGCACGGATGGCGGTCAGTGAACTCGCTCTCTATCACGCCGGGATGAATGATCTCAATCAGGTCCGCTTCGCAGTCAAAGCCTTCTTCGATCACTGGAAATGGCTCGAACGTCGGCGCGCACAAACAGGCACCCACAATCCACCCTTTTACATTGCTCCCTACTATTTCTTTTATGCACACCTTCATACTGCCCGAGCCATCCGGGTCCTTCCGGAAAAAGAACAAAAGGCGGCCCGCAGCCGTCTCCTCGAATTGATGTGGCAGGTTCGTGACAAGGAAGGCACCTGGAATGACCGGGTCTTTCCCCGCAGTGCTGCTTACGGAACAGCGATGACCCTGATGGCCCTCCACTCCCCCAAAATCCCTTTGCCGACAAAGGTCGATCTCGACGAATTGAAGCAATGGGGAAACATGAAAAAGGGAGCCACGAAGGAGGAAGCCAAAGAAGTTGAGGCCGAAAAGGAGAAGCCCGCGAAGAAACCCGCAGAGAAACCCGAAGCTGAACCGGTCAAACTTTAGAAGCCCTGCTCCGTCTTCATACCGTCAAAGATTTTGCCCGGGTTGAGAATCCCCCGCGGATCGAATACCGCCTTGATCGATCGCATCAGGTCGAGGGTGACCTGGGGAAACATGATGTCCATGTACGGCTGCTGCACCACACCGATGCCGTGCTCACCGGAGATGGTCCCCCCCAGTTCCCTGACTTCCGTAAACAGTTCCCGGATCGCCTGCGGGATTTCTTCCCGCCATTGCTGATCGGAAAGGTCTCCCCGCAAAATATTGACATGAAGATTGCCATCTCCTGCGTGTCCGTAGCAGATCGATTCAAAGCCGTACTCTCTGCCGATCCTTTTGACGTGATCCAGTAACTCCGGAAGTTGGTAACGGGGCACCACCGTATCTTCTTCCTTGTAGACGGAACGCGCCTTGACCGCCTCACTGACCTTGCGTCGAAGTGACCACAGTCCTTCTTTCTGCTTCGCCGATTCTGCGAAGAGAATCTCATCTGTGGGGAATGGCTCGAGAACCTCGACGATCCTCTCGCAATCTTGCATCAACAGATCAGGATCGTGTCCGTCGACCTCAATCAACAAGTGCGCCGCATGGTCGTCTGTGATCTCCAGAGTGGTATCACCCGTGAAGTCACGTGTGGCCACCAAGGCATCCCGCTCCATGAATTCGAGTCCGCTGGGAGTGATACCCGCCTGGAAGATGGCCGCCACCGCTTCACATGCTGCGCGCGCTTCCCTGAAAGGGACCAACATCAGCAAATCGTGGGTGGGGTGGGGTATCAGTTTGAGAACGATTTTTGTGACCACCCCGAGGGTTCCCTCAGAACCGACCATCAAATGGGTCAGGTCATATCCGGTCGCATTCTTGAGCACATTGGCTCCGGTCCAGATGACCTCTCCCCCGGGCAGCACCACCTCCAGATTGAGGACGTAGTCACGGGTGACGCCATACTTCACCGCCTTCGGGCCACCCGAATTTTCAGCGATGTTGCCACCGATGAAGCAACTGCCCTTGCTGGCCGGGTCCGGAGGATAGAAGAGGCCTTTCTCTTTGACCGCTTCCTGTAAAACCTGGGTAATCACTCCAGGCTCAACCGTGACCTGATGATTCTTTTCATCGATTTCCAGGATTCGATTCAACAGTTCGAGGGACAACAGCACTCCCCCATGAACCGGAAGCGCTCCCCCACTCAGACCTGTTCGTGCGCCGCCAGGTGTGACCGGAATCGTGTGCTCGTGGCAGTATCGGAGAACCTGCGAAATCTCATCGACTGTTGCGGGTTTGACCACGATATGCGGAGGAAAGCAAAGGTCTTCCGTTTCGTCGCGGCCATAGCGCTCTAGATCTTCCTGCCGAGTCGAACACCGATCACCGAAGAGATTCGAGAAGAAAGAAAGATGAGTATCCAACTCCATGCGGGTGCTCCCGATCTCAGCCGACCAGCTCTTCACGCAATCGACGAACGAAAAGTCCAACGTCGGTGACGATGCCGATCGCCTGAGCAGATCCGCGATCGGCCAACTTGGTCGCAACGGCGGGATGAATATCCACGCAAACCAGAGGAACTTCACCGGAGAGCATGTTGCCCACTCCGATACCGTGAAGCATCGTCGACAGGACGATCACCAGCCCCGCCCCCTTCAATTGTTCTGCGTATTGATCCTGAGCCTTGAAGAGGTCCATCTCAGTATCGGGTAACGGACCGTCATCACGAATGGAGCCGGCGAGGATCCATGGCACCTGTTTCTCGACGAGGGCATGCATGAGACCCCCTTGCAACTCTCCCGCATCGACTGCGGCAGCGATCGATCCGTGCGCCCGGATCCGATTGATGGCGCGCATGTGATGGGAGTGTCCGTGGGGAATCACTCGTCCATCCTCGACAGAAACTCCGAGGCTGGTTCCGAGCCATTGGGATTCGATATCGTGAACCGCCAGGGCATTGCCACTGAGAACCGAATCGACCCAACCTTCACGCACCAGGATTTCCAACTCGCGGGAAGCTCCGGTATGAACGATCACGGGGCCCGGGACCCATACAATCTTTTGACCCCGGTCCCTGGCCTGACGGGCCAACTCCACCACTCTTGCCGTTTGGACCTCTGCCCGTCTTTCGGAGGAAACGTCGTTGGCCATGAAAGCAAAGTCATGGTCGTCATCTTCAGACTCCGCATGGACGACACGAACCCCGTCGAACCCGACGAGAACCGGGTCACCTTCAGCGAGATCACGCAGTTTTACACATCTGGGCTGGCCATCGTCGTGGGTCAGGCAACCGTCCATGCGCTGATCCGCGACCTCTTTCCATTCGTCACTGAGCCAGACCTGCGTCCGATGATGGGTGGTGCTGTAAAAATTTTCCGGGGCGACCCCTGCAGCTGGAGCGGACTGCCAAACCGGCTCCTGGACCTGATCCTGTTCAAAGCCCAAAGCGAGCAGATCGGCCACCAGAGGCGAATCAGACCCAATTCCTATGTGCAATTCACTGCCCGTGAGTCGCAAAACCTCGAATTCCCCCTTGCCAGCAAAGGCACTTTGAACCGCTTTCAGAAGGGTTCGCGGGTCTTCTCCAGGAACTGATCGAAGTATGTTGTCGAATTTGTCCGTCATCGTGAGACTATCCTTGCGAGTCTGATCTCCCAGCCGGCGGGCAGGCACAAATCCAGCCCTCGAATCGGCAGGATAGCACGGCCAGCGGCGGGGTGGATGGCGTCATGGAATTGAAACCTGTCCCCGGAAGCGGAATGGAGGCGAATCGATGAAATCCGACATTCTCTTCAGCCCCGCTTCCCCCGAATCGGACAGCCTTTCAGCGGATGACACCCAACCGATGCAGACCCCCCGCTTTGACCACATCGGTCAGTTTCTGGTCGAAGAGAAGATCGGTGAGGGTGGAATGGGCGTCGTCTATCGGGCCCATGATCCCTCCTTGCAGAGAACTGTCGCCATCAAGCGGGTCCATCCACGACTGAAGGATCACCACGACATTCGCGACAAATTCCTCGCCGAAGCCAGAGCCATCGCTGCGGTCAATCATCCCAACATTGGACAGATCCACGCAATTCACGATGAGGATGATCTTCCCTATCTGGTGATGGAATTTCTTCCCGGTCCCAGCTTTGAGGAAGAATTGAATGAGCGTGGAAAGTTGCCCATTGAAGAAGTTCTCAAGGTTGCGATCTCAGCCACACGTGCTCTGGAAGAAGCACGAAATCAGGGCATCATTCACCGCGATATCAAGCCTTCCAACCTGATCGTCGATGCCCTCGGCAATATCAAGCTGGTCGACTTCGGACTTGCCGGTTCCATCGAAGAGGATGCCACCGAGGGGAATGAGGTCGTTGGTACTCCCCAGTATTGCTCCCCTGAACAAGTTCAGGGACATGGCACCGATGAACGCTCCGACATCTACAGTTTGGGTGCAACTCTCTACCACCTTCTCACCGGTGAGCCGCCCTACACCCGGGACTCAAGAATGGATCTGTTGATCGCCCATGTGAATGCTCCGGTTCCCGACATCGTTGAGGCTTTGCCCACAGTCGATGCAGAGTTTGCTGAACTGATTCAGTCGATGCTCCATAAAGCTCCTGAACAGCGACCGCAGAACCACTCGGGAGTTCTGACCAGGCTTCAGGCGATCACCCAGCGAATTGACCCTGAACAGGCTCCTCCCCGATCGACGAGACTTCTCGCCTCTGCAGTGGTGGTTCTCATTCTGGCAGTCATCGGCGGGTCAGTTCTGCCGGGCAACCTGCTGACTCCCTACCGCCAGCAGTTGGCAAAGGTGGACGCTTCTTTTGGAGACCTGCTGGCTGAGAAGGGCTCCGTAGACCAGCTCACCTTTGAGTTCAATAACGTCGAAACAGAGCGGTTCTTCCGTCCTGTCTCCGTTTCCAAAAACTCTGGTGCAAGAAATCAGATCAGACCCAATATTCGTGAAGGCCAGCTTCGTTGGGCCAATGCCCCAGAGGTGGTTCGCTTCCCCTACATGTCCAGACTCGATCGTTGGGAGTTGACTGGATTGCGAACGCTGGGAAATCCGGATCTGGAGTTACAGGTCGCAGCGGATCCGGATCAGCCGGGCAACCGCTGGCGTATCGGACTCTCGATTGGGAGATCTGCTGATCCAACCATCGAAGTTCTCCAACATGGATCACCGGTACCCATCGAAATCGAACAACTTGTACGCAACGGTTTCCTGCGTGAGGGCATCGACCATCAGCTCACCCTGGAACGCCTTGAGCCCAGCGATCCAGACAGGGATCGTTTTCGCTTGCAGGTCCAATCCCAAAATAGCGAAGACCCTCTCCTGCGAATGACTTTCCAGATTCCATCGAACGCGATCCCTTCAGGTGCACCGGGTATGAGGCTTGAAGGAGATCTCACCGGCTGGAATACCAAAGTGGACAGGGTGGTCATCGAGGGCGAGCTGAACAGAAAACGCATCCTTCGCGATTGGCGGTTGGCAGGCACGCCATGAAAACGCGAATTCATGTCATCGCTCCTGACAAGAACTCCCTGCGTCATGACATCTCCAATGACAAGGCGAGAACAGAGGGAATCCTGATCGGCAGGGACGAATCGGTGGATATTACTCTGGAGGACCCTGCAGCCAGCCGTGTCCATGCCCGTTTGAAATTGACGGAAGCCGGCTGGCAAATCACTGATCTCGACTCGTCCAATGGAACCTACGTCTCTGGCGATCCTGTCCGCGAACAACTGTTGTACCCTGGCCAGCACATCGGAATCGGTGACACTGAAATCGTCGTCGAAACCCTGGTTCAAACCGTCGAAGAATCCGCCAATCAGACTCAGATCCTCGACTCCAAATCCGCTGAACCCGATTCCTTCTCCGAAATACAGATGCGGCGCATCCTCAAAGCTCTGGATCAGGCCGCCCCCTTGCTCGGACAGGGTTTCTCCGACGCCAACACCCTTGACGAAGGTCTGCGTCGACTGGTTTCGGGACTCGAGGCGGACCGGGGTGCGATCCTGATTCAGGAGGAGGATCAATGGTTGTGCCGGACCGCCTGGTCAAGGATTGGGGTACCTCTTCAGGGGTTCGTCCTCAGCCAAACGATACTCAGCGAATTACTGCGCAGTCGCAGGGCAGTCCTTTCCAAAGACACCAGCAGTGATCCCCGCTTCGAAGACCGCCGCAGTGTGACCGGAGATGAGATTCGCAGCGTGATCGCAGCTCCCATCTTTATCGAGAAATCCCTGCGTGGAATTCTCTATCTCGACCGGATCGATGGTGAATCCCACCCTCTGGGTGAGGCCGAACTCTGGGCGAGCGGAACCGCTGCAGCCACGATGGGAGCAGGTCTGTCACTCAACGCCGAACTCGACGAACTGCAACAGGAGAAAGTGGACCTGGTTCAGTCTGTTCTGGATACACACCCGATCATCGGCTCCTCCCCAGCCATCGAAGAAGTGCGAAAATTCATTCACAAGGTCGCACCCACTTCCGGAACAGTCCTCATCATGGGCGAGACAGGAACCGGCAAGGAGTTGGTTGCCCGTGGACTTCATTTCCAGGGAAACCGTGCCGCCGCTCCTTTTGTCACCATCAACTGTGCAGCCATTCCACCCCATCTGGTCGAAAGTGAACTTTTTGGTCATGAGAAGGGTGCCTTCACAGGAGCTGACAGTCGCAAAATCGGCAAGTTTGAAGCCGCGGATGGGGGAACGGTTTTTCTCGACGAAATCGGAGAACTTCCCGAATCGGCACAATCAAAAATGCTTCGGCTTTTGGAAACCCGTTGTCTTGAGAGGGTCGGCAGCAACACATCCATCGAGGTCGACATACGATTGATCGCCGCCACTCATCGGGATCTTCAATCTGAAGTAAGCAGTGGAAACTTCAGGGAAGACCTGTACTTCCGTCTGGCTGTCCTCGAAGTAAAGGTACCTCCTCTGCGAGACCGGAGTGGCGATGTCGCTCTCCTTGCCAATCACTTCCTCGATCAGTTCTCTGACAAACAGAGACCCCGAAAGACCCTCTCTGAGGAAGCGCTCTCCTTGCTGGAGGATCATGCATTTCCCGGAAACGTCCGCGAACTGCGCAATCTGCTTGAGAGCGCAGCGATCCTTTCGGATGGAGCTCAAATCGCGGGCGAGGACTTGCGACTCTCACCCGGTCAAAGTCGAAGCACCTCATCAAAGGAGAGCTGGAAACCGGTCCCCCTCAAGGATCTGGAACGTGAGCACATTCTCCGGGTTCTTGAATACGCTGGCGGGAACAAGAAGAAAGCCGCGCAGATTCTGGGGATCGAAAGATCGACCCTGTACTCCCGACTGAAAAACATGACGGATTGAGACGGAACCCTACTCGATTCCCCATCGTCTGTTGAAAATCTGTTATTGTCGAAGTTGAAGACCATCACCGCGTTGGACCTGCAGCGACAGAGATTTGCAGGCCAGGAAAGGAGATCCCATGAATCCTCTCGGGTATTGCCTTTCCATTCTTCTCTTGATGCCCTTCCCCGAAAAGACCGGTGACATTCTGCCCCAGGGGACCCTGCCCGCCGCAAGTGTCCTGCAGGGGTGGTCTGTGATCACCGGACTCCCCATCGCCCACGAGCACCCGGTTATCGGCAATACCCCTGTCCGTGTACTGAACCCACTTCGGATCGCTTCGGAAAACCGAAGTCTGCTGGAAACCGTGCTGAATCAATCGGGCCTGTACGTCAAACCGGTGGGAGACATTCGCCAACCCAGAGCCTATTGGGTCACCCATCAGCCACTCGCCGAACCTCCACGACCTAAACCGGTCATGAGAGTGGTTCACCTGCAACATCTGGAACCGGAGGAGGGGATTCGCATCCTCCGGGCTGAAGCGGATCGAAAAGAGAAGAACCTGGATCTTCTCGATCGCTACAGCAATTTTGTCGCCTCACCGAGAACTCGCAGCATCGTCATGACCTGCGCCTCCAATGAGCGCCTCCGGCATTACCTGAAAATTCTTGAGAGTTCTGATCAGCGCCCACCCGCCAACGATGAAGGACCTGCGCTGAAGGTCTGGAAAGCGCGGTATCTGCGGGCTGCCATTCTCGAACAGTTGCTGAGCGATCGCTGGGAAGATCGGGGTGGCCAGCCGATTCGGGTGGTGGTGAATGAGCCCACGAACTCATTGTTGATCCGTATTCCCCGGCACCTCTGGCCCGAAGCAGAAAAATTGCTTCAGGAACTGGACCAGCGGGAAAATTTTTGAGCCCCTGCCACCGACGCCTGCGAACCTCGCCGACTCCCCCGCTACCCGAGTTCCGGTAATTCCCAAGTCCGCGCCAGGGGCACCCCTCCCAAAGTGTTCGATTTCACAACACACTTCACCCCAGATCGGCTGAAAAGCCTCTTTCGAGACGTTACCGGAATCTCCGTAACCCCTTTCCCCAAATAAAGTTGGAGAACTTCCCCAGTTGCCATGGACGGGCATTTGATTTGCTTAAAATGAGGGGGAACGGCTCAGGCTTCCCCAAGTGGGATCGTCTCTCCCAGGAAGAGGGCACGCTTGACCACCCAAGTGCGACGAACAGCCCAGGAAGAGCTGTTTTCGCCGATTCAGGAAAAAAGTCCCGAAATTACCCAAGGCCGAACCTCCCCCGGCCGATGAAGAGAGAGGAAATGCCATGAACCCCATGTTGAGAGGGTGCACAGCAATGCCTCAGAAAAGTCCCGCGGTCTCCCCTGTTGAGACCCGTTTGTTTCAGTTGCCGATCCGGTCACAGGAGCGCAGCCCCTTTGGTCTGCTGTTTCTGATACTGGTCCTCCTCGTGGGGGGACCCGGTCTCGGTGGAATCGCTCTGGGCCAGAACGGCGACGACGCCGCTCCGGTCGATGAAGCCGCCGCCCCTGCCAGCGATGATGGGGATGAAGCGGAGGTCTACCGCATGGAGGAAGGATCGTTCCCGGTCCTCAGTCTGTTGCGGTTTATCCAGCGCACCACCGGCAAGTTCGTCAACTACCCGTCTGCAGCCAACGACGTAGCCTTCGCCGAAGACACCACCGTGGATGTCATCGGAGATGTGGATCCGCTGACCTACCCGGTCATCAAGGCGATCCTCGAAACCAATGGTTACGAACTTTGGGAGAGCGAGCTGGAAGATGGCACCACCGTCATCAACGTCCGCTCCGCTTCACCCCGGGGTGGACAGACCGCTCCCGTGGATCCGGTCAGCCCGATCTACGTGGCAGACGATGAAGATGCCATCAAGGCCCCCGGAGAAGAATTGGCCACCCTGGTTCTGCAGCTGAACTTCACCACTGCACAGGTGGTGAGAACCGCCCTGCAGGAACTTCTCGGCATCGCCGGTGCCGGAAACGCCTCAGGAAGTGTCAAGATCGTCACCGTTCCGGAAAATGAAACGATGCTGATCCGCGCCAAGATGCGAGTTCTTGAGCACATTCAGCGCGTCGTCAAATACATCGACGTCGAAGTCACCGGACCCGATCAGTCCCTGTCGATTCGTGAGCTTTACTACGCCGACGCTCAAAGCATCGTTTCCATCGTGACGGAAGCTCTCAGTGAATTCAGCCCGACCGGAACGACCGGTCGGAGAACCACCCCCACTCCCGGACAGGGTGCCAACCGTGGTCAGGCTTCAAACAGGGGCTTCTCCTCGGGCAGTCTCGCTGGAGAGTCCACCCGTCTGATCCCTGACGACCGTACCCAGAAGATCATCATCCAGTCCACCGACCCGGATGAGCTCGATCTGGTGCACCAGCTGATCGACGAACTCGACACCAAGGTTCGCAATCGCCGAAACACCATCTGGATTTACAAGGTGAACTACCTCAAGGCGGAAGAGCTGGCGGACAACATTCGTCCCCTGGTCGACGACAACGCCCAGGGTGGAAGAACGACCAGTCGGACCACCAGCCGGAACCGTACCGGAACCGGAAACACCGGCGGAGTTCAGTCTCAACAGCAGTTCACCAGCACCCAGATCATCCCCCACGAAGAAACCAACTCGCTGATCATCGAGGCGGAGCCAGAGAAGTACGAAGAGATCGAAAGCATCCTCAAACAGATCGACCAGCGTCGTCGTCAGGTGTTCCTGGAGGTTGCTCTGGTTCAGGTCAAGGATTCCTCAAGTCTCAACTACACCCTTGAGTTCCTTGCTGGAAATCTGGACGACCAGAACTTGGCCGGAATCCTGCTCAGTTCCTTTGGTGCGAGCACCGTCACTCCGGCTCTCGACCCCAACGGTGTCATCACCGGATTGACCCGGACCCCTGGAGTTCCCACGGGACTCGGCGGCATCATTCAGCAGGACGGTCAGTTCCCGCTGATCATCAATGCCCTGAAATCGGATGAGGACAGCAACATTCTGGCCACTCCGTTTATCCTCGCTGACGACAATCAGGAGAACTCGATCTCTGTGACGAACGAAATCTTCTACACGACGTCCAGCACCAGCAACATTAACGTCACCACCAGTCAGCAGTCCGAATCTGCGGGAATCACCCTGAATCTCGTGCCGACGATCTCCAGTGAGGTCGTGCTTCTCGAACTGCAGCTGGAAGTGTCTTCGTTCTCGGGAGTCTCTGATGGAACCGGGGCACTTCCCGATCGTTCCACCAACGTCGTCAACAGCAAGGTGACGATCCCCGACGGTGGAATGTTCATCATTGGCGGCCTGGCCCAGATGGCCCAGTCAGAGATTCAGAGCAAGATCCCCTTCCTCGGAGATCTGCCCTTCCTCGGTCCGTTGTTCCAGTCGAGTGGATCAAACACGGCCCGTGACAATCTGTATGTG
The DNA here is from genome assembly GCA_913056395.1 of uncultured bacterium. GTDB lineage: Bacteria > Planctomycetota > UBA8108 > UBA1146 > UBA1146 > UBA12191. The sequence goes on along the minus strand of CAJXMG010000023.1, from coordinate 19,341 downwards.
TTCCTCAGTGCTCACATCATGGATGACGCCAACTACAACGGGCTTGGAAACTTCACGAAGGACGCCATCGAGGGAGTTCGCTCCTTTGATGACGACATTCGCCTCCAGCAGTTCACCGACCCCGACAATGCCCGCGATGCCTCCCAGCAGGACCAGATCACTGTTGAAGGAGCATCCGAGGAAGAGATGACCCCATGAGAAACTCGATCTTCAACGAACTGATCGAAGGCGGCCTCCTCAACGAGAACCAGTTGATGGAGTGCCAGGAAGAGGAACGCACCACCGGCAAGCCCATCGACAAGGTCTTGCGGGAGAAGGGATACGTATCCGAAGAGGATTTCCTCAAGGCCCTCTCCAGCCAGTTGCACATCAACTTCGTGGAAGATCTGGAAGAGTTTTCGACTCCGGAAAAGTTTGTCGACTCGGTTCCGGCCCAGTTCGCACGAACCTATAACCTCGTCGCCATCGGTGAAGAGCCGGGGATTCTCATGGTCGCCACCTGTGATCCCCTCGACGTACAACCGATGGATGATCTTTCCGCCATGCTCGACATGGTGGTTGAGCCGGTGGTCTCCACCCGCGCTCAGATCACCGCACTGATCAACCGTGCTTACCAAAAGTCGAGCGCGGACGTCGATGAGCTGCTCGAGGGACTCGAAGATGATGAGCTGATCGGAATCGCCGCCGAAATCGATGAAACGGAAGACGTTCTCGATATCGCCAACAAGGCGCCGATCATCAAACTGATGAACACGATCCTCTTCGAAGCCCAGAAAAACAGGGCTTCGGATATTCATTTGCAGCCCTTTGCTGATCGCCTTCAGGTGCGCTACCGAATCGACGGTATCCTTTACGACACCAAGGTGATTCCGAAGAAGATCCAGGAAGCTCTCGTTTCCAGGGTCAAGGTCATCGGCAAGATGGATATCGCCGAGAGACGCCTCCCCCAGGACGGTCGAACCTCGGTAAAAATCGGTGACAGCGAATTGGACTTGAGGATCTCCTCGGTGCCCACCAGTTACGGTGAGCGCATCGTGTTCCGACTCCTCGACAAGAGTGCCCGTCTTTACCGCCTCGGTGAGATTGGCCTCGACGATCGCAACTTTGAACTCCTCGATGGCCTGATCAATTCCTCGCACGGTGTGCTGCTGGTGACCGGTCCCACCGGTTCGGGCAAGTCCACCACACTCTATGCGGCACTCGCCGAAATGGATTCGCAGGAACTGAACATCATCACCATCGAAGACCCCATCGAATACAACATCGATTCCATCAGTCAGATTCAGGTCTCCAATAAAAAAGGACTGACTTTCGCGTCGGGACTGCGCTCCCTGATGCGTCAGGACCCGGACGTGATGATGGTCGGTGAGATCCGCGATATGGAAACCGCCGGCATCGCCGTGCAGGCCTCGAACACTGGTCACCTGGTGTTCTCCACCCTGCACACCAACGATTCCGCAGGTGCGGTCACCCGAATGATCGACCTGGGAGTGGAACCCTATCTGGTCTCCTCCTCCCTGATCGGTGTGGTCGCGCAACGTCTCGTCCGCGTGATCTGCCCCCGCTGCAAGGAATCCTACGAACCGGAAGAGAGCCAGCTGCGCAGTCTTGGTCTGCAAAAGGACGACCTGCTCGAAGGCATGCTCTACCACGGCAGAGGATGTGATTCCTGTCTGGGACGTGGCTACTACGACCGGACCGCCATTTACGAAATTCTGACGATGAATGAGACCATCCGGGACCAGATCATCTCGCGGACCAGTGCCTCGGTGATCAAACAGACCGCCGTCGAAAGTGGTCACCTGAGAACCCTGCGCATGGATGGTGCGAGAAAAGTGGCCCAGGGAGTGACCACGGTCGACGAAGTCTTCCGTGTGACCCAAATGGACGTTTTCTAGAGTAGAAACTGAAGGATTTCCGATGCCGATTTACTCTTACAAGGCCATCGACCAACGCGGTCGCCATTCCAAGGGCAACATCGATGCCGATACGGCTCGAGAAGCCCGTGACAAGTTGCGTCATCAGCAACTTCGCGTCACGGAGATGGAGCGGGTCGAAGCGGTCGGCAAAAAATCCACCAGCCTTCTCAACTTCCGCATCGAACGAAAAGTCGACATTCGCAGTCTGGCGATCCTGACACGACAGTTCTCCACTCTGCTCGGCTCCGGGGTTCATCTCTCGGAAGCCCTGAATGTTCTCGTTGAACAGATCGAAGAAAAACGCCTGGAAGTCATCTTCAGGGATGTCCGTGAACGCATCGTCGCCGGTGCAGGTCTCGCGGATGCCATGAGCCTTCACCCCTCCGTTTTCAGTGATCTCTACATCAATATGGTGAGAGCCGGTGAGGCGAGTGGAAACCTGGACGAGATTCTGTACAGCCTCTCTGAATATCTGCAAAAACAGGCCAGTCTGCGTGGAAAGCTTTCTGCGGCACTGACCTACCCCGCCATCATGATGGTGGTTGGACTCGGCGTGGTCATCTTCCTGATGACTTTCGTCGTCCCAAGAATCACGGAGATGCTGGTTCAGAAAGACAATGCCCTGCCGTGGGCCACCGAAGTACTGATTATGATCAGTGACTGGTTCAAGGCCTACTGGTTGGTCGGTCTCGGAGCTCTTCTCGGATTCCTGCTCTTCCTTGAAGGACTGAAGAAAACCGAGAAAGGGCGATTCGCCTACGACCGTGTATTGCTGAAGGTCCCTGTTCTGGGAACCCTTCTGCAAAGATCCGCCATCTCCCGTTTCACCGTGACTCTTGCCACCCTGCTCAAGAGCGGTTTGCCCGCTCTCGACTCGCTGAACATCGTCGGCAAGGTTGTGAACAATGCGGTGATGTCAAAAACGATTGCCGAAATTGCTGAACGAATCGTCGAAGGTGCCGACATCTCCACTCCCCTGAAGAAGTCTCCCCTCTTCCCGCCGATGGTGGGCTACATGATCGCCGTGGGAGAACAGAGTGGTGAGTTGGAATCGGTGCTCAACCGAATCTCCGAAACCTACGAAGAGGAGATCGAATTGGCGATCCAAAAACTGACGGCGATGATCGAGCCGATCATCATCGTCCTGCTCGCCGTGGTGGTGTCTTTCATCATTCTGGCCGTGCTGCTGCCTCTGTTGCAGTTCAACAGTGGTTGATCAAAAAAAAGAGAGAGGGCTGATTGGCCCGGAAATAAAACAGGAGGAAACATGAACAAGTCCATGCGAAACCGTGTCGAAGACGGCTTCACCCTGATCGAGCTGATCGTCGTGATCGCCATCATCGGCATCCTTGCGACCTTCGTCGTTCCCAATGTGATGGGCAGAACCGACCAGGCCAAGGTCTCAAAGGTCAAGACCGACTTCAAGACTTTGGACACCCAGTGCAAGATGTTCAAAATCGACCATGGTCGCTACCCCGACTCCATCGAGGAACTCTTGAACCCGCCTCAGGACTTCAATGGCAACAGCAACCAATACCTCGACAGTGAGCCCCTCGACCCCTGGACCAATGAAGTTTACTTCTTTGAAATGATCGACGGTCGCCCCGTCTTCATCAGTCTGGGAGAAGACATGACTGAAGGTGGAGAAGGCTACGCTCAGGACCTCTACTCAGACGACAGCAACAATCAGGGAAGATTCTAGAGAATGAATCCCCGGAATCGCACCTCTGGCTTCACCATCATCGAGTTGATCGTTGTGATCGCTCTGTTGGGCATCATCGCCACGGTTGTGGTTCCGAACCTGGATAACATGTCTCCCCGCTACAAGCTTCGGGCTGCAGCACGAACTGTCGGCCAGACGGTCGCATGGGCCAGAAGTCTCGGCGGAGGGATCGGTAACGAATATGTTCTCCGTTACCGTCTGGAAGAAAACACCGTCGAAATTCTGTTACCTCCACAAGAGGATGAAGATCCCAACATCGACTTTGACCAACGGGAAAGTCTGGGGCCAGAGATTCTTCCTGATGGTGTGGAGATCACCAGCATTTTGCACCCGGATGGCAGCCGTGATGAATACGGCACTGTCGATCTGGTTCTCGATCAGTACGGAGCTTCCGGTTCACATATCGCCATCATTACCAATGAAGATGATCAGAGTATCGGTGTCTACTTTCAGGCGATCCTGGGAACCACCGACTACATTCCCGGTAACGATGCGGAGTTCCCCCAATGGTAACTTCCCCATCTGAAACCACGACTCGCAACACTGCAGGTGAACATGGCTTCACCCTTGTCGAACTGGTGATGGCCGTGGCCATCATCAGCGGTGCTTTCCTGACGATTCTCGATTTGCGCGTCAAGGCTCTCGACGATGCCTTTCAGTACAACAACCAACGATTGGTCAATCGTCTGGCTCGACAAAAACTGGACGAGGTCGCTTTCGGTCTGGAGGAAAACACCTCCGGAAATCTGGAAGTCCCCGGAAAAGACAGCGTCGGTGACTGGCCCTGGTCTGTGGAAATCTTCAATGAATCGACCACGGATATCGGGCCCAAAATCCTGCGTATTTCCCTGACCCTCGAATACCCCTCCGTTTATGGAAACTCTGTTTCCAGTGCCGATTCAGATTCCAATGAAGATCTGGGATCGGTGACCTTTACGACGCGGATGATCACTCAAGAGGGTGAAGCCCTCTACGAATATGCCGGCCAATTGGTCGACCTGACCTCGGAGGGGAGTTTCTGATGCCACGCAATACAGAAGGCTTCACTCTCATCGAACTGGTCGTCGTGCTCGGCATCTTCGGGCTCGTCATGTTGGCGAGTTACTCGATTCTGGAAACCACCATCGAGGCGGACCGCCGTGTTCATGAAGCCACTCTGACCGGCAAGGTTGGCGAGGCGATCCTCAATCAGATGCGCCGTGACCTGCAAGGAACCATCTGGCGTGGACTCGGTGAGAACATCTTCCGTGGCGAAAGCCGTGGTGAAGAAGAAAACGCTGAAGACTCCATCGACTTTCTGACCACCTCCCCCGTTCCGGAGCCGGATGAAACCATTCCCACCTACACCGGTGAGGTCAGCTCCGTGGGATACGCACTCAAGGCGGGCGACGATGGAGATTTCACCCTCTTTCGCAGGGTCGCCTGGGACATGGATGTGGATCCCCTCGACACCGGAGATCGCACCGCGATCTACGACAGGGTCAAGGCTCTCGATTTCCGCTTCCTGGATGCCGAGAACAATTGGGTCGACGATTGGGACTCATCGAACCTGCTTCCTGAAGTGAATGAATCAGACTTTCCCTTCCTCGATGAGGAAGAACGCATCGCTGCAGAAGAAGCGGAGCTTGCTGCGGACAATGCGGCCAACACGGCTGCCACAGCAGCAAATGCTTCGAATGCGGCCAATATCGATCCCGCCACCGGGGAACCGATCCCGGAAGAACCGCTTCCGATTCCGATCCCCAAGGCTGTGGAGGTGGTGATCTACCTTCACTACGGCGACGAGCGGGGACGCATCCTCGATGGCGATGGCGAACCGCTGATGGAAGTTTTTTCGACCGTGATTCCACTGATCGTCACCGATCAGTTGCTGCTCCCCGATCCTGAGCAACTCCTGACAGAAGGGGCTCTGGGGGGATTTTAAATTAAGTTGTGAGGGGCCTCCGGAAGGATGGCACGAACCCGGATTGCGTGATCCCCAGGTTCGAGTCACCGGAGGCCCCGGTTTTTTGCCTTGACAGCCCCCTGCCCCTTGTGTCAGATCCGCACGCCTAATTCGCTCATACCCCTCTCCTGCGAGCTCCAATCACCAAATCGGATCATTCCAGAGGCCTTCGGAATTGGCACTCCCCTTGCTCTGCTAACCCTATGGGAGACCACTTTCGGGTCAATAACCGCTGAGACCGGATTTTGAACCGTTTCGAACTCTCCCAAATGGTCGACAGGCCCCTCCTGCCCCAAAAGAGACAGGTTGGCCATAGGTGGACAGTTGCTGGAAGCCGATCTAGAATCCGGGCTTGTTAGGAATCCCGGTTTTGCTCGATTTCCGGTGCGAATGCCGGAATCCAGTTTTGCTGGAATCCTGTCCCGCCCCTCAACGGTGCAAATCGTGGTGGCCCATTTCTCTCCGGGGATATCGAGAGATCTGAAGCCCACCGCTGGATGTCGTTGTAGGATAGGTCGACGGCCTTCACCGGTCGTTACAGGTGCCCTCTCCGGTAAACCGACTCAGGAAAGAAACAGTCTCAGGAAAGAGATGGAACGCATGAGCCTTCTCAATTACCTCTGCCAGGATCGCCTGAAATTTCAGGGATCCCATCCCCTTCTTCTCCTCCTGTTGGGTGCAGTTCTTCTGCCTCTGATCGGGTGCCACGGTAGTGGCAGTTCGATCCCCAACATCAACAACGCCGCCGCTTTCCTGGATGACGATGCGGTCGTTCGCGGACCGGGAATGGTGACTCCCCGCTATGGCCACACCGCCACAGTATTGGGTGACGGTACTGTGCTGATTGCAGGAGGAACCGACGAACGCCATCTGACCTCCCTCGACACCGCAGAGATCTTTGATCAGGGAGCAGGCGTCGACTTCGGCGATCCGATTCCCGACACCATCTCTGGAGACTTCATCGATACCGATGTGAATGGCGACATCATGACCTTGAGTCAGGGTGGCCGCATCTTCCATAGCGCAACACTTTTGCCGGACGGCAACGTGCTGATCTGCGGAGGAACGGGTGACGCCCTCTTCGCAGAGGCCTATGAGATTTCTGAAATCTACGATATCAGCAGCCGCGAGTTTGGACCGGATGCTCTCTCGATTGAGCCCGATCTCGCCACCCCCCGGTTCCGCCACTCCGCAACTCTTTTGCCCAACGGCAAGGTGCTGATTGCCGGAGGTCAGGAGTCGCGCAACGAGACCATCATCGATCCTAACTTTGCACCGGGTCAGCCCGGTTTCCAGGTAACGATCAACGTCTTCCCGTCACTGAAATCGATGGAGATTTACGACCCGGCCTCCCGCTCCTTCACCCCCGCATTGACGGTTACAGGACAAGATGCCGAGTTCCTGAGTGCACGTGGCCGTGTCGGCCACTCTTCCGCTGCACTCGGTGGTCTCGACAACGAACTTGGAACCACCGACGACATCATTCTTCATGCCGGCGGATTCCAGACGCTCTCCACCATCTTTGCACCGCAGTTCAAACTGCCATGGCAGAACGACACCGATAACTCCCAGAATTTCGAGTACTACGATGTCACCACAGGTGACAATCGTCTGGCACCTGGAATCGTCGCAGAAGGAAGGGTCAACACTCCCTCCCTGCTCAACCTGGGAACCGTATACTCTTCCACACTCGAATTTGATCTCGATGAGGATGGGGAAATCAATCCCCTCGCCGGTGACATCGTTTCTGTTCCTGGCATGACCAACCTGTTGATGATTGCCAACGGTGACAACGACGATCCGGCATGCCCGACCTCGGCGGGTGCCAACGATCTGGTCGTCGCGACCTTTACCGGTTTTGGCCCCTCTGACGGATTGACCTTCACCGTCTTCACTGGAACACCGGGCCTGACCAACAACATCGAAAACATTCTCGCCGACCCGATGAACTGCGGACCCTGGGGACGCAGTGAGGCGGATTGGGTGATGGTGAACACCCGTCGTACCTACAACGGTCAGACCATCACTACTGGTGTTGGCCTCAGTGCCGGTGGCGGATTCGACTTCCCTACTCCTGGCGGCTGTGTCGAGACCATGACCGGAAACTGCAACAATGGTCTGGTCGGGGTCACCATTTATGATCCCTTCTACAACTTCCAGAATGATCCCCCCTGGGATCCGACCCCGTTCATCAATCCGATTACCCACCCGACCGGTCTTTTCGGAAGTTTCATCAACGTTGATACTACCTACGCGGATGACAATCTTGACGGTTACGGTGTCGCCCTCGATCCGATGATCAGCCTCGCCCAGCCCAAGTGCCTTCACACTCTCAGTGTGATTCCGGGTGAAGACGGCCTGTTGAATACCGTGGATGACCGCGTGGTTTCCATCGGTGGTGGTGTCAGCTACTTCCCGAACTACGGGGATGAGCCGGCCACCATCAGCTGCGAAGTCATCCTGCTTCCGGGAACCAATGCACCGGCGGCCCCCTAGAAACGGTACCGGCAGTTCATGAGCGAAAGCACAGTTGCGAGTCGAAAGGGAACCCCACTCTCAAAAGAGAGTACCTCCCCTTCGACTCGCTTCTCTTTTTCACTTCGCTCTCACAATTCTGAGACGGGCAACTCGCTGATCCAATGGATCGCCATTTTGGCCCTGCTCTGCCTTGGCTGGTTCGTCTCCACTCTGTGGACCACTGTGGGCACACCGACTGACCCTGCGGTTTCGGAAGAGACACCCGCGGTGCAGGCGGAACCCAAGATCCCTGTCACCCCTTCCGATACCGAGGAAAAGACAACTTCTTCTCTCGACACTCTTTCCCCGGAACACCGCAAGATTTCAGATTCCATCTTTGATCTGTTTCAGAAGTGTCAATGGAGTGAAGCTCTCGATGCCTCCACGGCTCATCGGGTGGCTCGTGCCCGCGACGACCTCGAAGCATTGCTGGAAAGTCTGGGCCCGGAGCACGTTCCGATGCTGGTGGGTCTGCTGAAGGAAGAACCGGATTTCATCAATCGGCGCTTCCTGCTCAAGGCATTGGGAAAAATCGGCACCGATGAAGCACTGGTCGGATTGATTGACCACTACCACTGGTCCGTGGAGATGGACAAAGAGAGTGAAGTCAAACACACCATCGACTCACTGGCCCTCGCCAACACCGAGTTCTCCCTGAAAGTTCTCCGCGAGTATTCACTGGCTGAAGATGCCGTCCAGCACCGCTATCGATTTGTCGAAGCTCTGACTCGCCATGAGCGGGCAGAAGATGCCATCGACATCTACTCCCAGTTGTTGCGTGATCCTTCCCACTTCAGGGTTCGACAGCGGGCTGCTTACGGGCTCAAGACTACCGGAGGTAACCAACACTCCCAGAGCATCGAAGCGGCTCTTGCGGAAGAACAGAATGCCTACGTACGCCAATCGTACTTGGGTGCTCTCGGAGGCATCCGCGACGTCAATTCGATACCCGTGGTCGAGAAAATCCTTCTGGAGGATGCCAATGTTTCGACCCGGATCTCTGCAGTACGAGCATTGCTCAATATCGATGGCTCTGCTGCCATTCAGGCATTGATGCAGGCGCGCGACCGGGTCGATTCCTCCCAACGGGTACAGCAGGAAATCATCACCGCCTTGCAAAAACTGGGTTACGAAGGCTAATCCCCCCTTGAAGAATCGTCTCTTCAGAGGCAACATTCTGTGAAGCCATCCCCGCCCGTTTCAGGAGAGAAACCCCGGTGAAACCTCGTACTTCCACTTCCGGTTTCATATTGGACTCCCGAGACCCCTCGTCATTCGGGTCGCGACCCGCTTTCCTGAACAAACTCTTCGTGCCGCTGATGGTCCTCATCCTGATCTGCTCATTCGGCTGTCGGCCCTCAGACACATGGCAGATCATCGATTCCCGACTCGCGGTCAGTGAAAATCCTGATTCAGAAAATCAGGGGGTACTGACCATCACCTTTGATCGACCCATGAAATTGCTGGAGTCTTCATCCACGGGTATCACCTTCACCCATCCGGGATTGGATTCTGCGATCTACCGCGTGGAGTCAGGAGATCGCCCCCACGAATGGAAAGTGATCCTGCTCTCGGGATTCGACTCCTTTCTTCCGCGGGGTGAAAAACCGGATGGGAGCAGGACGCAACTCGAAGTGGATCTCGATCAACTGCCGATAGTTCCCGAATTGAAAGCCCAGCGAAAACGGAAGAGTGGGCTGACAGCCATCACCCCCAGCCCCGTCAAGCCTGCGCTCCTCGTCGGCGCCCGTTGGATCGATTCCGATGGCAGCTCGACGGTAAACCAGGAAGATTTACTGGTTCTTGAGTGGGACCGTCTGGTTGAAACAGGAATCGATCGTCATCCCGCTGGCGAGGCTTTCAAGGGCCCCAATGATCTCCTCCGCCTGCCCGTCACCGGGGACCGCCTTGGTACTCCCGAGATGCCCGCGCGCTGGATTGCATCCGGGCCTTCCCTCGAGTCTTCCCTGATACTGGGGTCTTCTCCGGTCTTGACCATCGATGGCGAGGTCGATCCCTCCCGTTACAAATATGAAGGTTCCAGTTCTGGAATCGCCCTCGATTCTACGACCATACTTCCTTCGGAAAAATTGAAGAGTTCCCGCGGTGCAGGTGTTGCCTCTCCCTGGGTGGTCGATCTCGAAGGAGAGTGTGACCCCTGGAACCATGCCCCACTTCCTCCCGGCTTGCCTGCATTGGAGGGAGCCAGCCTGACCCCGCTTTCCGGGGGCAAGTTCCTTCTCGCTGGGGGTAGAACGCTGGGGGCCACACGAAGTTCACGGATCATGGCAGAAGCATGGATCATCGATTCCAGAGGCCAGCACATTGGGCCGATTGCCATGAATCATCCACGCAAGGGACATACGGCATCAGTTCTTCCAGGTCCCGACACCCTGTCCGGAACAGAGGACGACATCATTGTCCTGATCGGCGGATGGGATGGCACAAAGGTAAGAAATGATGCGGAAGCTCTGGTGGCAGATTCCTCGCCACCTCGTTTTCTCCCATTGCAGATCAATGGAAATCTGACACCGCGCTTTGAGCACAATGCCCACGTCATCGCTTCAGCGGATGAAGTGGTTCTGGTCGGTGGACGACTGGAGGGAGAACTCAATGGAGTGATCGAGGTCGTCACTCTGGATACTCGCTCCATGGCTGAATCGGATTCTATTCCGGCCCAGGCATTTCAGGTGGGTGAACTGGCCTATCCCCGACATCAACACTCTTCGATCCTGTTTGAGGATTCGGAAGATCCTCTGCTCTTTGTCTATGGAGGTTATGGGGGTTCACTGGGCGCTCCGTATGTGAAATTCACCGCAGAATTTTGCAGGGTCCTCTCTTCTCCAGAAGGCTTCCGACTGCGTCGAAGCACACGTAGCCTCAGACGCCTGAAACTGAATCCGGACTCCACTCTGCCCGGGCCACGGAGAGGCCTGAAGATGATTTCGGGGCTCGACTCCGGTCTTGCTGAAAATATGGCCCTGCTCGTCGCGGGAACCCGCAAGGAACCCACTCCCGATCCCTTCTCACCCCATCAAACTGCCAGTTGTCGAACCGCATTCCTTTTGAATTTGAAGGACAACGGACGTGGCTATCTGTTTCTGGAATGGATCCCCGCAGGAAGACTGGTTCAGGAAACACTGCAACCGGGTATTGCCCGTTTGCCCGGTGGTCGGATTCTGGTGGCCGGCGGACGGGATCACGGTGGGTTGCCTACGCCGGAGGCCAGTATTTTTGATCCTGTCACCGGGGAGTTGGAAAAGGTGTGCAGATCCCTCGGTCATGCCCCGTGGCAATCGACACTGGTACAACAAGCCAGTTCAACCTGGGGTGGGGCCTTTCTCTTCGGGATCGATACTCAAAGCATGCAATCCAAAGGGATTCTCTTCGAAGCCTCAAGGTGAGAAAAAGACTGCCCGTCTGTGAATCAGATCAGGGCGCGCCCTGGGAACCTTCTCCACCGGCGTAGCTGACAATCGTCATCTGCAGATCCCAGACATCCTGATACTCACTCCTCGGAGACTTGTTCATCATCTTCACTTTTTCAAAACCCAGATGCGGAGCCCGCGCCTGAATATTGGCGATGAAGGTGACATGATCCCGAATCGGACGCTCTTCAAAGGTGGCGTTGTAGATGTGCTTCTTGATCCCATCACGCTGCCCCTTGACGTCCTTGTTGGCGGTCTTGATTTCAGGCCGTGCTGTCGAATTGCGCATTGAATCGATGATTCCGATCACAACGTCACTGATCTTGCTGGCGTTTTTCTTGCTCTCCTCGCGACGGCGATGCTCAAGCACCACCTCCTTGCTCTCGGCACTCGCCAGAAGCTCGCGCATATTCTGGAGATTGACCTGTTCGCGACGGATCCCATTCTCGTAATTGGCGGCCTGGCTTTTGACCCAAAACCCCCAAACCCCGAACACAGCCGAGCACAGGTATAGAGTCAGAAGCATAATTTGCGTCAGGTCGTTGGTGTTACCTTTGGCACTCATGGCTATCGCTCCCTTGCACCGCTGGCACTTGGCAGCAGGAAAAGGTTCAGAGTCAATTTCTTGTTTTCCTTGTCTTCCTTGACGTCATCTTCGATGCGGAAGAACTTGGAGGAGGATTCCAGAGCACCGGCAACACTGTTGGCAGCCACTGCATCGGACACCCTGAGAGTTGCGGTAGACTTTTGATCCTTGCGTTTAAGTCCACTGATGTCGAGCGAAAGCCATTCCGGGTATACCTCGGGGCGAGCACTCGCTACTCCTTTGGTCACATCTTCGATCATTTCAACGATGGGCAAGTATTCATCCAGCCTCGTGCGCTTGTTCGCTGAACTTCCGCCCTTGAGTTCGTTAATCTTTCGTTCGGCAGCGGCTACGATCGACGTATTGGCCCCACGCAACTTGGGATCTTCTCCAAAGCGGGCACGGTAAATCTCGGTCTGATTGTATCGAATCGCCTGATACTCACTCATGCGCAGTTGCTGTTCTCTATGACTGCTCACCAAATGGGCGATCGACGAGAAACAGAGAATCAGGCCCAGCAAAATCAAACCGGGAACCAACTTTGCAAAGCGGCGTTCGTAGCGGAACTCTTCCTTGCGAAGGTCAAAGGCTGTCAGCCCCTGACCTGCAATGCCGAGAGCCAGTCCTACAGCGATGGCGCCCGAATCGTTACAGCGATCTACCTTGTCGAGCCCCATGGAGCTCTCGACCTTGTCACAAATTCTCAACTGTTGGGCCGGAACATCGAAAGCTTCAGACAAGTGGCTCACCAGATCGAGATCCTTGGCCACTTTTCCAGAGACGATGATCCGGTCGATGGGATTCCGCAGCAGGTAACCGGCAAAGGTTCTCTGAATCTCTGTGATCAGACGGGCCACCATGTCGTCACTGCTCACCGGTACCTGGGAGACATCACGAACTCCCGGGGCCTGTAACTGGTCAAACTCTTCATCGGAAACGACCGCAATCGCCATCTCTTCAAAGGAAGTCTCGACCAATTCCGGCGTTTCACCTTCATCAAAGAGCTGCCCGAACTCTTCCTCCGCACTTCCCGGCTCGGGAGCCGGAGCGACTTCTTCAACAGCCTCTTCGGGGGCCGGCAAACTGGGAGAGGTCTCCACTCTCATGTGATTGGCGGTGGATCGCAGGCGGATGATTCGACCCTCTTCGAGGAGTGCGAAGTCCGTATGCCCTGCCTCCATGGCAACGATCAGGGATCGACCGGTACGCATTTCCTCATGGGCGACATGAAATGCACTGGCCAAAGCGGTGCCGTCGATCTCAACCCGTGCGGGGTCCACACCGGTGTCCTTGAAAATCTCCAGATGTTGACCGAGGGCTTCCTTGTCGATGGCGCCGATGATCAATTGTGCGGAATCCTCGGTTTCTGAACATTTGAGGTAGTCGATGATCAGATCATCAATGGAAACACCGGGGATGTGCCCTTCGCTCTCGTAGCGAATCGTTTTTTGAATCACTTCGTCTTTGGTGAAGGGAACAGAGATGTCCCTGAGAGTCATCAGGCGAGTGGGAATCGACGAAGCGATTTCCACTCCCTTGCGATCACCTTCTGCCAGGTTCTCCTGAAGAATCGATCGCAGGGATTCGACACGTTCGGCGGCCGTATCTCCCAGAATGGTTTCTTCGATGAAATCGACCAACACTGTCTGTTTGGATGTGACATCCAGAACAGCAATGCGGACCAGGCCGCCGTCGATTTCAATACCTGCGTGCAATGCCACGACAGGACTCCTCTCGCTGGAGTGACTCCGGGTTAACTACTGTTGTCTCTTGTTCAGGCCCTCAAGCTGTCGAATCGCCCCCTCAGGGTCCTTTTCGAGATCGATGCCCAATGTGGCTTCGAGTTGCTTGCGACTCTGTTTCTGTTCCTTGGTTTCGGTGGAAAGACCGTTTCCACGGGTGGAAGGACGGACCTGCTGCCCACGTCCACGCTGGTTCTGGGGGGTTCCCAAACCCGAGCGACTCGCTGGTTGTGGGCGAGCCTGTGGCTTCGGTCTGCCAGGGGGGTTTTGCCCCGTCGTTCCAGGCTTGGCAGTGCCACTTTTTCCAGCGGAAACGTCTTGGCCTTTGCCATTCTTGATGGCACCCCTTGAATCGGTCGGGATTCCGGTCGGTTGCTGTGCTCCGCGACCAGGGATTTGATTGCCGCCAAGACCGAGAGCCTCCAACTCTTCAGGACTGAAACCACGAAGAACGAGACCGCCGTCCACTTCATCGATGACCGGATCGAGGACATCCGCGGTTTGCAGGGTGTAACTTTTGCCATTGTGTCGGTAGGTCACCTGCTTGGGGGTGTGGGTGATGTCGACCACCTCGTAGGTGTTCTCATCCACTCTGAACTGCTTGCCCTGTTCGATGTAACGAGTACGGGACTGGCTTTGGGCTGGCAGCCTGCTGGGCGTCCGGGAACGACTGGAAGTGCGACCTCTGCTGGAAGTCGTGCGACTGCTCGTTCTACCCGAGGTTCCACGCAGGCGCGAACTGGTTGCAGTCCTGCGACCGGCGACATTGGTTCCTACCGGATTCGCTGACTTTTCCTGAAGCGTGGCGAACTTGCGTCCTTCCTCGGAAAGGATGACGCCTGTGATGCTCCAATCGCGGAGAGGTCCGCCATCGAGAACCGGGAGCTCCGGTTCTGTCTGGGCCTGGACCGGTGCCACCGGTGGAGCAGGTTTCTTTCTGTAGAGATCACGAATCACACTGGTATAGCGGTTGGAAACAGGCCGCGGAGCATCTGCCGGCATTGCGTAATCAGCGGGATCAGCGAGTCGAATCGTTTTTTGATCCTCCTCGATCATGCCGAACATGTTCAGCAGTGCGTAAGTGAGCAAAGCCAGTCCGGTGAGATTGAACAGAGTCAAACCACCTCGAATCAAGCCGATATTGAATTTCATCGTAGTTCCATCCCTTGCCAATTCATCGTTTCAATTCTCTCCATGAGAGAACGACGACGTGGCGATCTCTTCTCGCACAAACCAGTTTACCCGAGAGGGTCTGATTTTCCTTTGTCCCTTTGAGGTTTGCGGTGAAATACTGACTTTTGAAGACCACATTTTTCTCCAGGTCCTCTTTCAGCAGTTCGGTGATCGACGGCTCACCGCCCACCTCCGAAGAATTCCAATCCTCATTGATCTGGGAAAGCTGATTGATGTTCGTGAAATGCTCAAATTCCTGAGCAGCATCCTCTTCATCTTCGCCAAGGGGCATTTCCGCTGCAGCGGCTTCTTCCTCCTCGGTCAACTCGCGGTAGGTATCCCCCCGCTGGTAGATTTGCCAGGCAATCTCCTTCGCTTCCTGAAAGTCTTCAAAGGAAGGAATCAGGGCGATGATCACCTCTGGCCTGGCTGTGTTCAGATTGATCTTTCCCGAGGAATTGGCCGTCAGAACATGACGTAATCCCAGGGGAGTCACGGGGCCTTCAACCATTTCATCGAGGAGTGAGTAGCCACTCTGTTCGAGAAAGTCGAGGGAACCGATTCCCGGAAGATCACCGAGTCCGAGACCACCCAGTCCGGAAGACATTCCCGAATCCTGGCCATCCCGCTCTGCAGACTCTTCCAGTTCAGCAGCCATCGGATCCACCGGTCCTTCAAAGAACTCAAGGCTGATCTCTTCCAACTGCAAAATCGAGTCGAGGCTGCGAATTCGGCGCGTCTTCTCATCGGAGACTCTCTGGAACACATATCCCACGATGGCCGCAGCCGCATCGGTGGGATCCGGAGTGTCCTCGTAGTTGAATCCGTTCTCCTGATTGTAGTCGATCACCGCTTCCATGAGACGTTGCAGCATGTACTCCGCGTCATCCACCTGCTCCTGCTCGGGGAGGACAAACTCCTCCTCGACGAAGCCACTTCCACTGGGGAAGGAATTCTCGGGATCGAGGGAAACAGATCCTGGATCAAAACCGGATTCGGCAGGCACTCCTATGCCCCCCAGATCCGGAATGTCACCTTCAGCTCCGGTTTCCTCTTCTTCTTCGAAGAGAACCAATTCAAAGATGTGATTGAGATCGATGCAGGATTCACCATCGACAATATCTCCAGTGACCTGAATATCGTTCACAGTGTCCTGAATCGGATAAGCCCAGACGTCATGACGGGTATCGACCGCATCATCGGATGACGATCGCCCCTCGTCTTCATCGTCAGAATCGGAGTCTGCACCTCCAGGGCCGGCATTGGGATCGGAACCGGGGTTACCCGCGGGTACCTGACCCAGCATGTCTCCGCCTTCGAGATCGAGTTCCTCGAGCAACCCAAGATCTTCCATCAGATCCTCGGTGACCTTTTGCATCACCAGACGGGAGGAAGCCTGAAGAGCGTAATTCAGCTGAACGAAACCCTGACGATTTTGGGAAATCCGTTTTTCTACTTGGGTAACAAACACCATCTGGGTGATGACGACCGTCAGAACCAGAACCAGAACCAGAACGATGAACAGGGCCATTCCCGAATCCCCTGAGGGGACACGAGAAGCTCGTTCCAATCGGTGGTTCTGTGCTTGCTGCTGCATTCGTTCCCACTTTTCAGGACTCGTATCGCCGATCCGTTCCCTGCCATGGAAACGGAAGCCGGTATCCACTACATCGGCAGATCCTGTGCCATTCTACACCCTCTGATCATGGAACTTTTACCGACCCCAAAAATCATAAACTCATTATTTTATTGAACTTACAACTCAAGGTCCGAGAATGCACAGCGATTTTTGCTGCACAGGACCCCGAGTGGGGCAAACCGTGTTCGATTTCACGACACTTGGGGAGTGGAATCATCCTCATCCGGCACCGCTGGGGATACCTTCTCAGGCTCCTTCAAGGTCAGGCTCAGAACCACAGGCAACACGATGAGGGTCAGCAGGGTCGAAGCCCCCAAACCCCCGATGATCGTTTTACCCAGAGTGGTGAAGGAAGGACCTGCGGTCACCTCGGTGGCATAGGCCATGGGGATCAGCCCGAGAATGGTGGTTAATGCCGTGATCAGAATCGGTCGCAGCCGATCCCCGGCTCCACCAAGGATGGCATCCAGACGTGATTGCCCCTCGGCCATTTTTCTCAGCACCTGATCGATGAGCACGATCCCGTTGTTGACCACGATGCCACTCAACAGGATGGTCCCGACCGCTGCCGGTGTATCGAGGTCATCTCCCTGAAGGTAAAGGGTCCAGATCACTCCCGGGATGGCGAGGAACACGGAGACCATCAGAACCAGCGGAGTTCTCAAGGACTCGAACAGGCATGCGAGAACCATGTAGACGAGCAGGACTGATAGATACATCCCTTCGCCAAAGGATTCCCTGTTTCGCCAGCGACCCGACCACTGCTCACCCAAATCCCAGGTATAACCCACAGGCCAGGTGAAAGAGTTCAACGCCTGTTCCACACGGGCCTGAATCTGTTGCTGGTTTCCTGCACCCAATTCCACAGACACATTCGCGTAAGCGAGACGATCCCAACGCTTGCGTTCGTCTGCGGCCTCGGATTGAACGAGAGAACCCAGATCCTCGACTGGCAACTCCAGGGCATCCGTCACCGGGAAACGCATCCCTTTCAACTCGGAAACCGTATCGGTCTCCTCTTCGAGAAGACCAAGGGTGATATCCATGTCGTTGGATCGCGTTCTCAGACTGGAGAGTCGACTGCCCGCAAACGCCATGCTGATGCTGCGGGCCACCTGATCTCCGGAGACTTCAAGACGACCGAGAAGATCTTCGTCCGGTTGCAGGATCAGCTCATCGACCTGATTGCGCCCTGGAAGTTCGGCATCGATCACCCCTTCCACATTGGAAAGGTAAGCTGCTACTTCCGGCGCCAATTCGTCGAGCAAGGCTCCCGAGACTCCTTTGAGTCGAACATTGATGGAGCCTGCGCTGGATCTTCCACCACCACCCCGTCCGCCCCATCCCCAACCATCACTGGTCTTGATGTTGAAGCCGGGAATCTTCGGCAGGATCGTCGAAATCCTTGCCTTGAGATCTGCCAGATACTGTTCCGTTGCGATTTCCTGAGGAGGATAGACGCGGGTGATGGCGGTGCCATCGGTGAACCAAGAGTAAATGTCACCCTCGCCGATGACATCCCGGCGGCTCTGCAACAGCTCCTCGATCTGGTAGACCACCTTTTCCATTTCGCGGTAATCCAGACCCTCCACAGGGTTGTAGCGAATGTTGGCGAAGTTGGCCTTCCAGTCCATGTCCGACATATTCATGCGGAAGCCGTTTTGGAAAGGAATGATGACACTGAAGGTGGCTGCCAACGCGATGGCGATGGTCAAAAACCTGAAACGGACTGCCCCACCAAGAAACTTGAGGTAGGCCCCTTTGAAGGATTCAAACCAGTTGGCCTTCTTCACTTCATGCTGACCAAAGATGCGAGCAGAGACCATCGGCACAAGAGTCAGGGAAACGAACAGGCTCGCTCCAATGGTCAACGAAATGACCATTCCCACATTACCCAAATGTTCCGAAAACTGACTGGTGCTCGAGATCATCACCGGCAGGAACACGACCATCGTTGTCAGGGTGGCCGCGAAGACCGGAGTCGCCACTTCCAGAGTTCCCTGAGTGGCGGCTTCCGCAGGGCTTTGCCCGGCGGTGGCGCGCCGGACGATCGACTCGACCACCACCACAGCGGTGTCGACCAACATTCCCACACCCAGCATCAATGCCAGAATCGTGATGGTGTTGAGTTCCATTTCGACGAGATAGAAGGCTGCCATCGCAGACAGGACTGAGATGGGGATCGCCATACCAACCAAAAATGTGGCCGAAATACGCCGCAGGAAAATCAACAGAACCACCAGTGCGAGTCCGCCACCGATAAATCCTGCATCCCGCAACTGACCGATGGATTTCTCGATCATTTGACCCTGGTCCTGCCACACCAGCAGTTCGATGCCTGCGAGCTGGGGGTCATCCTGGATCGTCTTCACGACCTCGCGAATGCGACGGCAGGTATTGACGGTATTGGCTCCCGATTGCTGCGAAATTTCCAGAGAGATGGCAGGAGAGAGGTTGAGGTGCCTTCCCCAGCGCATCTCACCCTCGACCCGATCGATGACGGCCACCTGACCGAGGCGCAAGCCGCGATCGTTGATGGGCAGATCAAAAAGATCGTCATAGTCATCGACGGCGTTGATCATCCGCAGACGGCGGGTTTTGCCCTCTTTCCAGATTCTGCCGATGGTCGCATCGATATTGGAGCTGTTGATCACTGCTGCAATACTGCC
>CAJXMG010000022.1 GCA_913056395.1 uncultured bacterium | reverse complement strand
TGAACGGTTGGTGGACCTGATGAGATTCGAACTCACGACCTCTGCATTGCGAACGCAGCGCTCTCCCAACTGAGCTACAGGCCCTCATGATTCTTACCGTTCCTTTGCAGTGCCAAGTACGGCACTTTCCTGATACTGCTTTGCTTATAGAGAAAAGCGAAACTGTGGGCAAGTCACCGCCCGGGATTCAATCTGAATTTCAGGAATCCTGGTCGAGCTTTTTCTCCAGGTCGAGGATCCGGTCGCGCAACTCTGGCAGTTGTTGAAGGATGGCGAAGATCCTGCGCATCTTTCCTGCCTCCGTCGCCGGGATTCCCATGACCGTTTCATTTTCGAAGCCGCCGGAGAGCACTGCCGATTTCGCGGCGACTCGGACTTTCGATCCGATTTCTGCATGCCCGACCATTCCACTTTGACCGCCGAATTCACATTGATCTCCAATGGTGGCTGATCCGGCGATGCCGACCTGGGCTGCCAGAAAACTGTGTGCACCGATGGAAACGTTATGGGCGACATGGACCAGGTTGTCGATCTTGGTTCCTTCACCAATGACGGTGTTGCCGAGAACCCCTTTGTCGATGGTGCTGAGGCAACCGACTTCAACCCGGTCTCCCAAGACGACGCCTCCCCGATGGGGAATACGCAGGGCTCCTGTTTCAGTGGGAACGAATCCGAATCCATCTCCACCGATCACCGCTCCCGGATGAAGAATGCAATCGGAACCGATGGTGGTATCGGGCATGATGGTAACTCGGGCGTGAACCCGGGTCCCTGATCCAACGCATGCGGGGCCATGGATCACTGCCCCCGGATCCACGATGACACCAGATTCGATTTCAACACCATTGTCGATGAAACATCCGGGACCCACATGGCAATCGTCAGCGAGAATTGCACCATCCATGACGACGGCATTCGGGTGGACGCCATGAAAGGCAGGGGCTGGCTCGGGGTGCAACAGGCCGATCGCCAGTGCGAAGGCTTTACCCGGCTCTGGGTGACGCCAGATGCCTTTCGCTTCATGGTTTTGCGGGAGGTCCTGATCGTTGGACAAAAGTAGCACCGCGGCCTTAAGGTGAAGTTGGGTGTAGCGGGCGTCTCCGACCCACGCCAGATCACCTTCTCTTGCGTGTTCAGGTTCTGCGACTGCGGAAATTTCCACAGCCGAATCCCCTTCAAACTCGCCGCCCAGTTTCTGGACCAGATCAGAAATCTTCATCTTGGTGTGGCCTTTCGCGGAATTTGCGTAACACCCAGAAGGTCGACGCGGACCGTCGGTTCCTCTTCCACATTGGTCGTGAGCACGACCTTGCCATAAAAGCCCTTGTTGACCCTTGGAATCGGATCAACGGGCGTGGCGGTGATTTTCACGGAACCATCCTTGAGGGTTTCCTGTGAGAGTTTCACGTCGAATCCATCCACGGGTCGCAACCACTCCACCTGCATTTCCAGAATCTTCAGTGGTTTGCCATCGGCGCGCCGGAGGGTCAGGGTCTCAGGGGAGGGGGACGTATCACGGATCTGTTTCAGGTTCCAGGAGTGGGGCTCATGGATCAGGGAACCAAAGGCGCGTCCGCGCACCGGAAGCTTGAAAGGCAAGCCGTTGCAAAGCCCGGTGACCATGGTGCTGAAACGTCCTGCGGGCCAGGTGGAAAGTGAGCGTATCTCCAGGGTGGCCACTCCCGGTTTTTCGGAAGGAATGATTTCAAATTCGATTCTTGGGTTTTCCGATTTCAGGTCGCTCAGTACCGGTTTCTTTTTGGTTCCGATGAAATCGATCCGTGTTTTCGATTCGGGCAAGGTGCTGACAGGACTGGTGGTCAGTACCGCTTCCATCGCTGCGATTTTGACTCCTGGATGAAAGAGTGCGTTGACGGGGAAGGACGCAAGGACTCTGCGATTGCCGTCGACGAGATCGATTCTTTTAGCGAAAACACCCCAGCCGCGTCCCAGTGTGAGTTGGAAGCCGATCTCCTGAGTTGCCCCGGCATCGAGGATCAACCGGGATGGCCCCTTCAACTTCATGCAACCACAGGAGGGGCGGATCGTGAAGGTTTGCGAGGTCTTGGTGTTGTTTGTCACCGTGAAGGAGAGGTTTGGGTACTTTCCGCCATGGCCGACCGCCCCGAGATCGAGGCGTGCGGGTTGAAGATTGAAACCGGATTTGATTTCCCCTGTGGCCAAGGACAGGTTTCCTGCCAGAAGCAGTCCACTGAAAAGACCAAGGAAGAGGAACCTTGACATTATGCTGCTCTGGTTGCGGTGATTGGGTGGGGTGAACATTCACGGACTCCATTCCTGCCTGGGAATGATAACGGATTTTATTCTTACCATCGGTCTCTTCTGGCGACGGTTCAAAGGGGACATTAGATTAAGCATTCTCAGGAAAGGGAGCCGGTATGAATCAGGACGTAGAGCAGGTCTGGGGGATTCCCAGAAGTGTCATGGAGGCTGAAATTGGCATTTTTCAGGGATTTCTGCCCGCACAACTGCCTCTCTTTAAATCGTGCCGGAATCTGGAGCCTCTCGGAAATTTCCGTGACCGCCCACAGGCGGAGGAAGACACCCAGTGGAAACAGATCATCCCCTATGTCTGCATTCTCCACGAAGATTCCATGCTGGTGCTTCAGCGACTGAAGACGCAGGGAGAGAAACGTCTTCACGGAAAGCGATCGGTCGGCGTAGGGGGGCATGTCAATCCTGAGGCACCGGGGGACGCACCGCTTCTCTTTCGGGGCTTGCAGAGGGAATTGTCGGAAGAGATCGGCCTGATCCCGGATGCGGCCGAATGCCGATTTCTGGGCTGGATCAATGACGACGAAACCGCCGTGGGGCAGGTGCACCTGGGCTTGGCGGTCGCGGTTCAGGTCAAAGATCGTCCGGAAATCGCTGAAACGGATCGGATGACCGGGGACTGGATTCCTCTGGCCGATCTTGATCCTGCCGATGAGCATTGGGAAAGCTGGTCCTCCATTCTGCTGGAACCACTTCTGGCTGGTGAGGTTTCCGCCTGACTGCAGGTCTCCGTCCAGCGGTGAGATGACCGTCAGCGGGATTTCTCTCGTGGGAATCTTTCCGCTCCGATTGACGCTCAAGATATGGTTGCGTTAGAATCCGATCTCGGTGGTTCGGTCCGTCAGGGATCGCAGTCGCCCTTCTCGCGATTTTCCGCTACCCGGTGGTGTAATTGGCAACACAACTGGTTTTGGTCCAGTCATTCGAGGTTCGAGTCCTCGCCGGGTAGCCATTTCTATGCAGCAAACGACGGGATGGCCAGGCCATGGATCAATTCTCCGCCGTCATCCTTGCTGCGGGTCGCGGAACCCGCATGCGATCATCCACTCCCAAAGTCCTGCACCCGATCCTCGGCATACCGATGCTGGATCATGTCTCCCGACAGATTTGCGCCGCCGGTTCCGACGACCTCACGGTAGTCGTGGGTCATGGGGCCAATCAGATTCGCAAGCATCTGAAAGGTACGGATGTCCGTACGGCATTGCAGGATCCCCAAAGAGGTACAGGACATGCACTTTTGGAGGCGCTGGACCAGGCTGCTCCGCGTCACTCCACTCTGGTTGTGATCAATGGAGACCTGCCCGACCTCGATTCGGGAATGATTCGCAAGCTGGTGGAGACGCACCGTCAACAGGGACAACCGATGACGATCGTGACCGGAACGGTGGACGAACCGCGGGGCATGGGGCGGGTGATTTCTGCACCTGATTCCGATACGGGAGAAACCTGTGCGGTCAGCCAAATTGTGGAAGAGGCGGACCTCGAACCGGGCTCACCAGAAATTCATCGGGTCAATCTCGGCATATACGCTTTCGACCCTTCCAAAATCCTTCCCCTTCTGAGGCCGATGGTCGAAGAGGATCTCTCTGACGAAGACTCCGCAAAAGAAGCCTATCTGACCCGGTTGGTGGAGGTGCTCTGCGACGCCGGAATGGGCGTATGCGGTTGGGATTGTGGTGTTTCCACAAACTTCGCCCAGGTCAATGACCGCCGCCAGCTGGCCCAAGTATCCCGCATGATGCAGGAAAAGTGGCAGCAGCACTGGATGGATCAGGGCGTGACCATCGTCGACCCGGTGACCACCTGGATCGAGGTCGACGTGGAACTGGGCCAGGATACGGTGATCCAGCCGAACACGGTGATCCGCAGTGGGGTGCGTGTGGGAGAACGCTGTGAGATCGGGCCCTTCGCCCATCTCCGATCGGGAACGGTCCTCGGAGACGAGGTGATCGTCGGCGATTTTGTCGAGGTCAACAGATCCCGCATGGAGACGGGTTCCAAAGCCAAACATCTTGCTTATCTTGGTGACACACATGTGGGCAAAAAAGCCAACATTGGTGCGGGCGCGGTCATCGCCAATTACGACGGCAAAGACAAGCACCCGACGACGATCGGCGAAGGAGCCTTCATCGGCAGTGGATCGGTGGTGGTCGCTCCCGGAGAGATCGGCTCGGGAGCAACGGTTGCGGCGGGAGCTCTGGTTCCTCCCGGCAAATCGGTCGCACCCGGAACCACGGTCAAGGGCGTACCTGCAAGACTTCACAAGAGTGCTGAAGAAGACAGAGAAAAAATCTGCGAGGATGAGAAAGGGAACTGATGCTTTCCGACACGATGGTGGTTTTGAACGGAAATTCGAATCACACCCTTGCTGCAGACATCTGCAACGATTTGGGACTGGAGCCCGGCCGTGCAGAGGTCACCCGTTTTCCGGATGGTGAAATCTCTGTCTCGCTCGGTGAAGACGTACGTGGCAAGGACGTGTTTATCGTCCAGTCGACGTGCCCACCGGTGAATGAAAACCTGATGGAACTGCTGGTGATGATCGACTGCGTCAAGCGTTCTTCCGCTGCTCGCATCACTGCCGTGATTCCCTACTTTGGTTACGCCCGACAAGACCGCCGTGAGCAGGGGGCCCGTGTACCGATCACTGCAAAAATGGTGGCCAACCTGATTGTTGCCGCCGGAGCAGATCGTGTGGTGACGATGGATCTGCACTGCGAACAGATTCAAGGCTTCTTCGACATCCCGGTAGATCACGTCTATGCAGGGTCGATTATCGTCGACCATTTTCGCAAGAAAGAGATGGACGATCTCGTCGTCGTCAGCCCGGACGTGGGTGCCATCAAGATGGCCCGTGCCTACAGCCGCGGATTGGGTGCCCGCCTGGCCACCGTCGACAAAAGACGGGTCAGCGGTGAAAAGACCGAAATCGGCTTTATCATCGGCGATGTGGCCGGAATGAACGCGATTTTGGCGGATGACGTCATTGCCACTGGTGGCTCGATCACCGAAGCGGCCCGTCTGGTCCTCGATAAAGGGGCCAAATCGGTGATTCTGGCGTGTACACACCCGGTATTGTGCGGTCCAGCAGTCGAGAGGCTCCTTGCCTCCCCGGCTCAGGAGTTTGCCTTTGTGGACACCATTCCGGTAGACGGAAAGATTTCCAGTGATAGGGTATCGGTTCTGTCGTGTGCTCCTGCTTTCGGCAATGCCATTCGACAGATTCACAAATCCGCTTCCATCGGCAGGAACAGCCTTTAGGTCATTTCTGCTGTTGTTGCAGTTTGCCAATTTACCGATGCAGGTGTGACCGAAAGGTGACCACAGATGGACAAGTTCGTGATGGAGGGAACCTCCCGCGATTCAACCAACTCCCGAGCTGCACGCAGACTTCGTGCAGAGGGAATGATCCCCGTCAATGTTTACGGCGGCGGCAAGCCAAACAGTTCCGTAGCAGTCGACGCCAAGGCGTTCTACAAGGCGTTGGAAAACCACCACCGCTATTTTGAAATCAAGTGTGACGGAGCCAGTGAAGCCGGAATTGTCAAAGAGGTTCAGTATGATCTCTACGGCGACTCTGCGATTCACGTCGACTTGGCCCGCGTCAGCGACGACAAGCCGATCACCACAACGATGCGTCTTTTGACCGCAGGTATGGCGCGAGGCGTCGCCGGTGGAGGAATCCTCGACATGGCTTACCGCCATGTGCCCGTGCGTGGCAAGATCGGTGACCTCAAGGCTTCCATGACCATCAACATTGAGAGCTTGGGTACCAATCAGTCGATTCGCGCCCGTGATCTCCAGATGCCCGAAGGTGTGGAGTGCCTGTTGAGTGACGGTACGCCGGTCATCATCTGTCACGGACGTCGCGGCGGTTAATTCAACGCCCTTACGTTTGAGAGACCAAAAAAGTGAATCATTCTCTCCCGGATCGCTCTCGTCCCTGCGTCATCGCAGGCCTGGGCAATCCGGGAGATTCTTATTCCGGTACCGTCCACAATGCCGGTTTCGAAGTCATCAATCGGCTCGTTCGGAAGCTGGACTGTGAATCCGGTGAGCAACCCGATCTATTCTTCTGGCAAACCCGCTGGAAGGGCAGACCTGTCCATTTGCTCCAGCCCCAGACCTTCATGAATTTGAGCGGGCCTCCGGTGAAGGGGTATCTGCGCAAGTGGAACGTTGAAATCGGGGATCTGCTCGTGGTGGTCGACGATCTCGATCTGGCCCCGGGGGTTCTCCGGATTCGACCAGGAGGCTCTTCCGGAGGTCACCGGGGGCTTCAAAATCTGATCGAACATCTGGGCACTGATCGTTTCTGCCGTTGCAGAGTCGGTGTCGGGCGTCCGGCGGAAGGGGAGGCGGTCGAGGATTTCGTCCTCAAACCTCCTCCAGAGGATCAGAAGCCCCTCTTTGAGGCTTCTCTGGCCCGTGCGTCCGAAAGTGCACTTTGCTGGGCAGTTCAGGGTGCCAAAAATGCTGCCCTTCGTTACAATGGCCCGCTTCCCGACCTCTCCGAATGAGAAGAGTGAGGGTGAAACTGTTTGAAATACTGGTGTGAAGTGGCAGAGATTCCCTGTTGGTCACGGGGGGGCGACTTCACGTATCCCGATCTGCAAAGGAGATCACCTTGACCGAAAGACTTTACGAGGGACTGTTCCTCGTGGATGCCTCTGTTGCATCCCAGAATTGGGCCGAGTTGGAGGCCCTGATGACCGGAATCGTGACCAATCATGGCGGTTCCATCGAGTACAGCGAGAAGTGGCCCGAGCAGCGTCTCGCCTACGAGATCAATGGCACCAAGCGCGGTGTCTATTTCCTCGTCTACTTCCGCGCTGATACGCAAAGCATCGTTGGCATGCGCAACGACGCCCAGCTCAGTGAAAAGATCATGCGTTGTCTCTTTGTTCAGGAAACTTTCCTGGAGGAAGAGATGAAGCGTCGTCAGGAAGTGGCGGAGCGTCGGGCAGCAGAGCCTGAGCCTGCTGCTGAAGAGACCGCAGCTGAAGCACCCGCTGAGGAAGCGGCTGCAGATGAAGCTGCCGCCGATGAAGCTGCAGCGGATTCTGGAGAATCAGAAGCCGCGGAGGAGCCTGTCGCCGTCGAGCATGACGCCGGAGCAGGTGAAGAGGAAGAGAAGGAATAGAAAGAGGCTTCCATGGAGTTCAATAAAGTTTTTCTTGCTGGCAATTTGACCAGAGACCCTGAATTGAGAATGGCTGGATCGACATCTGTCGTGACCCTTGGTATCGCCAGTAACAGAACTTTTTCCCGTGCAGGAAGCCAGGAAAAGGAAAAGGAAACCACCTTCGTCGATGTCGACGTTTGGGGGCGGCAGGCTGAAACCTGCAACCAATACCTTTCCAAGGGGAGCGGCGTGCTGATCGAAGGACGCCTGAAGCTGGACCAGTGGCAGGACAAGGACGGCAACAATCGCAACAAGCTCAAGGTTGTGGCTGAGCGCGTCAATTTCATGCCCCGATCCGGCGGAAATGGACCGCAGCAGGGAGACTCCTTTGGAGGATCCAGCAGCGGAGAGTCTGCCCCCAGTGGTGGCGGATTCCCTCAGGGCGAAACTTTCAACGACGAAGTGCCCTTCTAATTAAAAATTGAAATGAGATTTTGAAATGTTTGGACGCAAGGAAAAAAGGTCGCTGGTCGCCGACCGCGAGTACATCGACTACAAGGATGTCGATCTTCTTCAGAGACTCGTTGCCAGTAACGGCAAAATGGTTTCCAGAAGGCAGATCGGTTGCAACTCAAAGATGCAGCACATGATCAAGCGCGCGGTGCACAGAGCCCGCTTCATGGGCTTGATCCCTTACGGGCAATAGGGAAAGGATCAGCGTCATGAAACTGTTTTTGACCAAAGACGTCCCCAACTTGGGAGCCCTCGGTGACGTCGTCACTGTCAAGCCCGGTTACGCCCGCAACTTCCTGATCCCCCGTGGTATGGGAGTAGAGTTGGCCCGTGCCAACCTGCAGTGGATCGAAGGCCAGAAGAAACGCGTAGAGGCCCAGGAGGCTGAACGCTTGGCCAACCTTCAGACTTTGGCAGAGTCCATCAATGGTGCTTCCTGCACTTTGATTGCCCGCGCCACTGAAGAGGGTCACCTTTTTGGATCTGTAACTGCTGCTAATATCTGCGAGCAGATGGCGGGCGAAGGTGTTCAGATCGACCCTGATACCATCGAGCTCGAGAAGCCGATCAAGGAGTTGGGAATTTACAATCTCAATGTCAATGTCCACCCCGACGTCGAGACCACCATCAAGGTATGGGTTGTCAAGGCGGACGAGGATGGTCAGGCCTCCGAAGAGGAAGCAGAAGCCTCAGAAGAGGGATAGAACCTCTCTTGGACTCTGTGCTTCCCATAAGGGGCATGCTCCAGTAATTTGCACGAACTGTTAGCGACAGTAGGCCCGGCAATGCCAAATGGTGTTGCCGGGCCTGCTTGTCGATTGGACGGGAGCTTGAAGCCTCATTCGACCTGCCACCTTTATGGCTCTGGCCTTATTGAGGTTTCACAGAGGAATGAAGAATGCTCCGGAAAAGTTAAGGAACCTCTGGCGATTGCCTGAACGGGCATGGGTATCAAGGTTTGAAGCGGGGAACGATGGTGACACAAAATATGCCTGAGGCCACACTGCCTCATAACCGCGAAGCAGAGGAATCCCTGTTGGGATCTTTGCTCTATGGCGGCAACGTCAGCCGAATGGCGATCGAGCAACTCAAGCCTGACGATTTCTACCTGGGAAGACACCAGGTCATCTTCCGTCATGTCATTCAACTTTTTGCCGACGAAGGGGTCATCGAGACGGTTCTCCTGATTGACCTCCTCGAAAAAGAAGAGCAGTTGGAGGAGGCGGGGGGGCGCGAGTATATCCAGGAGCTCCCTAAAAGGGTTCGCACAAGTGGTAACGCCCTCGAATACGCCCATATTATCAAAGAAGCCTCCCGGCGTAGAAATGTCATCAACGTTTGTCATGAGATCGAAAAGCGTGCCCGTGTCGGCAAGGAGAATTCCGCCAACCTGATCGACGAAGCGGGAGCAGAAGTCTTGCGTCTCGCCGAGGGAACCGATCGGAAACACGTTCACACCATGAAGAAATCCTTGGAAGAGGTTTTCAATCTGGTGGATCAACGGGAGCGAGGTGAAGCACCCGGTGTATTGACGGGATTCAAGCGACTGGATGAGTTGACGAGCGGCCTTCAACAAACAGATCTTGTGATTATTGCTGGTCGACCGGCCATGGGTAAAACCACTTTCAGTCTGAACGTGGCTCTCAATGCAGCTTTTCGAAACCAGATCCCCGTGGCGGTCTTCAGCCTGGAGATGAGTTACGACCAAATTGCAGCAAGTATGCTGTGCAACGCCTCAGGTGTGGCCGCCGATCGCCTCTATAAAAACAAACTGACAGATCAGGACTGGGATCGACTGATCGCCACTTCCACCCAACTGTCGAATGCTCCGATCTTTATCGACGATTCACCCGGTTTGAACGCCATGTCGATTCGATCGAGAGCCCGAATGATGCACAATAAACACAACCTGGGTTTGATCGTGATCGATTACCTGCAGTTGTTGGAAATGGGCAGCGGCCGCACAGAGAACCGTCAACAAGAAATCTCGCAGATCTCCCGTTCTCTGAAGCAATTGGCACGGGAGCTGAAAGTGCCCGTGGTGACCCTGTCGCAGCTCTCCCGAGCAGTGGAATCCCGAGACAATCACAGGCCGCGAATGTCTGATTTGCGGGAATCGGGGGCCATCGAACAGGATGCAGACCTTATCATGTTGCTTTACCGTGAAGAGTACTACCAACCGGAGAAAGAGGACGCCAAAGGCATGGCCGAAGTCATCGTTGCGAAGCACCGAAAAGGCCAGACAGATAACATTCCTCTGGCATTTAGAGGAGAAACTTTGACCTTTGCCAATCCCTCTCTTCCGAGTGACGCATTTTAGAAAAGCGAACAGGAGAATCATGAAACTCTCATCCCAGAGCCTTTTGGTCAGTTTAGGCGTGATTGCCCTTTTGACTCTTTCATGGGGAGCGGGGCTTCTCGGTGTTCCCTATCAGATGGAAACCCATCGAATTGGAGTTTGTGACGTCCAGATCGTTCTGGATCAGATTCCACAGGGAAAAGCGATCACCGAAGAGTTTAATGCCCTCAGGGCGTCGATGGAGAATCAACTACGCTCTTTGGAAGCGGATCTTCGCAAGTTGGAGCAGGAGGCGCAGCAGCTGACTCCGGGTTCCGATTCTCGCAGAGATGTGGAAAAGAACTTTGCCCTGAAGAATGCCGAGTTGATCTGGAAGAAAGAGGATCTCGAAAAAGAATTCGCAATCAAGTTTCAGGAACGCAGGGAAGTATTGGTCGGCCTTGTTCGTACAGCGATCGAAGAGGTCGCCCTCGAACGCCAACTCGATGTGGTGGTGAACAATGTTTCCAGATCTGAAAACTTCAAGGTGTACGTCAGTGTTTGGGCCAAACCTGAACTGGACATCACCATGGAAGTGATCAACAGGGTTTCCAAAAAGTAACTTTGAATTCTCCGAACCAACACACGATCCGCAATGAAACCGTTTTCAAGGGTCCTGGTCTCCACTCGGGTGAGGAGACCACCCTTCGAATGCTGCCGGGAGAACCGGACAGTGGCATTCAATTCGTCCGCGTAGATCAATCTCCGGAGGTTCGGATCCCCCTGAGCCTGGAGACCCTTCGCAAGAACCCCCGACGCACCAGTTTTGGAATCGGGGACGTGGAGGTTCACACCTGCGAGCATCTGCTTTCTGTTTTGCATGTTCTGGGTGTCGAAAATGCGGTCATCGAAATGGATGGTGCGGAAGTTCCTGGCATGGACGGAAGCTCTTTACCCTTTCTTGAAGGAGTTGGGGAGAGTGGTCTTGAGGCTCAGGGGTCAAGGGCCCGCACTCTGGCCATTTCCACACCGGTCAGTGCAGAGGAAAATCTTGCCAGTGTCGTCGCCTTGCCGGGGAATGACCTTCGGGTGACCTACACTTTGCAGTATTCCGGTGATCCTGGATTCAACCAGACCGTCGATTTCAAAATCGACGAGGAAACCTATCGTAAGGAAATCGCTCCTGCTCGCACTTTTGTTTTGGAGCGAGAAGTCAAGGAGCTGAAAGCCAAGGGACTGGGTAAAGGCGCGACCGAAGAAAACACCGTGATTGTTACTGATCAGGGTGAAGCTCTGGGTGGTCGCTTTACCGATGAACCTGCACGGCACAAGGTGCTCGATTTATTGGGGGACCTGTTTGTTCTCCGTTGCTCTCTTCAGGGTCATATCATCGCCCACCGCAGTGGACACAGTCTCAACGGCACCCTCGCAGGCAAAATTGCACAAGCTCACGTTCGGGAGATGGAGCTGGAAGATATTCTGGTTCGATCACCGAAAGGTCTGGAAATTCGCGATATTCACAAGTTGTTGCCGCATCGATATCCCTTCCTGCTCGTCGATCGGGTTCTGGAGGTGGAGGAGGGGGTGCGGGCTGTTGGCCTGAAGAATGTCACTTTCAATGAAGACTTCTTTCAGGGGCATTTCCCTGGTCAACCGGTCATGCCGGGGGTTCTTCAACTGGAAGCACTCGCCCAACTTTCCGGTGTTCTCTTGCTCAGAGGCAGCCAGGACGCTTCACGGTTGGCCTATATTCTGGGAATTGACGACGTCAAATTCAGAAAAACCGTCGTTCCCGGGGACCAGTTGATCCTTGAGGCCGAATTGAAAAGGCTCCGGGAAAGGTCCGCAGAAGTGCTGGTTCGTGCTACTGTAGACGGCAAGCCGGTCACTGAAGCTTCGATCCGGTTCATGCTGGTGGATGCTCAATAGGGAGTTTGGATTGATTCACCCAACTGCGATTATCGATCCCGGTGCTGAACTGGGCGAAGGTGTGGAAGTCGGTGCGGGCGCTTACATAGGGCCCCAGGTCTTCATCGGAGACAATTGTGTCATCCATCACCACGCCTCTGTGGTCCAAAACACCCGCATGGGTGAGAGAAACATCATTCATGCCGGATCAGTGATCGGTGGTGATCCCCAGGACAAAAAGTGGCAAGGTGAAGAAACCTGGCTGGAGATCGGTTCCGACAATCTTTTTCGAGAGCATTGCACCATCAACCGTGGAACGGTTCAGGGTGGTGGCGTGACACGTCTTGGAAATGGTTGTTACATCCTGGCCAGTTCTCACGTAGCTCACGATTGCATCGTTGGCAATGAAGTTATCATGGCCAACGGCGTTCTTCTTGGAGGTCACGTGGTTGTCGAGGATCAGGCCGGTTTCGGCGGTTTGGCTGCGGTGCATCATTACGCCACCGTTGGTCGACTGGCCTTTATCGGCGGCATGACCAAGGTCAGCACTGACGCTCCTCCCTTCCTGATCACCGAGGGCAACCCTGCCAGAGTCCGGGCGGTCAATACCGTTGGCATGAAACGGGCAGGTCTAGATGAATCAGTTTGCGCCTGGGTCAAGGAAGCTCAACGATTGCTCTACAACAACAACATGATTCGTCGCGAGGCTTTCCAGCTCCTCGAGCAAAGGGGAGAGGTGCCTGAAGAAGGAGTGCACCTGCGCTCCTTCCTTCGTCGCTCCGAGGAGGGCCGTCAAGGGCGGGCTCTTCAGCCATAGGAGGTCCGATGAAGGTTGCAGTAATCGGTGTCGGCCATCTGGGCAGTGCCCACGCCAGAAACTGGAATGATATTCCCGATGCAGAATTGGTAGGGGTTTATGACTCCGATCCTGATCGCTGTCGGGAGATCGCCTCGCAGAATGGTTGCAAACCATTTGAGGACCCTGACGCTTTGATCGATCTCATCGACGCCGTCAGCATCGTGACTCCCACACCTCTTCACCGTCAAACGGCAGAACCGTTTCTCAAGGCGGGCAAAGCCGTTCTCGTTGAAAAGCCTTTGGCACACACCCTGGAAGACGCCCAGGCGCTTTGCGATATCGCTGATCAATATGGAGCGACCCTTCAGGTGGGTCATATCGAACGGTTCAATCCCGTCGTCCGTTCCGCCCTGCGTGAAATCGGACAGCCGACCTTCATCGAGTGTGACCGGATCCATCCGTATTCCCTGCGCTCCACAGAGACCAGCGTCGTTCACGACCTGATGATCCATGATATTGACATCGTCCTTCACTTGATGAAGAGCGATCTGGTAGACGTCGAAGCACATGGAACCCGAGTGATTTCGCCCACGGAAGACCTGGCCCATGCACGGCTTGGTTTTGCTTCTGGTGCGACGGCTTTCGTCAAAACGAGCCGTGTGGCCTTCAGTCGATCAAGGAAAGTGCGAATCTTCTCGCCTCGCCACTACGTGAGCCTGGACCTCGTCGACCGCAGCGGGTTTCAGGTGCGCTTGGATCCTGACTACGACCCGGAAAACTTCCTCGATTCCTCCGGTCGGATCGATGCTCCCGGGGGGGCGGAGGAGTTTCTGGAGCGCCATTTGGACCAGGCCCCCCTTGAAATCAGCGGCGCCGAACCTCTCCGTGCAGAACTGGAAGCATTTATGGAATCTGCCCGTGGGAACCGCCCTGTCGCCGTAACAGGCCCGCAGGGGGTGAGGGCCATGAGGGCCGCTGAAATGGTGCTCGATAGCCTGAGAGGGCGTCAGGATCGCCTGACAGATCTTTCCAGTCAGTGAGCCCTTCCTGTTCTTCGTCGGCGTTGAGGGCTGTAGGTCCAGATCAGACCCGATAACCGCCGGGCAATAGGCCTGATTCGATTGATGGTCCCTGTCCAGATCGCTAATTTACTCGCTTGCACTGCGTTGTTTGCAGGGCTTTTTACAACGGTTGCCTGTGAGCAGCCTGTTCAATACCAACCCGTGGGTAACCTGCTGAAGGGCCCCTGAGCGGGAAGGAAAGGAATCCTGATGTCCGGATTACAGATCCAGGAATTAATTGAGGCCGGAGTACACTTCGGTCACCGCTCGAGTCGCTGGCATCCTGCCATGGCTCCCTACATTCATCAGAAACACAACAAGATCCACGTGATTGATCTGCGCCAGACTGTGCGTGGACTCGTTCGTGCCCAGCACTTCCTTGAGAGCATCTGTGCTGCGGGTCATGAGGTTGTCTTTGTCGGCACAAAGTCACAGGCACGTGAAGTGGTTCGCGAGCAATCCGGTCGTTGTGGCATGCACTTCTGCGTGCACCGTTGGCTCGGTGGAACCCTGACCAACTTCCAGACGATCCGCTCGCGCCTGCGCAGGCTCGAGGAACTGGAGCGGGATCTTGCAGATGCCAAAGACGGCAGCCGTGGCAAAAAGGAATTGGCTACGATGGAGCGTGAGCGTCGCAAGATCTTCCGCAACCTCGAAGGTATCCGCAACATGAGCCGCATGCCCGGTGCCATGATCACCGTCGACATCCGCAGGGATGAAATCGCAGTTCGCGAAGCACGAAGCAAAGGAATCCCGGTGATCTCCATCGTCGATACCGATTGCGATCCAGGCATGGTTGACATTCCGATTCCGGGTAATGACGACGCCTACAGAAGCATCGAGGTCATCCTCAGCCGTCTTGCCGATTCCATCATCGCTGGAAGAGACAAGTTGGTCGCCCAGCAGGCGGAAGAGGCTGCACGCAAAGCTTCCGAGGAAAGAAAAGCCAAGGACAAGGAGAAGACCCGTAATCTCACCAAGGAGAATCGGGCCAAAGAGTTTACTCCTCCTCAACCTGCGCCGGGTGCAGATGCACCGGCCAGCGCCAAGGCCAAACCCAAGTTGGTGGTCACTCCCGAAAAAGGATCCGGGAAGGCCGATGCAAACAAGGAAACTCCCGCCAGCGACGCAGGCGAGAAACCAGCAGAATAATTGGAACCGGGTAACCCCGGTCAGATCGGAGAACCGATGAGTGATTTCAGTGCCAAGGATGTCGCTGAACTGAGACAGAAAACTGGTGTAGGCATGATGGAGTGCAAAAAAGCACTTCAGGAAGCCTCCGGTAATCTGGAAGCAGCCGTGGATTTGCTGCGGGCCCGTGGTGCACAAATGGCTGCCAAAAAAGCAGACCGAGCCACCAATCAGGGTTGGGTGGGCTCTTATGTTCATTCCAATGGAAAAATTGGCGTGATCGTTGAAGTCCTCTGCGAAACCGATTTCGTTGCCAAAAACGATCAGTTTCAGGAATTGATTCGTGATATCGCCATGCATATCGCTGCCATGAACCCTCAGGCACTCAAGCCCGAGGAGTTGGACCAGGCTGCGGTCGAGCGTGAACGCGCTGTCTTCATGGAGCAGGTTCAGGACAAGCCCGAGAACATTCGTGAAAACATCGTTGAGGGCAAGCTGAACAAGTATTACTCCGAGGTTTGCCTTCTCAAGCAGGCCTTTATCAAAGATGACAAGAAGTCGATTGAGCAGGTCGTGACGGATGCCATCGCCACCATTGGTGAGAACATTCAGTTGACCCGTTTCCATCGCCTTGAAATCGGTAACTGATCTTCGGAAAGGTCTGACCTTGACGCGCAGAGTTCTGTTGAAAGTCAGTGGTGAGGCTCTGGGAGGCGATTCAGGAACCGGATTGTGTGCAGATTCCCTCGCCCGGCTGGCCAAACAGGTCAGCCGGGCGAGTTCTGATGTACAGATCGCCATCGTTGTCGGTGCAGGTAACATTTGCAGGGGGCAAGATTGGCAAGAGACCTCTTTGCCGCAACCTGTGGCCGATTCCATCGGTATGGCAGCCACTCATGTGAATGCGCTGGCGATTCATGCCCGCCTAATGATCGAGGGCACCCGGTCCGTCGTTATGGGAGCGGGGACACCGGTCCCGCAGGTCCTTCCTTTTGAATCGATGAGCGGGCGCGAACTACTGGAGCAGGGGACCGTTCTCGTGCTCTCAGGAGGCACCGGGAATCCGTTCTTCACCACGGACACCTGTGCGACGCTTCGGGCAGCAGAATTGGGCTGTTCCGAGGTTCTCAAGGCGACCCGGGTGGACGGCGTCTACGACAAGGATCCAGAAAAACACGCTGACGCAGTGAAATACGAATCGCTGACCTTCGACGAGGCTCTGAGCCTGAAATTGCGTGTCATGGACTCCACTGCCTTCACGATGTGTAATGAACAAGGCCTCAACCTGAGAGTCTTTGACATGACGCCACCCGGAGCTGTCGAGAAGGCCCTCATGGGGGAAACTCTGGGCACTCTGGTTTATTCTGGGCCTTGAGGTGGCAGGCTTCCGGCAGCAACCGGACCCCTGCACCGGATGAATCCACGAAAGGAATCAAATGATCGACGAAACTGTTCTGGACGCGGAAGAGCGCATGACCAAAGCCCTGGATTTCATGAGAGACGAGTTCCGCGGAATGCGAACTGGCAGGGCTCACCCCGGTCTGGTTGAAACGATTCGGGTCGATTACTACGGCACTGCCACTCCGATCAAGGACATGGCGAGTATTTCCGTTCCGGAAGCGGACCAGATTGTCATCAAACCCTTTGACGCCAACGCCATAGGGGACATGGAAAAGGGGCTTTTGGCCTCGGATTTGGGGATCACCCCTCAAAATGACGGCAAATTGATCCGCCTGAAGGTTCCACCCCTCTCTGAGGAGCGCAGGAAGCAACTGGTCTCCCGGGCCAAGGAAATCGCCGAGGAATCGCGTATTTCCATGAGAAATGTCCGTCGAGACGCCAATAAAACCTTTGAAACCTCCAAAAAAGACGGTGAAATCTCTGAAGACGAGCTGTCCTCCAGCAAGGACCGTATTCAGGAGATTCTCAAATCTCTGGAAAAACAGGTCGACGAGGACCTCAAAAAGAAGACCGCCGAGTTGATGGAAATTTGAAATTCGGCGGGGATGATGTTGACGTGCAATTTTTGACTCGGTAGTCTCCCGTGTTCCGGGAGCATAGCTCAGTTGGTAGAGCAACGCCCTTTTAAGGCGTCGGTCGATGGTTCGAGCCCATCTGCTCTCACTTTTGAAATTAGGCCCCATCGTCTAGTCAGGTCTAGGACATCAGGTTTTCATCCTGAGAACAGGGGTTCGAATCCCCTTGGGGTCACTTAAATACCAGGTCGGTGCCTTCCGGTACCGGCCTGTTTTTTTGTCTGTTTCAGCCTCACTGATCTGCTCACCTAATGGCTATTGTCGCCTTCATGTCGCCTAACGACCTTTCCGGTCCCGAATTGACGACAATTCACTTCCACGGGGCTCGTGATTCAATTCAATGACGCCCCATTTTCGATACGATATGAGCAATGGGAAAAATTGATTTCACGTTGGGAGGTCCCATGGACAAGTTCGAAGGCGCCGACTTTTACATCCTTGATGACGTATTGACGGAAGAGCAGCGCCTCATCAGGGATACGGTCCGGGACTTTGTAGACGATCAGATTGTCGACATCATCGACGACTGTTTCATGGAAGACCGATTCCCCAACCAGGTGATTCCCATGCTGGGCGAACTGGGCCTACTCGGCGCAAATCTCGAGGGCTATGAGTGTGCCGGTCTCGACAACACCGCTTACGGCTTGATCATGCAAGAACTCGAGCGGGGAGACAGCGGTCTCAGATCCTTTGTCAGTGTTCAAGGTGGTTTGGTCATGTATCCGATTCACCGCTACGGATCTGAAGAACAAAAACAGAAGTTCCTGCCAGAGCTTGCTGCCGGAAGAATGATCGGCTGCTTCGGTTTGACGGAGCCCGATTACGGTTCCAATCCAAGTGGTATGATCACCCATGCCGTCGAAGATGGCGACAGTTACGTGCTCAACGGAAACAAGATGTGGATCACCAATGGCTGTGTCGCAGACGTCGCCGTTGTCTGGGCAAAACTGGACGGTCGCATCAAAGGCTTCCTTGTCGAAAAGGGAACCGAAGGATTCAGCACGACCAAACAGGAAAAGAAGTTTTCTCTCAGAGCGTCCATTACCAGCGAGCTGCACTTCCAGGATTGCAGAATCCCCAAATCCAATATGCTTCCAGACGCAGACGGACTGGGCGGGCCTCTCTCATGCCTGACTCAGGCTCGTTACGGAATCGCCTGGGGAGCCACCGGTGCAGCCATGGCATGCTTCGACGCAGCCAAGAGTTACTCCCTGAGCCGGATCCAGTTCGACAAGCCGATTGCCAGCTTCCAACTGGTCCAACAGAAACTGGCCGAGATGTTCACGGAGATCACCAAGGCACAGTTGTTGAACCTGCGACTCTCCCAACTCAAGGAGTCCGGCAAAATGACGGCACAACACGTCTCCATGGCCAAGCGAAACAATGTTCATTGGGCTCTCGAGATCGCTCGCAGTGCCAGAGATCTCCTTGGGGCAAATGGAGTCACCCACGAATACCCGGTGGGACGTCACATGCTGAACCTTGAATCGGTTAAGACTTATGAGGGGACACACGACATCCACTCATTGATCCTTGGCCACGAAATCACGGGAATCCCCGCCTACAAGTAGGTTCCCCAACTGGCTGTGACGAAATTCCCGAAATCGTGTATGCTTCTTATGGCACCGATTTCATGGGGGATTTTCGTATGGACCATCAGGATTTCATCAAGAAGTTTCGCTCCTCGTCGATCGACCGCTTCGAATCCCGTCAGAGGATTCGCAGTTTTTCCAACTTCCTCGACGATTTTCTGGCCAATCCCTATCCCTATCTTCGCAACTCAGCGCGATACCTCCTGGATGTGTTTGAGCATTATGGAACCGAAGACGTGCACCGGGTCGGCGTTATGGATCGCCGCTGGAAGCTGTTTGACCTTGAACACAGCGACCTTTCGGAAAACCTTGTCGGCCAGGAACGTGTTCAAAATTCCATCTACATGAAACTTCGACAGTTTGCCCGCAGTGGCAAAGCTGACCGGCTGCTGCTGCTTCATGGTCCCAATGGCTCAGCGAAATCGACCACGATTAATTGCATGATGGAAGGGATGCACCAATACAGCATTCTTCCTGAGGGAGCGTTGTACCGTTTCAATTGGATATTTCCCGAAAAAAATGTTGAGACGGGGCGGATCGGCTTTGAAGAGGGGGAACCTGAGAGTTCAGGAACTTACGCATTTCTTGACGCCAAGGACATCGGTTCGATTATTCGCTGCGAACTGAAAGACTCACCCTTGCTGTTGATTCCCCGAGCAGAGCGCCGGGAATTGGTCGAACATGCACTCAGCTTGCACCCTGAAATTGCGCAAAAGGAGAACTTCAACTACGACTGGGTTTTCGAGTTCGATCTCAGTCAAAAGAGCAAGTGGATCTACGAAGCCTTGTTGGGGGTTCACAAGGGGGACTGGCTTGAAGTGATGCGCCATGTCCAGGTCGAACGATTCTTCCACTCAAAGAAATATCGACTCGGCTGCATTTCAATCGAGCCCCAGGGCAATATCGATGCTCAGGTTCGACCCGTCGGATTCAACGGAGATGCCCTGCCCACCATTTTGCATGGCCTTCCTCTTTATGAGGTCGATGGCGATCTCATCGCTGCCAACAGGGGGCTTTGTGAATACTCCGACTTCCTCAAAAGACCTCCCGAGACCAACAAGTACCTTTTGACCACCTCCGAGAAGGGCACGATCCAGTTGCCCAATTTCCGTGCACACCTGGACCTGGTCCTTTCCGGAAGCGCTAATGAGAAACAGCTCAACATGTTCAAACGAACGCCAGATTTCTCATCCTTTAAGGGCAGGCTCGCCCTCGTGCGCGTTCCGTACCTGTTGCAATACTCCAAGGAAGCGGCCCTCTATCGCCGCCAGATCGACCGCCATTCGGCGGGAGGGTCCGTAGCTCCGCACACCGCTGAAATGGCGGCCCTGTGGGTCGTCCTGACACGCCTGAAACGTCCTTCGCCCAAGAACCACTCCCCTGACCTCGCGCCCGTGGTGGCACGCCTGACGCCCCTACAGAAGGCTCTGCTCTATGATCACGGAGAAACTCCCATTGGAATGAAGGAGGAGGAGCGAAAACTCCTTTGCCAAAATGTCCGCAGCCTCCGCGAAGAACACGAAAGCAGTGAAGGTGAGTTCGAGGGGATCTACGGCAGTGAGTACGAAGGGCGCCGCGGTGCGTCTCCCCGTGAAATGTTGACCCTGATCGCTTCTGCGTCGGAAAATGAAAGGTGGCACAGCCTTTCTCCACTTTCAATTCTGGATGAGCTGGATGGCTTTATCCGTGAATCCAGTGTCCACGACTTCCTGAGACTGGCTGTGGACAATGGCTACCATGACTGCAAGCAGTTCATTTCCGACGTCCGCAGCCATTACCTGAACATGGTTCGCAGTGAAGTCTTCGATTGCCTTTCCTTTGTTGAAGAAGGGGAGTTTAACAGACTCTTCTCAGATTACTTCAACCACGTCAAATCGAGTGAGATAGGGGAGAGCCTCTACTCAGACGCTGTCAACGAATTCATTCAGCCTTCAGAGGAGTTCATGTCCGACATTGAAGGCAAGCTCAACATCAATGACAACGCAAAGGAATTCAGATCGAGTCTGCTAAGCCGCATCGGTGCCTATGCGACGGAAAATCCCGACGAAGAACTGGATTACTCCCGTGTCTTCCCCGAGGTTTACAATGATCTGAAACAGAATTTCTGGGCCTCCCGTAAATCGGAAATCCAACAGTCACTGCTCAATGTGCTGAAATTCTTCTCAGCGGATGAGGGGCACCTTTCGAATGAAGAAAGAGAATCCGTGCGTGAAACACTGGACAATATGCAGAGTCGATACGGATACGACGAGAACAGTGCCAGAGACGTCATCGGATTCATCGTCAGTCAGGATCGCTGAAGACCAACGTTGGGAGCAGTACTTCAGGATTTAAAGGGGGGAGTCGTATCAGCGAAATGTTGGAACATTCGGTTCCACAGCCCAGGCCTGCCGTATTCTTTCTGGGTTGGACCTGCCTTCATTTCACCTGATTCTTCAAGAATCCGCACCAGAACCTGGTCTGGATCGATTCCTTCCGCTTCAGCATGGACACTGAGTCCCAGTCGGTGTCTCAAAGCAGGGAAAATCACGGCATCCAGATCTTCGTCTGTCACGGTATTGCGTTCGTGCAAAGCCGCACGGGAACGGGCTGTCGACAGGATCGATTGAACACCTCGAGGACCCGAGCCATGGGTCAAAAGTTCATTGGTCGCTTCAGGGACCCCCTCTTCGCCCGGTCTCGTGGCCCTCACCATACGGGTTGCCCTCTGAATC
The DNA here is from genome assembly GCA_913056395.1 of uncultured bacterium. Taxonomy (GTDB): domain Bacteria; phylum Planctomycetota; class UBA8108; order UBA1146; family UBA1146; genus UBA12191. The sequence goes on along the minus strand of CAJXMG010000022.1, from coordinate 23,248 downwards.
TGGAATTCGGGGATCTCGACGCGAGAGACCTCTTCCAAAGCCTTCCCAAGCCAGTTTCCAGGAACTACGGACTCCAGGGGGGAGTCGGTTCGTGAAGTGGTGGCTGAGACGACATCCAGCTCTTCGTCCGCATCCGGGTAATCCATCAAGACCTGAAAGGTGAATCGGTCCAGTTGAGTGAAGGGCAACGGGTAAGTGCCTTCTTGTTCAAGGGGATTCTGGGTTGCCATAACGAAGAAAGGTTCAGGTAGTCGGTGTCTCTCACCCATCACCGTGACGTAGCCCTCTTCCATCGCTTCCAGCATCGCTGCCTGCGTTTTGGGAGGAGTGCGGTTAATCTCGTCTCCCAAAATCATGTTTGCAAAGAGAGGCCCCTGAACAAAGGAGAAGGCTCGGCTTCCTGAAGCGCCCGTCTTGTCAAGAAGGGTGGACCCTGTGATATCCTGTGGCATCAGATCAGGAGTGAATTGGATTCGGTTGAAATCCAGTTGCAACAATTCGGAGATCGACCTGACCAGCAGCGTTTTGGCCAATCCAGGAACACCCATGACGAGAACATGCCCGGCAGAAAGCATGGATATCAGAACCTGATCGATGACCTGTTCCTGACCGACGATGCGTTGGGCAAGGCCTTCCCTCAAGCGGTCTCGTACCGAAGCGATATTTTCGAATTGATCCTTCACCCCTGCGACTCCTGTCCTTCGCCTTCACCCTGCTTGCCCTGCTGATACCACTCTTCAAGTTCATCCAGTGAGGCGTGGGTTCTGTTTCCCAACTGACGGTCTACGGATCTGAATCGATCCTCAAATCGCCCCAAGGCCCTGTTCAGCGCGACCTCTGGATCCACCCCGCATTTTCTGGCAACGCTGGATACAGCAAATAGGAGATCGCCGATCTCATGTTCAACAGCAGCGGCATCTCCTTCCGAGAGTGCCTTCACCAGTTCATCTCGCTCTTCTTCGACCTTCGAAAGTGCTCCAGAAGAATCGGGCCAATCGAATCCAACCTCCGCCACCATCTTGCCGACACGATCCGCTCTGGAGAGGGCCGGGAGTGAGGCGGGCAAGGGTCGAATGGTCGATCGACTCTCTTCTGAATCTCCCACTGCTTTTTTCTCTTCCTGTTTGATTCGCTCCCATTGCTCGCGGACTTCACGGGGACTGTTCGCACTGGCATCGCCAAAAACATGGGGGTGACGCCGTATCAACTTGTCAGAGATCTCTTCAGCGATCTTTTCCAGAGTGAAATCTCCCTGCTCTTCTGCAACGCGTGCCTGCAGAAAGATGTTCATCAACAGGTCGCCCAATTCTTCACATACCTTTTGGGGTTCTCCCTGAAGAATCGCTTCACTGACTTCATGTGCCTCTTCGAGAAGAAACGGCCTCAGGGATTCACGGGTTTGCTCCAGATCCCAGGGGCAGCCGCCCGGTGACCTGAGACGATCGACGATGGATTTCAGTCGTTGAATTTGTTCCATGATTGTGAATTACCAGCACCCGAATCTCCTGCTCTCGAGATCGGGAAGCCACTACTTTCTTTGAATCACAAGAGTTCTGTTGGGCACTTTGCCTCCGCGAAGGTCAACGATCCGCAAATTCTTGTCATTGTCCCTGAAGACGAGTGAGTAGTTGCCAGAAGTGCCATTCACAGAGAGAAGCTCACCAAAGTCGGTGGGGATCACTCCAGCAGCCTGTTCTTTCCATTTCGGCGCAGATTGGGCCTCCACCTGATTCGTTGAAGAAAGCGGGGATGGGGCTCCGGTCAACCAGAGAAATCCAAAGGTCAACACCAGCACCCACAGAATCCACGGCTTGAGGGGAAGGCCCTTTCCGGGGTTATTGTCGGCGCCCTTGCGGCTTGTTGATTGATTCATCTTCACTCCAAATCGAAAAAGAAGGTGACAGATTGCACGGAGCACTTGGTCTCCAGTCCCACTTCACTATAAAATGTCCTGCAGATCCATTCGAGGACCACTTTTCGGGATGGAGTCGCAGAAATGCGCCATTTCAGCCAGCAGATCATCAAAACCATCGAACAGTTCCTCGGAGAGAGTCTGTCTGACTGCTCCCTCGATCTGGCAGATCCGCCCAATCCCCAATTGGGAGATTTGGCATTGGCGTGCTTCCCCATCAGTAAATTGCTGAAAACCTCTCCCGTAGAGATATCCCGCAAGCTGGCCGATGAGGATTGGGATCTGGACTGGATCGACGAAGTCACCGCAACGGGGCCTTACCTGAATTTTCGTGTCAATCGGAGCAACTTTGCGGAACAAGTCATGAAACTGATCCATCAATCTGACCAGGAATGGGGGACCACCCAATCCGGATCAGGGAAGACCGTCATCGTTGAGTACTCGTCTCCGAATATCGCCAAACATCTTGCGGTCCATCACCTCCGTTCAACGATGCTTGGACAGGCGATGGCCAATATCTTCTCTTCCGCCGGTTACGACGTCATTCGCTGGAATCATTTGGGAGATTGGGGAACCGGATTCGGCAAATTGCTTGCTGCCTGGGATCACTACCGACATGTGGACGACCTTGATTCACCGAAATTGGCGGACAGGGAAGACCCTGTGACCGATTTGAATCGGCTCTATGTCCAGTTCTCAAATGACGCCAAGGAAAACCCTCAACTGGACGACCTCGCCCGCGATTGGTTCAGGAAGCTGGAATCGGGCGACAAACTCGCGAGGGAGCGCTGGGAAGAGATCCGCCAAGTCTCGATGGTGCTCTTTGAGAAGGTTTACTCAAGACTGGGAGTCTCTTTCGACAAAGTTATCGGTGAATCCTTCTACGAAGAGGCGATGAGCGGCGTGATCGATCAACTTCAAAGCTCAGGGCTGCTTGAAGAGAGTGACGGAGCGGAAGTTGTCCAGGTTGAAGAAGACATTCCGCCGATGCTCATCCGAAAAAAGGACGGTGCCACTCTTTATGGAACCCGCGATCTTGCCAGCGCCATCACCCGCCATGAGATGGTCAACTTTGACCGCTGTCTTTACGTGGTTGATGCCGGGCAAAGCCTCCATTTTCGCCAGGTTTTCGGAGTCCTGAAGAAATTGGGTTATGCATGGGCCGAGCAGCTGGAACATGCGGAATTCGGGGTCATGCGCCTGAACGTGGACGGTGGGTGGAAAAAGGGCAAGACAAGAGGTGGCCAGGTGGTCCTGCTTCATGAAGTTCTGGATCAGGCAGTCCAACTTGCCGCCGAAACCGTTCGTGAAAAGAATCCCCATTTGGAGGAATCGGAACTGAATGAAATCGCTGAAGCGGTGGGAATGGGCGCCGTGATCTTCAGCGACATGAAGGCTGCCCGTCGCAAAGACGTCAATTTCGATCTGGACAAGATTCTCAGTTTCGACGGCGAGACCGGGCCTTATCTACAGTACACCCATGTCCGCTTTGCCAGCATTCTGAGAAAAGCACAGGATCAGGGCATGACTCCGGGAGACGGCAGTGGCCTGATCGAGGACGAAGAAATAGCGCTCCTCAAGCGGATTCTCAGATATCCGGAAACGATCGACAAGGCAGCCCGGTCTGCGGAACCGTCCCAGTTGTCACAGTACATGCTGGATTTGGCCAGCGAGTTCAACAGTTATTACGCCCGTCACAGGGTAATTTCCGACGATGCTTCATTGAGTAGTCATCGATTAGCCCTGATTAAAGCGTTGAAAAGAACCCTGGGCTCGGGCTTGAGCCGCTTGTGCATCCGTCCGCTCGAAAGGATGTAGGCCTCTAGAGCAGGTCCAGAAGCTGCATGTTGATCCACGCGAGGCGCCCATACATCTGGATGTAGTTGATCCCCTCAGAGGGATTCCAGATCCAGTCCCAAACGCTTTCGCCGAGGGTGGCTTCACGGGGCTTTTCAGCCTCGATGGAGTGGATGAACGCGGAATAACGCTGGAATAACTCCGGATCTACCGGTCGAGTCCCTGCGACGATCAACTGGTCGAGGCAGATCGCCTGCAACTGGACCGTTTCTCCCATTAGTTGGATCAGTCTCTCCTCGGTCAGCACGCTCATGGAAGCCTCCTCAGTTCCTGAGATATAGAGAATCCCTCTTCCAGAGTCAACGGATCGGGTCATCTTGCGATATGGACCCAGAGTTTCTAGGATGCCTCACAGGCACCCGCAGACCTCTGCTGGCCCCCAATCACCACTTCGCTCAATCCTTGCCCAGGGAGGCGCCATGAGCACCGAAGAAACCAGCGTCATGCAGAAAATTGTCTCTCTGTGCAAACGACGGGGATTCATTTTCCAATCCAGTGAGATCTACGGCGGCATGAATGGCTGCTGGGATTACGGCCCCCTCGGCGTAGAACTGAAGCGAAACGTCAAAGAGGCCTGGTGGCAGGACATGGTCACGCACCATAACGATCTGGGCGTTCTCCCCGGTGCCCAAAGCAGTTTTGAAATGACTGGACTCGACTGCTCCATCATCATGCACCCGCAGGTCTGGAAATGTTCCGGTCACCACGATCTCTTCCATGACATGATGGTCGATTGCCGAGAAACCAAGAAACGTTACCGTCACGATCAGGTCAGGGGACGCTGGGCGGAACACCGAGACAATAAAGTCTTCGTGACCTGCCTTGCTGATCCCGAGGAAGAGGACGAAGCTCTCACCGCCAGGGCGCAAAAGGTATTTGGCCTCAGAGCCAAGGATCGGGACCAGATTTCATGGGATGGTGAAGCGGTCAGTCTCGATCAGGTTGACGAGCTTGAAAAAGTCTATGGGCCCGACGCCAAAGAGGTTGGCACCCTGACGGAACCCCGTGAATTCAACCTCATGTTCAAGACTCAGATGGGTGCCTTGAGCAGCGATGACAGCATGGCATTCCTGCGTCCAGAAACCGCTCAGGGAATCTTCGTCAATTTCAAGAATGTCGTCGATTCTTCACGGGTCAAAATCCCGTTCGGAATCGCTCAGGTGGGAAAAAGTTTCCGCAATGAGATCACTCCCCGGAACTTCACCTTCAGGGTTCGTGAATTTGAACAGATGGAAGTCGAATTCTTCTGCCATCCGGACACCTCTCAGGATTGGTATCAGTTCTGGAGAGACCGTCGAATGGATTGGTACCTGCGTCATGGCCTCTCTGCTGAAAACCTGATTCTGCGCGAGCATCACGCCGACGAACTCAGTCATTACTCCACAGGGACTGCGGACATTGAATACGCCTTCCCATTCCTTCCCCCAGGTGAGTACGGAGAACTGGAAGGGATCGCTCACAGGGGCGATTTCGATTTGCGATCCCATATGGAAGGAAAACTGGACCCCAAGTCCAGTCCACTGGAAGTCGAAATGAATGATTCCGGCAAGCCTCGCTGGAAGGGTAGTGGTCGGGATCTGAGTTATCGGGATCCGGTGACCAATGAAAAGTTTGTTCCCCATGTCATCGAACCTTCCGCGGGGGCAGATCGGGCAACTCTCGCCTTCCTCTGCGAGGCATACACCGAAGATTCAGCCCCCGACGACAAGGGTGAGATGCAGTCTCGGGTAGTTTTGAAATTCCACCCCAGACTGGCACCGATGAAAGCGGCAGTCCTGCCGTTGGTTAAAAAAGACGGTTTGCCAGAAAGAGGCCAGGAGATTTATGGGGAACTCAAGAAGCACTTCCCCGTTTTCTACGATGTCAAAGGTGCCGTCGGCCGTCGTTATCGCCGGATGGACGAGGCCGGAACGCCCTTCTGCCTGACGGTGGATGGAGACACCCTGACAGACGATACCGTAACACTCCGTGAACGGGATTCGATGAAACAGACACGCCTCAAGGTTGACGAGGCGATTCAGGCAATTCGGGAGGCCATCGATTGTTAGTCCAGCTCTTCCTTAGCCTGTTGATTTCAACGACCACTGTTATCACGGATCGCACTTTGGACCAGGCGGTAAAAGCCAAAGACGTCGCCGCAATTCAAAGCCGCATGGAAATCCTCGCAAAGGAACAAAAGGGGCGGGCTGTCAGACCGATTGTCGATGCCGTGGCAGAGGTCGAAGCGGCCAAGGAAGGCTCATGGTACAGCGTCGATCGATATCGGGTATTCTTGGCTGGCTCTCGTACTCTTGCAAAAATCCCCGGACCAGCCCTCGACAAGGAACTGAACAAGATCATCGGAAAGCATCCTGAATGGCCTGCACGCACGCTGGCTTTGTATTCCTCGATGCTCTCAGCCAGTTCAGACACTCTTGCTCTGGCCCTGAAAGCCTTGAACGACAAAACACCACAAGTTGTCATCGCTGCGGCCAATCTTCTCGGTAAAAGCCAGGAAATTCTCGCTATCGAGCCGCTGATCAGTGGCATGAAAAGGTGGGAGGACCAAAAGACCCGAGAGCGTGCCGCCAAAGGTGGGCGTGAAGAGTTGGAAAAGAAAGCCAAAGACAGGGCCTGGTTGGCCTGCCGCGATGCGCTTCATCGCTTGACCGGCGTTTCACTGCACAATTCGGGTGCTTACAAATCCTGGGTCTCGACCCATCAGGAGGATCTAGATCCGAAAAATGTGGACCTCGATAAAGTTGAGGAAAAGACCACAGGTACCGGGCTGTTCGGTCTTGAAATCACGGGAAGAAACATCGCCTTTATCATCGATATCTCCGGCTCGATGATGGCCACCGATCCACCCAGCGAAGAACAGATGAAACGCATCAGTCGATCCACCGGAGTAGGCAAAAGTGTCGATGAGAGGATCGCTGAGCTGATGGAATCTCGGAGGAGAATCCTCAGGGCGAGAACCGAGTTGAAAAGGGCGATCGAAGGGCTTGGCGAAAACAAACGGTTTACCGTCATCGCCTACTCCACCGACGTCACCCCTTGGAGTCCTGTCCTCAAGGATGCAGACAAGAAAAACAGAAGCTCGGCGGTTTCCTTTATCGATTCACTGAAGGCAAGTGGCATTACCGTAACCGATGAAGCCCTCAACATCGCATTGAGCGATCCGACTCTGGACACCATCTACCTGGTTACGGACGGGGCACCTACTCACATCGGTAGCAGCGGGGCAGACATGCCCCCGGACTCTCCCGAGTTGATGAGGAGAATCCTTGCCGAGACCCGTGCCGTTAACCATCTCAGGGGCATTCGAATCTTCACACTCGGCTTCGTCGACGCTGAAGAAGAGTTCCTGAAAAAATTGGCCAACGAAAATAACGGCCGTTACGTTCGCATCCGCTAGGGGAGGCAGCTTTTTGAGTGATTCCGTCGTCATCGTCGCCGGTCGGCGAACTCCGTTTGTCCGTGCCGGTGAAGACCTTCGTGAAGTCCCTGTTGATGTCCTCGCAACTGCATGCAGTCGGGATCTCCTGGATGTCTCCGGGGTAGACCCAGCTGAAGTCTCCGAGTTGATACTGGGTTGCTGCGCTCAACCCCCTGACCGGGCCAATCCCGCAAGAGTTGTCAGCCTGCGATCCGGCTTGCCTATAAGCAGCCCAGCTCACACCGTTGCCCGAAATTGTGCCAGTGGCATGCAGGCTATCGTCAGTGGAGAACTCCGTGTGGCCCGAGACAAGGACGCTGTCATCCTTGCAGGTGGTGCAGAATCGATGAGCCGAATTCCACTGCTGTTTCCAACCAGTTTCGGTTTCAAATTGGCTTCCCTTTCCAAAGCAAAGACTCTCGGCGAAAAGGTCAGTGGTTGGCTGAAATTCAAGTGGTCAGACCTGAAACCAAGAATCGGCCTGCTGGAAGGACTTCGGGATCCGTTCAGCGGAGAAATGATGGGGGATACCGCCGAACGTTTGGCAAGGGAGTGGAATGTCTCGCGGGAAGCCCAGGACCAATTCAGCATTGAAAGCCACCGCAGAGCCATCGCCGCCAGAGAACAACTCCAACAGGAGATTTCGCCATTCTCAATTCCACCCCATTTGGAACTGTATTTGACGGAGGACATCGGTCCCCGTGAAAAAATGGATCCTGGTAAAATCGGGCGTATGAAGCCCTACTTCGATCGAAAGATGGGGACTGTCACCGTTGCCAATTCTTGCGGAATCACCGATGGAGCAGCCATGGTCCTTCTCATGCGAGAGGAACGGGCCAAAGCCCTTGGACTTCAACCGCTCGCCAGAATCGTCAAGAGCGAGTTTGTCGGTTGCGACCCGTTAAGGATGGGACTCGGTCCGGTTCATGCCATGTCTAAAGTGCTGTCGAACACGGACCTGACCGTATCAGACCTGGAATGTGTCGAACTCAATGAAGCCTTTGCGGCACAGGTTCTGGCATGCCAGGAGGCTCTCTCCAGTTCTTCCTATAGCAGAGAAGCCGGATTTTCCAGTACCCCTGGAGCCATTCCAGATGAAAAACTGAACCCTGAAGGTGGAGCTATCGCCCTGGGCCATCCCGTCGGGGCTTCCGGGGCACGAATCGTCCTCTCCCTCGCCCGGAAACTTCATTCCAATGGCGGAGGATATGGCGTAGCCACCATGTGCATTGGTGGTGGACAGGGGGGCGCGGTCTTGCTTGAGGGGGTGTCGTCATGAGCCAATGGAAGTTGATTCGCTCAGCAGGCTGGGACGGTGCATTTCCCAAAGAAGACCCCAAAGGTCGCTGGTTGCATCTGGTCTTTGACGCCGAATCCGCAGGTAACGTATTGAGCCTTTCAGTCCTGGAAGACTTGCGCACCACACTTGCCAGGGTAGTCGAACATGACGGAATTCAAGCGGTGATCGTTTCCAGCGCCAAGGACGATTACTTCTGTTCCGGAGCAGATTTGGAAATCATCGAATCCGCAGACAATCCCGATGACGTCTTCCGGCAATGTCGTGAAGTGCAGGACATGTTTGGTTTGCTGGGCGGATTTCAGGTCCCCAGCTTCTGTGTCATCAACGGGGTCTGCCTCGGGGGTGGTCTCGAGTTAGCTCTCGGTTGCAGCTCCAGAATCGTGGTGAACTCACCCAAAACAAGGTTGGGATTGCCGGAAGTCAATCTCGGGATCTTGCCCGGCTTTGGCGGAACGGTCCGACTGACACGCCTTCTGGGATTGCGCAAAGCCCTTTCATGGATTCTTACTGGAGCACGAATGCCAGCCAAGGCCGCTTTCAAACAAGGTGTTGCGGACGCCATGATTGCGCCGGAAGGTTTTCGCCAAAGCGCCCTCAAACTGATTGACCAACAATCCCAGTCACAAATGCAGTCTTTCAACAAACGTCGACAACAGTTGAAATCAGGCCTTCTCAACAAAATCGTCGACGGAACTCCCTTCGGAAGAAATTATGTCTCAAAGGAAGCGATGAAGGGAATTCGCAAAAAGACCGCAGGGAAACTTCCCGCTCCAGAAAAAGCTTTGGAAGTTGCCGTCAATGCGGCTTCTGGCAAGCTCGCTTCTTGCCTCGAAAAAGAAGCTCTGGAAATTTCCAAACTGGTCACCGGTTCTATTTCCAAAAACCTGGTTCACATCTTTAAAAACTCTGAACGAGCCCGTCGCGGTGACACGTCTGACCCCCAGGGTGACTGGAGTGATTCCGATTCGCTGGTTGTGCTTGGCGCAGGAACGATGGGCTCTGGGGTTGCCAGCGTTGCTCTACAAAAAGGAGTAGCAGTTCGTCTGCGTGACATATCCGTGGAAAGTCTCAAAAAGGGGCTTTCCTACATCGGCAAACAGATTCATCAGCGATTCCGCAAAAAGAGAATGACCCGAGAGCAAAGGGACGAAACTCTCTCCCGCCTGACCTATGGAAAAGAACTTCATGGTCTTGCAACAGCGGGTTGCGTTCTTGAAGCGGTCGTCGAGCGAATGGACGTCAAGCAGTCCGTTTTGGCGGACCTCGCCAGTCGTTTGCCTGAAAGTGCCATCTTTGCCACCAACACTTCTGCCCTGAGCGTCACCCTGATCCAGAAGGGGAGTCCCGTTGCAGATCGTGTGGTTGGCTTGCACTTCTTCAATCCGGTTCCGCTGATGCCTCTCGTGGAAGTCATACCGGGGGAACACACTTCGCCTGAAACCGTGGGCAAGGCCCTGGCTCTTGCGAGAAAACTGGGTAAATACCCGGTGATCGCCAAGGATTCGCCAGGATTTCTGGTCAACAGGGTTTTAACTCCTTACCTGTTGGCGGCAAGTCGCCTGCTTTTGAGCGGTGTCCCAGGCGCACACATCGATAACGTGGCGCGCAAGCATGGCTTGCCGATGGGGCCTTTCCGATTGATGGATGAGGTGGGACTGGATGTGGGTGTGGAAGTCCAACAAACTTTGCACGCAGCATTTGGAAGCCGTTATCAGGCTTCCAACCTGTTAAGCGATATGGTTCAAAAGGGTTGGCTTGGAAAAAAGAGTGGCGCAGGTTTTTATAGGCACCGGGGTTCGCAATCGTCTTGGAACAATGAACTGCAGATTCCCCCAAATTCTCAAACGGGCAACTCCTCCAGGTTGGACTCAGATCAGATCGTAAACGCCCTGATAGACCCCATGGTCGATGAGGCCTCCCGTTGTCTCGCTGAGGGGGTGGTCTCAGATGCTGGAATGCTGGACCTCGCCATGATCATGGGGACAGGATTCCCACCTCATCTCGGAGGCCTTCTGAAAGATGCAGACCAGCAGGGGCTGAGTCTTGTAGTCGATCGCCTGGAAAAAGCCCACGGAGCAGGAGACCCCAGAACACCTTGCCCCCAATTAACCCAAAGGGCTGAAAATGGCAGGAACTTCCATGAAGAAACTTGATTGCTTCATACTGTTGTGGCTGATTTCAACGCTGGCCTGCTCCTTCCCTGTCGTTGGTCAAGATCCTGCCAAAACCCTCCCTGCTACTCCAGATCAGGTGATTTCAGATCTGATCTCCGACAACGAAACAAAGTCGAGAAACGCCGCATTGCAGATCAGGAACTCTGCAGACCAAAATTGGCTCCCACGATTGGGTCCGCTACTCGAGTCGCCTCAGGGGCGATCTCGTCAGATTGTGACGATGCTGGTCCTCGGTGTTTACCCTGACAAAGCCTTTGATTTCTTTTCTGAAGCAGCTCTCAGTAAATCCGTCTTTGCGCGGGAAGCGGCCATGTACGGCTTCGCCCGGGTCTCTGCACCCACGGTGGTGGAACCCCTGTTCACAGGAACCGTCGACCCTGACGACACCGTCCGCAATGCCGCCCTTCGCGGCTTGCAGTTAATCTGCCGCCCTAACGGTGCCCAGTTGTTCACGGCCTTGCAAACCAGCCTTGAAAGCCCACTGACAAATCGACACCCCGCCGAACAAAAACTGCAAAGCCAATTGTCTGATCTGGATTTTTCTCGTTATTCCCAGCAGTGGAAATCGGTCTGGCAAGATCTTGTCTCACGGGAAACCATTCTTTCAATACAGTCCCGCTACCTTGATTCCGTCAAAGACCCTTCTGTTGCCGCTGCATTGAAGAAATCCTTCGAATCCAACAACTCATGGGCAGCAAAACCACTTCATCAAAAGAACCTGAATTACAATTTCTCCATGGTGAATCTGGTTGCAGGAAGCTCCAAGGAAATCAGTATTTCAGCCACACCGGAAGAAATCGCCCGCACCAGATTTCTTGGATACGACCTGGACCGAGCTGTTCAATTGCGACTGGCCCTCGATCTGTGGTTGCAGGCACCGCACCTTTATACGAAGTCTGCCCAGATCTCGGACGGCAAACTCCTTGTCGAAATCGACCTGGACGGTTCTCCCGGATTGCTTGCAGGAGTAGGACTCCTCAATATTTCCTATTGGCAGAGCCGTGTCAGCTCAGGAAGGTCAGGGTCTCTCGCATTTGACGCCAAGACCGGAGCCTGGTTGTCAGAGGATGTGAAAGACTCGAATGCAAAAGTGGTTTGGACTGCAAAATCATCCTTCGAGAAAGAGAACGCTGGTCTTCAACCGATTTCCATTTCGATTCAAATGCCTGAGGGCCAAGTGGGGGCCAAAAGATACGACCTGGAATTCAAGGCTGAATTCACCAACACATCCGGCATTCATCATCTGACCCGTGCGACGATGCATGAAAAGAAAAAAGACGAAACTGGCGATTTGCCGCCTGAGTTGAGGGCGTTGGCAGAACTGACCCTGTCCACAGACAAGCCAACGACTGAATAATCACTCAGGCCAGGGGTCAAACGGGAATTGATTTTTGGCATAGGCTTGTTCATGGGGAATCAGCCTTTTCGCCAAATCAGGCCTTTGCGCTTCTGCTGCAGCCTTGATCAATCCTTTTTGCAGTGCGAGTGCTATTTCAAACTGCTCGGATGCTGCGAGTAGCATAGCCCTCGCCTCCAACAACTCGAGATCGGGCTTTTGACGGGTCAATTGGGTCAACGAATCCAGTTCTTTCAAAAGCGTTTCCTTTGGGACCTTTCGAAGACAGGCCATCAACCTCCACCGAATTCCCTGAAGACGGGTTTCCTGGGGATGCACCTTGAGAGATCGGTCAATCCAGGATTGAGCCTCTTGAAGCTGATCGAGGCGTATCAGACAAACAGCTCCTGCAAGCCAAGCCACGGCATTTCCCGGCACAAGCTCAATCAGGCGATCAAAATCGGATACCGCTTTTTCGTAGAGGCCCAATCTGCGAAGAGCGTTACCGCGGTTGAAGAGAGTCTCGACATGCTGGGAATCCAGTTCCAGGGCCCGGTCGTAACAGAGCACTGCTTCAGCATCCGCTCCCTCCTGGGCTTCAATCACGCCCAGATCAAACCAGGCCAGCGCAAGATCCGGGTCCAGTCGGATCGCTTCAAGAAGGTCGATTCTTGCTTGGTGGAGTCTCCCCAATTTGACCCTGGTCGACCCCAGGTTCAAATGGACAGTGGGAGATTCAGGGTCTTGATCGAGAGCTTTCAGGAACGATTCCTCCGCTCTGGAATAGAGCCCTTCTGAGAAGTAAAGAGTCCCTTCATTCAGATGAACTCTTCCTCCACGGCGCAGCGCCAAAACCTGTGCCAGCCAAGGGTCCCTCGCTCGAGGGATCGCAATGCCCCTGAGCGCCATTTGCTCCTGAGCCAGCTCCATTTCACCAGCTGCTCGATATGCCAATCCCAATGGATAACGCAATGCGGAGGCTCCCGGAGAGAGGCTCAAAGCCTTCTTGAGTACTTCGATCGCCTCGACGTGGTTCCCTTCCTGAAGACGCACCTGACCCAAAATTCCCAGAGCCGGGACCGAATCAGGATTAAGGGAGAGAACATGCAACAAATGATCCACACAGGAAGACAAACGGGCAGCTTCATAGTCGATCTGGGCCAGCATCAAACGAGTATTGACGTGATCGGGGTCGGCCAGCAACCACGGCTCCAGGGTTGCCTTCGCTTCTTCAGGCCGCCCCAGATCCCTCAGGCATACCGCCAGCAGATACGCCGATTGATGTTCAGGATCTGCCAATGAGAAGGCATGCCGATAGGTCTCTGCAGCATGCAGATGCAGACCATAAGCATGGAAAATTCTGGCTGCATCCAGAATTCCGGCGACCCCCTCTGGCGATGACGAGGCTTGGGAAGATTCAGATCGAAGAAGGATCGCTTCACTGAGGTGCTCACTCACACTTTTTTCAAAGGAGGAGAGGGGAAGTTCTGTCCACACAGGCTGCCCGGCTTTTTCACTGACACACCCCGTCAACAGAGCATACAAACACCACAACCAGAGAGCCGAGGTAGGGTGGAAATTACCCACCTTGTTTGCGAACTTCATGGTATTGACGTACTTCCATTCCCGGGAGTTTTGTTTGAGACAGATCGGGCCAGGTCACCGTAATGTTTACCGGCCCTGTTGAATCGCCCAATCCTATGAGCACTCTTGGATCATGGCAACTGAGGTAAGAACCACTCCTTCTGCTCCAACCTGATCGGGTTTCGGATTTCCCATTTGAATGAGCCTCCACCTTTACTCCCGAAAGGGGTCGACCAGCGGAGTCCAGAGGTTTGATTCCGATCCACGAATTGGCTTGGCCCCGGGTGTTCATCAACAAGCGTGCCGGTTCTCCGTTGGAGGTGACGACGAGGTCACGATCTCCATCATTATCCAAATCCGCCCATGCCGCTCCTCTGCCAACGGTCTCCCTTGTAAAAGCGGGTTCTTCGAGCGGTGAAAACAGTTCAAATTTTTGTCCCGCAAGATTTCGATAAAGCTGATCCGGTTGACCCAGGGGGTGTATCTCTCCTGCCGCAATTTTTTCCACCGGCATTTTGACGGCTCCATTGGTCACGTACAGATCGGGCCAACCGTCATTGTCAAAATCGCCCCAGACAGTACCGAAGCCGGTCCACCTTCGGCTGGGAATCCCCAAACCTGATTCGGCGCTCACGTCGTCGAAAACACCCTGTCCCAGATTTCGATAGAGTGTGTTGGTTTCGCCGTCCAGATGAGTCAGGAAAACGTCATCGTCACCATCTCCGTCGTAATCAGCGATTTCTGCACCCATCGAAGCTTCCGCCTGGCCTTCACGGTTGAGAGCACAACCGTTGAGAAGTGCGGAATCCCTGAAGACGAGAGGCTCCATTTGCAACCATAGGCGATTGACCTCGCCGTCATTGGCTACATAAAAATCGAGAAGCCCATTTCCATCCAGATCGCTACTGGCAACACCGAGACCCGCGCCCTGGTGAGCACCGATCCCGCTTTCCTCTGTCCAATCACTGAAACTTCCTGCCCCATCATTCAGGTAGAACCGATCCGTCAATGATGGATAGGAACTGGGGCCGCAGTAATCGATGAGGCTGGTTGGCCCAAAACAGGGTTTGTGATTCTCCAAACGGAAATCGACGTAAGAGCAGACGTACAGGTCTTCGTCACCATCACGGTCAATATCGACGAATGCCGCACTGGTCGTCCAACGACTATCGTCAAGGCCGAGATCTTCAGCGAGATTCTGATACTGACCCTCCGGACCGGAAACCCAGAATTCGTCGACTCCAAATCCGGTCACCAGAAGGTCTGGCTTGCCATCGCGATTGAAATCGGAAACGGCCAACCCCATCCCATAGACAGAGGAATCGATGCCGGTCTCCTCCGTCATGTCAGAAAAGACGGGATGTCCGTTTTGAACACCTTCATTGCGAAAAATACGTAATCCAGAGGGGCGGTTTTCAGGGTAAGGAAGACTGCGAGCGGGGGGGAGCGTGGAATCCTTTACCAACAGATGCCCCTGATTGACGGCCAGATCCATGTCGCCGTCGTTGTCGATATCGAAAACCGCCACACCAGGCCCCACGATCTCGCAAAAGTAGCGTTCTCCGCTCATGCCATTGTCGTGCAAAAAGTCCAGCTCCGACGACTCGGTTCGATCGACGAACCAGGGTTCAGAAGCCCGAGAAACCGACGGTCCCGCTGTATCACAACCCCACAGGGGCAAAACCATCAGAAGGCAGAGAATGCGAAAAACTGTCGGCAATGCTGCTCCTGTCCTGAAATTCGGAACAAAAAGGCTCAAATTCCACGTTTCCTCGATAACCCTGACGTGTGATTGGGGTTACCTTTGTGCAGACGGAGAGGAGAACCCTCCCGAGAGAGGATACAGGATCTTGAGTGCCCTCGCATTTGACCGCTTCACTGAAAAACCCCTCCTGTTGACACTTTTACTGGCAGCGTTGGGGCTGACCGCTCTTCCTGTTCATGGAGACGTCTTCGAACTTCGCGATGGCAAGAAGGTCGAGGGGAACATCGTCCGTGAAATAGGAGATCTTGTCAGCATTCGCAAGCTGGATGGTTCGATTGTAACCATCGATCGCTCTGAAATCGCATCCGTCAAAAAATCTGCTACCCCTCTCGACGAATACCGCAAAAGAGCCGATTCCGTTAAAGACGATGATCTTCAGGGCCAAATCGATCTTGCAAAGTGGTGCACAAACAAGGGTCTCAAGACACAGGCCTCCCTTCACTGGAAAATCGTCATTCGCCTGTCACCCGACAACTTTGATGGCCGCAAGGCGTTGGGATATGTCTGGATCGGCGGAGACTGGTATTTGGCTGGAAGCCCTGAAGCACTGGCTCGACAAAAGGAACTCGACAGCACTCCTGCGGAAGAACTCCCGCGAATCCCCGACGAGTTACCTTTGCCTGAATGGGACAGACCAGGCACTGGCGTCACCCCGGATCTCCCTCCTGTCAGCGGAAATGCCAAGGTCATCGTCCTTCAGGCGGATGAAAAAACCGGACGCAAAAAGGTTGAATCTTCAGGGCTCAAATTCCAACTTAACCGTATGGGTGGAAACGTGCGGTTCACCGAGGGGGATCTGACTAAGGCAGAGCACATTCTCAAAGTCAAAATGCGGGTCTATTTTGTTCGCCAGCAGGATTTCTACGGGGCGCCGATCGCCAATATTTTTCAAGGTGAAGCCCAGATCGACCTGCTCGAAAAGCAGCCCGACGGCAAAATGAAGAAGCTTCATAGCGCCAAGGTGAAAATGCCATTCTCAGCAAGCACCAAGCGCTCAAAGGAAGTCGCTCTGCGTTACACCTACTACAAGACTCTGGAAGCGGTAGCCTCCCGGGTCTCACGTTGGTCATGGCTCAAACGAAATGGAGCGAAACCCCTGAAGGCACCCGAGGAATAGGATGAGCCCTGAACCCACCCTCACTCCGTTACCCAAAGCCAGTGCCAGAGCTCGATCCACCGTGTACAAACAGATCCTCAGAAGCCTGGGGTACAGTTTGTGGCAAACTGTCCGGTTCCCGCTCTTTCTCTTCACCCGGTACGGATTCCGCCGTCGCATTCGTCAACTGGTGCAGACGCCACAAAAACACAATTTCCCCAATAACTCCTGATGTTCCGTCCCCCTTCTTTAGGAAGAGAGATCGACACTGAGCCCCAGTCTTGCAAGCGACATTTCGTCCCTCCCCGCCCTTTGTTAGAGTGTGAACTCATGACAACGAAGGGGGAGTGATCCCGTGCTGCCAACCTTGACCGACCTCTTGAAAAGATTAGAGCCTGGAGACCGGGTCTTCCTCAGAGGTGACCTGAATGTCCCGCTGAAAAATGTAATCATTCAGGACACCAATCGTCTGGAAGCGATACTTCCTACTCTCAATGACCTCATACAGGCGGGTGCAGTCATCACCCTGGCTACCCATTTGGGCCGCCCAAAAGGCATTGACCCGGATCTCAGCACCCGCCACCTCGTCGCTTACCTTGAGGATCAACTTTCCGTTCCGGTCACCCATGTCAGCGAATTCCCTCCCGGAAGTGACTACCAGCAATCCTTGTCAAATCAGAATCCGGGCAGCATCCTTCTCCTCGAAAACCTTCGTTACGATCCACGTGAAAAAAGTGACGATGCTGAATTCGCCCAATTGTTGATCGCTGGAAGCCAGTACTACGTCAATGACGCTTTTGGTTGTTGCCACCGGGCTCATGCTTCCGTCTCTGCCATCACCCGCTTCAAACCTTCTTTCTGCGGATACCTCATCGAAAAGGAGGTCGCTGCACTCGAAGAGGTTCGGGATCGGGCAGAACGCCCATTTTGGATCATCTCTGGCGGGGCAAAGGTCAGTGATAAGTTGGGAGTCCTCGAAAATTTGGTGCCGCTTCTGGATGGGGTGGTTTGTACAGGCGGACTTGCCAACACCCTGCTTCATGGAAACGGCTTCAATGTCGGGGACTCAAGAGTGGAGCCGGAATGCTTGAGCAGTGTCACAGAGCTATTAAGCGGGAATGTAGAAGTTGTCCTCCCGAATGACTTCATCGCAGGGGACGAGCCATTTTACCCCACCGAAACCCTGACATGCGACTCTGATAATCCCGTCCCGGAACACCTCAGTCTCTTTGACATCGGCCCCAGATCCGTCGAGGCCATCTGTCAAAAACTGTCCTCAGCCAAAACCATTTTCTGGAATGGCCCCGCGGGCGTTTTTGAAACGCCGGAATTTTCCTCCGGTACCCGGGAGATCGCACGCTTTCTTGCGACGCAAAACTGCAAGGTCGTCGTCGGCGGAGGAGACAGTGCTGCTGCTGTCAGACAGATGGGGCTCGCTGACCGATTCCATCACGTCTCAACCGGTGGCGGTGCGGCCCTGGAGTTCCTTGAGGGTAAATTGTTGCCGGGAATCGAAGCGCTAAGCCGAAGTCCCGGTTTCGACACGGAGCAGCACTGATGAATCCCATCGCTCAAAGGCGCAGTTACGGTCGGCAGGTCCTCGGCCAATTAAGCCGCTTCGTCAAAGAGCGGTTTCTTCAGGGGGAAGAAGCCGACATTGATGCAGAGACCCTCTTCCGCGAATTGACCGCAGAAAGGTTTCCCGGTGACCCTATTACCGGAGAAGAATTGGGGGCTGATCCGCGAACCCGTGAAGAAGGTTGGATCATCGACCCTCTCGACGGCTCAACCAACCACAGTCGCGGAATCCCTGTTTTTGCCGTTTCACTGGCGTATCGAACAGGTGGCCAAACCGTATTGGGCTGGATTTCAGACCCGGTGCGAGGGGAGTGGATCGAGGCGGTTGCTGGAAACGGTATCACCAGTGGTGGGCTGATTCCCTTCAGAAAATCCGCCGATCGATCACCGATGATCCACCTCACACCACGCTGGAGAAAAAAACGTCCCCGGTGGCGCCATTTTCTTCCCGCGAATATCAAGCAGCGAACCCTGGGTTCCATCGCACTCGAAATGGCCTGGATTGCCATGGGCAGAATGGACGCTGGGGCCTGGTACAAAACCCATGAATGGGATATCGCTGCTGGCTTGCTGTTGATCAGCGAAGCAGGGGGGCAAATCTGCCCGGTCCTGAATGGTGGCAAGGGCGAATATGTGGCGACCTCTCCGAGTCACAAACACCTTCTTCCGCTTCTCAGGGATTGCCTTGAGGATCACGGTTCCGGCCTGGCGACTCACGAACCGGGAAAGCTGTATACATGACTGATGAATTGATTCCGATCCAGATTGGCCCACGCTGCTTTCCCCAGTCTCCGGAAATGGGAGCCATCGTCCAGATCCTCAGTGAAAGCAAAAAGTTCGTCATCTGTATTGGCCATCCGGAAGCCATCGCACTCGAAGAAGCGATGCAGAATCAAGAGTCTCCCCGACCGATGACACATCAACTGATGAGCTCCATCATGCTTGGATTCGATATCCACGTTCGGAAAGCCGTCGTCACACAAGTCATGCAGGGGAACTTTTTCGGAATGCTTGTCCTTGAGCGAAAAGGATCAGACGGGATTTTACAAGAGGCTCATATCGACTGCCGTCCCAGCGACGCCATGGTTCTTTCTGCAAGGCTCGGCTTTCCGCTCTTTGCGACTCAAGAAGTCGTGGATAACGTTCCTGAAATCGACGTTGCCGATATTGTCGATTCCGGAGATGATGACCCCATGCCCGATTTCCCGGGACTGGATTCAGGAACGGAGGATTGATATGGCAGATTGCAGGGCCTTTTTTACAGCGGCTTTGATTACGACAATCCTGTTTTTATCGAGCGGCTGTCAACAGATCCCCCGTGTGGAGGACCACTTCAATCGGTCTACCCCCGTAGAAACCGTGCGCTACTTTCGCTATTGCGTCGATGCAGGGGAGCTGGACCTCGCATACGAAACCCTCACGACCGAATCCAGAAATTCCGTCACACCACTGCAGTTCAAAGCCCTCATCCGATTTGTCGACGTCCCCGAACTGAATAACCTTGGTCTGCGTGATCTGATAGTCCAATCAGATGTCGATACACGGCCTGAAACGGTCTCCGGCTCAACACAGAATTGGTGGGTGACCTTGATTCTCGATACGGAAGACCAATACATCGAATACTCCCTGAAACTGGTTCCAGGGACTGCCTCGCAATGGCAAGTGGACCTCCTCAGCCCCCGCGGAATCGATCTGGGTGGGAGCGATTCTTGAACCGCATTTACCTGGATCACAACGCCACATCACCTCTTCTTCCCGAAGTCGCTCGCGGTATGACAGAACTCCTGGAGGGCGGGACAGCCGGCAACCCTTCCAGTTTGCATCAGGATGGGCGAGGTGCCCGCAGAATACTGGAAGACGCACGTGATCGGGTCGCCGCGGCACTCTCAGTGGAGCCAGCAGAAATCTATTTCACGAGTGGAGGGACAGAGAGCAACAATCTGGCGATTTGCGGATTGGTGACAGATCACCCATCCGTATCTGCCAGTGCCACCGAGCACCCTTCGATTCTGGAACCGGTCAAACAGCTCCATGGATCTGGAAGACCCGGAAACATCATTCCCGTGTCCGCTTCAGGGCGCGTGGACCTTGATCAGGTGCCCGAGGAAGGATTGGTCAGCGTTCACTGGTTCAATAATGAAACAGGTATCGCCCAGGATCTCGACTCTATTGCAGAGAGAGTGCATCGAAAAGGAGGCCGCTTCCATACCGATGGTGCACAGGGCTTTTTCAGAACTGTCTTCAATCTCAAGGATTCCCCTCTGGACGCTGCGACCATCACAGCCCATAAAGCCGGTGGTCCTTCAGGGGTGGGGGCTCTCTGGATTCGAAAAGGGTTTCTGCAACAACCGTTCATCCATGGTGGGCCGCAAGAGAAGAAGATTCGCCCGGGAACAGAGAACCTGCTGGCCATTCACGGGATGGGAATACTCGCAGAGACTTGCTTCGAGAAACCCGCCTGGAATCGAAGCCAGCTTGAGGAACTCCGCAGCCTTTTCCTTGAAACGCTAACGTCAGTCAGTTCACACAACGCAGTTGCTCAGGATCAGCACGATTGGCCCGGCTGCATCAACCTTTCCTTTGAAGGTGTCCACGCGGAAACCCTACTCGTCCGCCTTGATATGGAAGGGATTTCGGCTTCGAGTGGTTCAGCTTGCTCATCCGGTGCCCGGGAGCCCAGCCATGTCCTGAAAGCGATGGTGATTCCTGAAAACCAGATAAGGGGTTCTATTCGAATCAGCATGGGACCCCACACCACAGCGGAACAGATCGAAAAGGCCGCCAGAACCCTCGGAAGACTCTCGGAAGATTTGCGACGGCATTCCACCGGGGCTCCACCCGTCAGCTGATCCCTGAAAAGATAGACGCCGAGTGCTCCACCTGCATGGAACTCTCGGCGCCGAGTGGGGATTTCATTTCTCGTTCAGGAGTTTTTACTCAACTGTTGCCAGTACTCTTCGGGCATTTCTTGTGCCAGTTTCAGCGCACCCTGAGCTCCGGCATAGACGGCGTCGTCGACGATCACAACGTGACCGCCACCCAACTCCTCAAGACCTTTTTCAAGCGCCTCTTGGAGGCCGTACACCTGAGATCCGCCGCCGCTGACGATGACCCGGTTGCGAATCCTGTGCTGGAATTCGGGGTCGAATGTCGAGACCAACTTCTGGATGCCTTCCGTGATATGGGGCACCAGCTCACCAACTGCAGCAGAAATCTGATCGGTGATGTCCACTTCAGTGGGGCGGCCATCGATCGGGAATTGAACCAGTGCACGCTTGTGAGTGTCGACCACGCTGCTGAATCTCTCCTTGGCCTGTTTGATCATGTTAGGGGTGAACTGTACTTCCGGTCTCTGCTCACGTAGCAGTTCGCAGATACGGGCGTCCACATGATTCCCGGCATGGAAAACCGTCACCTGATCTTCAACGCCAGGTAAACTTCCGGCCATACGACACAGATCGATGGTTCCAGCACCGATGTCGACCACCATGGCGTCCTCTAATGCATCGAGTGCATAAGCAACGGCAAAGGGCTCTGATACAACCATGACGCCGTCAATACCGGCTTCATTTGCAAGGTCGATAATAGCCTGCTTGTTTTCTCGAGTCGCTTCAGCAGGAGCACCGATGACCGCATGAACCGGCTGATTAGGACCGGGATTCGCTGCCTGACGCAGGGCGGTGAACAAGTGCAGGCCCGCTTTGCGGAAAGTCTCCTGATCGTCACCATTGGTCTGGGTGAAGGCGAGATTTCCATCTTTCAATGGAAAACAGGTTTTCAGGGCCAGTCGATTCTCGAGAACGGCATCGCCGACGAGCACTTTGCGACCAAAAACTTTGGCAGAAATAGCGTCTTTCGGCCAACCGACCACACTCGCCATGACCAAACGTTCTCCCTTTGAAGAACAAACTGCACTGCGGCTGGTCCCGAGGTCGATCCCGACTTTGACCGCTACAGTGCTGGCATTCAGGTTCGCAGCCTGAATATCACTTTCTGATTGGGTGTTTTTGTTGAGATCCATATTCATGACTGCCTTCCTTCACCTTCTGACTGCTGTCCACCCATCTCTCCTGAGGAAATCTCCCTCAAGGCGACGTTGGCCTGGAACAACTGATCGAGTAGTTCTTCTTTCTTGTGGTCAAACGGACTTTGAGCAGATCCGCCTGGGCCTTCCTGTGTTCGGTCCCGGGTCAAGACCTGATCGGTCACCCGAAGGGCTTTTGTCAGTTCCTCTATTCGCATTTCTAGCCTCTCGACTTGCGCCCTATGAGAGTCCTGAACTGTCGCCAATTCAGTTCTCCAATCGCGGGCGATCAACTTTGACAACTCCTGGAGTACTTCCTGGTCCTGAATTCGTATCTGGGATACCGCGGGGGGGCGTTCCGTGGGGGGATCGACAACTCGTACGTCCGGTTTGACGACCGGGTTTTCGATCACTTGGGGAGAGGGTCCCGGACTTCCATTTAGGATTGACGCTCGAGCCTTAGCCACGAGAGATTTTCGAGCCTCATCCGAAAGATTCAGGCTTGCCGCCAGCTCAAGAACCGCTTTGGCAGCCGCCTCTCGAGCCATTTCCTGAAGTTGACTTTCACCCACCACACGGACCTTGCGAATTCCCCTGTTACGCAGATCTTCGACGTCATGGACTCGCGATTTCTGCTTCTTATGGCTGTTCTGGGGCATTTCCGAACTCATGGCTGCCTTTCAGGGAGGGCACCGGAATGGTTCCCCATGGAAGGATTGGCAATCGCCGTGCCCGCTCAGAATCCTGATATCCCGTCTTTCTCTGTGCTGAACAGTTCCACTCCTGAACACCCCCGGAAAGTTTGTCGAGAATCTGGACGAGGTTTGATCCATGCATACGAAACTGCTTTGGGGGGTCCCTCTGGGGGGCTTCAGGTGCTACAATAGGGGGGATGGACCCCAAGATCCTTTATTCGGGTTTTTGGAGGTCTTCCGTCCCAAATTCGACAGATTGCGAGTTGAAGACCAAAACGCTCGACCCATTCAGGGTCGGCAATTCTTTACCGGCCTTCCAACCCGCCCGAGAAGATAGCAGGAGATTTCATGGTAAATGTTTCACGCTGGATCATTTCGCTGGCTCTGATCGCCTTTATGGCACCAGCCTCTATCGCTTGGTCCCAAGACTACTCCATGTATTTTGACACCTCTGAGACCGCTCCGAGCGGGTCCTCGATTCAAATTCGCTGCATGCTCGACAACCCGAC
>CAJXMG010000021.1 GCA_913056395.1 uncultured bacterium | reverse complement strand
ACCCAGAACTCCGGAGCCATCGAAGTGGTGGGAGTTCCCGGTCCGGAGTACGTTTACTCTGCCCCAAGTGATTCTGTGACCTTTGACGGAAACACTGGAATTGGCTCCTTTACCGCAGCCATCTCCGTTTCCGAGGTCGATAACTCTGCTCAGGGGGCTCCGTTCCCGAATCCAACTCAGGGCTTCTCCATGGGTCTTTCAAATGATGACTCCCTTCTGACGGCATTGGCGGTCAATGTATCACTGCCCTTCTCTGCTGATTTCGCAGAGTCGAATCTTCTTGCAAATGGCTGGACCCTTGGGGTCGTCTACAGCTTTACCGGTGCCAATACTCTGGCATTTGACGCTCCGGTCGACGTTGTCAGTGTCGATTACGACACTGTTGCCGGAGGCTTGATCGGGTCGACCGACAACGTGTTGACCAACCTTACATGGAGCAATGACCTTGGAACGCCGCCGGTGGAAAATGTGATCGTGGTGGGTGGAGGCTCCATCGCTCCGACACTTGAGGATGGCACCATTACTCTAGAGCCCTTCTCGATTCCTGGCCCCGAGTTCAACTTCAATGCTCCGAGTCAGTCTGTGAACTACGATGGCAACACCGGATCCGCTTCTTTCACTTCCACCTTCAGCATCGCTGAGGTGGACAACAGTGCACTTGGTGCGGCTTTCCCCAACCCCAGTCAGGGTTTCTCCATGGGAGTCGCTAACGACAGTGCCGTCTTGGAGCCGACCACAGTGACCGCAACGCTGCCTTTCGACGCCGATTTTGCCGAGGGTGGAATTTTTGCCGACGGCTGGACGATTGGTGTCGTATACAGCTTCACCGGTGGAAACACCCTCGCCTTCGATTCCGAGCTGGACGTGGTTTCCGTGGATTACTCCACCGTTGCCGGAGCGCTCACCGGAACCGATTCCATCGATACTTCCCTTGCATGGACCAGCACTCTGGGAAGCCCTCCCGTCGACAACGTTGTCGTCGTCAACGGTTCCTCCATTGAGCCGGCTCTCATCGACGGAACCATCACCTTGCAGCCCGTGTTCGACATTCCGTTCATTCGCGGTAACTGTAATGGTGACAACAAGGTCAACATCGCAGACGGTATCTGGATTCTGAACGAGCTCTTCCTTCAAGGGCCTTCCGGTACATGTGTTGCTGCTTGTGATGCCAATGAAGATGCCAAGTACGATGCAGGAGATGCTGTCTTCATCATCAGCTACCGCCTTCTTGACGGACCGATGCCCTCTGCTCCGTTCCCGGATTGTGGAGCGGTTGGAGGAGCTGATTGTGAAGCAACCTCTTACTGCCCCTGATCACGCGGTGAGGCCTCTTGAGTGGCCGAATCGAACCATATGATCAAAACAGGCTCGGAATCCCCAGGGTTCCGGGCCTGTTTTTTTGTTTTGAACAATTCCATTCCGGAAAAATATCCCGGTGAAAATTCGTACTTCAAAGTGGGCCCAGGTTCTCTTTTGGGGTGACGATTCCCCGTTGAGGTTTTTATCGCCAGTTGAAATCGGCAACCGATTCCGGGATTCGGCAATCGCTGCCGAGAGTGGGGGATAGATTGCGACCTTTGCATGCCATGGAGTGGAAGTGTTGATTCCACTTTCAGGTGCAGTCACAGAATCGCCGTAGACAGTTTCGGTAACGATCTGTAACTTTGAAGCACCAGCACAGGAGTCTTCGGATTCCAAACCGCAGGAGCATCCCTTCCTGCACATTCCTCTTCTCGCACGACATTCAGTCAATCGTCCCCCGGGATCATGTGACCTGGTCTCCCCCGAGTTCCAGGCCTGCCTGTTTCCGGATTGTTTCAACTTTGTAATTTCCCCCCCTGTTCGGAGTCATTCCGCGCGGGTCGAAGAGTCGGATAGCTCCTAGATCCTCAAAGAACCTCCGAAGTGTCCCTTCGAGACGAGGAGAGTAGTGATGAAACGCAGTCTCTCGCGCCTCTACAGCGCATTGTTTGCGGTGTTATTCACCGTAATTGGTTCCCAATCGTTTGCCCAAAACGCTCTCACCATTACCAGTGGTGAAACAGCGGGTTTGGCACCTGAAACCTTGTCGGTCCTCATGGATGCAGACTCGGCTGTTCAGGGATTCGTCCTTGCGATCACCTATGACGACAGCTTGCTGTCCGTCAGTGACGTTGATGCCGGATCTGCCACTCTTTCCGCGAATGCAGAGTTGGTCGTCCCCGAAACCCTGAGTGGTGGATTCACCCTCGGTGTGGTTGTGGATGCCACTGCTCCCTTCGACGGCCAGGAGATTCCTGCCGGTGCCGGGCTTGAGATTGCGGAGTTCACCATGACCCCCCTTGCCCTCGTGGGCGCAGCCACGGATTCCGCCATCGCGTTCTCCGACGGTGTGTTGAACAATCCTCCTCTTTCCAACCTGATCGTTCAGGGTGGTCAGAGTGTGGACGCTTCCACCGGTCTGGAGCTCAACGACGGTCTCCTGACCCTGCTTCCTCCTCCGCCTGACAGCATGAGGATTGAAGACAGCAGCATTGAGGCTGATGGAAGTGGACCTGCCCGTGTGCTTCTCTCCAACTCCAGTGGAGATGCCCAGGGTTTTGTTCTTTCCATCACCCATGACCCCGCTCTTTTGAGCCTGGTCGACATTAATCTGGGCAGTGCTGCCCAGTCCGCCGGCGCTGAGTTGGTGGTTGAGGAGATTTACTCCAACGGTGGTACCCTCGGTGTGGTTCTCGATTTCGAGACCCCGTTCGAAGGACAGACCATTGCCGCTGGCAATGACAACCACATTGCTTCTTACGTGTACGCTTCCCAGATCGATCTCGAAGAGCCGGCTCCTGCAGAGCAGACTGCCCTGACCTTCGTTGACGGCCTTCTGGGTAGCCCGACTCTGGACAACGTGATCGTGGTCGCCGGTATCTCCCTGAGCCCTTCGCTTGAGGATGGCACCATGACCATCAATCCGACTCCTCCTCCGCCGGTTAACAACACAGCCTTCTACATCGGGCAGCGTGACTTCCCGGAGACAGGTACCAATGGTGGAAGTGGATTCCCTGGTCAAGAGATCGAGTTCTGCTTCTTCTACAGTGACGAAGATGACAATCTTCAGGGTGTGCAGCTGGCCGTCTGTTACGACGATCTTCTGCTTGTCGACGGAACCTTCAGTATCGAGGGATCCATCGCCGACGAACTGGGTGCCGAGTTTGTTCACTACCAGATCGACAATGACGACAATGACGGCGACGGCCGTGAGTTGGTTGCCGGTATTCTCATGGACGCCCTGCCGCCCTTCGAGAATCAGCAGTTGCCGACCACCACGGAGCCTTTGTTGATTGCATGTGTCGACGCTGAAGTTGACGGTGGAGCCATTTGTGGTGATACCTTCAGCATCGATTTCTGTGATGGAGTTGACGGTAACGGCATGGTTGAGATCAACAACATGGCTGTGATCGAGTATCAGTCGATTCAGAACTTCACTCTGGTTGGCGCAGATTACGAGATCATTCCGGTTCCCGCATTCCTTCGTGGTGACTGCAACACCGACACCCTTGTCGACCTTGCTGACGCTGCAACAGTTATCGCCACTGAGTTCCAGGGTTACGACGCTCTTTGCCTCGACGCCTGTGACTCCAACGACGATGGAATCATCAACCTTGCAGACTCTGTTTACCTGCTGAACTTCCTTTTCAGTTTCGGAAACCCGACGCCGGATCCGGGGCCATACAGTGCGGGTGAAGACCCGTCTGAAGACGCCCTCGATTGTGCTCTTCCGGCTGCGTGTAACTAAATAGGTTGTTTCAAGAACCCAGAAATCGAAGTTAGCTTTTCAGAAAGCAGAGTAAAAAAATGAAATCCTTTAAGTTTCTTCTTCCCTTTGCCTGCGCGCTCCTGCTGAGCGTCCCGGCACTCGGGCAGAGCTACCAAATGTCGATCTCCAGTGGCTCGGGCGCTCCCGGTGCTTCTCTTGATCTTCAAGTGTCGCTCGACAACAACGGCGACGACATTCAGGGCTGGTCCTATGGTGCCTGCCACGATGGTTCTGCGCTGTCCCTGACTGCAGTGGTCGACGGATCGACCACCGAGGTCGTCAAGAACGGATCTCCGCCGGACTTCAATCAGGTCAACGTGGAGGCCTCTGAGGGATTCACCGTCGGTGTTGTGATCTGCTTCACCGGTTGTGCCAACCTCGCCGCCGGAACCACCGGAGCGGAGCTCAACGTTGCTTCCTACGACCTGATCGGTGCTCCTGGCACCTCGACCAACGTCGACTTCTGCAACACTTTGGGTAGCCCGACCGTTGAGACGATCGTCGTTGTCGGTGGTGCTTCCATTTCACCTGACACTGCAGGTGGAGCCGTCGAGCTTGTCGCCGGTCCTCCTCCGTTCGCGTACAGCGCAGGCGATTACGACCTCGACTATGACGGCAATACCGGTGAAATTTCTTTCACCGCCAGCCCGAGTATCGCCGAAAATCCGGATAACCCGGGGTTCCCCAATGCCACTCAGGGATTTTCGATGGGCCTTCAGCACGATGATTCGCTGCTGACCATCGATTCCGTGGAGTGGAATTTAGACCTTGGATTCGATCCGGACTTCGCGGGTGTCGGTCTTCTGGCCAATGGCTGGACTATCGGGGTGGTTTACAGTTTCGTAGGTGCGAATACTCTCGCATTTGATACTGAGACAACCGTTCTCAGTGCCGGTTACAGCTCCGTCGCTTCTGCGCTCGCAGGGTTGCTGGATCCGACCGACACTGCTTTGACCTGGACTGACAGCCTTGGCAGTCCTCCGGTGGCCAACGTGGTCGTCGTCGGTGGTGGATCGATTGAGGCTGAGCTGACCAACGGAAGTGTCAGCCTGTTCCCCCAGTACGCTCCGCCTGACGTTCCCTTCATTCGCGGTAACTGCAATGGCGACGACAGAGTCGACATTGCCGACGGTATCTTTATCCTGAACGACCTCTTCCAGGGAGGCCCGACCGGAACCTGTCTCGTCGCCTGTGACGCCAATGATGATTCACTCATGGACGCTGCCGACGCGATCTTCGTGATCAGCTACCGTCTGCTGAGCGGTCCCGCTCCGAGTGCACCGTGGCCGGACTGCGGAACGATTGAAGGCGCCGAGTGTGAGGCGACTTCATACTGCCCCTGATTCTTGAATCAGGAACATACAGGACACTAGGGAAAGCCCGGTGCGACGCATGGTCGCACCGGGCAGTTTTTTTTGGAGTGAATCAGGTGACGGGCACATTTACCGGATCGAAGAGACGTTATCGGGAGTCGAGGTGTGGGGGATTGACCCCATGGGCACGGTCGATAACATGGAATAAGCCTCGGGGATCACGCAACCACCGGGTCTTGCCCATTTTCCTTCCGGAACCCTCATCGTCCGTGCAGACGAGGTGTCTTAACCTGTGTCCGAATTAGGGTTCATGCACCTCTGCAAGCACATTTGAATCAGGTCCAGCCTG
The DNA here is from genome assembly GCA_913056395.1 of uncultured bacterium. Classification (GTDB taxonomy): domain Bacteria; phylum Planctomycetota; class UBA8108; order UBA1146; family UBA1146; genus UBA12191. The sequence continues at coordinate 41,518 of CAJXMG010000021.1, read as the reverse complement.
AATGTAATGGTGAGGAATCGATCCAAGATTCCACAATTTGACGATGGAGGCGCGTCCATGAAGATCGCCGAAAACACACTTCCCGCCGTCGCACAGGGATTGACGAAACTGGCCAACGGTTTCGTCGCCACGGTTGCCGTGCTGGTCATGGTATTCGCCATGTCCGGTTGCACCAATCCGCCGGAGGTTCCTTTTACTGTCCCGGGGAATGGGGCCTCAAATGTCGAGGTGACCACGGATATCCAGATCGCATTTACCACAGCGATGGACCCGATCTCTGCGACTGACCCGGCAAACTGGAGCATCTCGGGAAGTCTCTCTGGACCCCATCCCGCTGCCGGTGCGCTCAATGAAGATTTGCGCATCCTGACCCTGGTACCGGAAACCCCATTTCAGCAGGGGGAGACGGTCACAGTGGTGGTCACCGATGGCGTCAAAACCGGAGTCCAAATCCCCATCGATCCGATCACCATTCAGTTCACAACCGTGGGTGCGGGTGCCGGGGCCGGTGACTTTGAACCCGGTAGTGGAGAGTTCTCTCTTGTTCAGATCACCCCGCAGGCGGGTGAGTCTGGGGTTCCTCGCAGACCGTCGATCACAGCCTCATTCGATTTGCCATTTCAGGTAACGAGTGCGGCCGGTGCAGTCTCCTTGCGAGGAGAGAAGACAGGTCTGCGAACAGCGCAGCTCGTCTTCCCGACACAGACCAACGGTGTCTCCGATCTGATGCAGGTTCTTCTCGATGGGTCTGAAGCACCCTTTTACCCCGGTGAAAAGGTCGAGGTGGTTTTCGACGCCAATCTGCTTTCCCAGCTTCAAAATGGTGATGACGACCCCCGAAAGCTCTCTCCTTTTGTGGCGAGTTATAGGGCTGCATTGGGATACGCCACCGGTGGTCTCGGGCCCCGTGAAGCGCTGGTCGCTTCCGGAAGTCAGGGGTTGATCTTCGCCGAGTTGGGCGAGTTGCTTCCGTACAGTGGACTTGAAATGTTGACGATGACAGCATCCGGCACCGTTTCTCTCCTTCGATCCGGGATCTCCGGTGAAGGAGCGAGTTGGGCTCTCGAGTCTCAACTCACCTTGCCGGTGCTTCCTGTCTCTGCTGTTTTGGCGGATCTCGACGGAGATGGTCGCTCCGAAATGGTGGTCTCCTGCGAAGACGGACTGTTGCGGGTGATCAAGGTCCTCGGTCAGGAACTGATCGTGGATGACATTTCCCATGACATGGGCGGACTCGTTTTCAGTCTGCTCCGTGTGGGTGAGTTAAATGGAGACCAGAGCCTCGACATCATTGGTGCTGCGTCTGATGGTTTGCGAGTCATTCAGAGTACCGTCGTCATCGACCCGGTGACCTTTGAGTTGAGCCGAGCCTTGGCTGTGACCGGTGTCTTGCCCATGCCCGCACCCACCGAATCTCTTGAAATCGCCGATTTCGATCGGGATGGACGACTCGACCTGCTGGTTTCAGCGGGAGTCGGTTTGCTTCTCCGGGGTGCTGGAAACGGAACTTTCCTCGAGTCCTCTTTCCTTGAGCCGGCGCCCTTTGGAAAAGTGGTGGTTGGTGACGTCAATGGGGATGGTTGGCTTGACGCGGTGACCCCCGGAAACGAGGGACTCTCTGTTCACCTCAATCCCGCTGGAGCACCGCCGTTGAACTGGGCTGCTGTTTCCCTGCTGACCGCAGGCCCGGTTCTCGACCTTGCTGTGGGAGAAGTGGACGGAGACCCGGTCAAGATCGACGACATTCTGATTCTCCAGGATGCGGCAGATCCCCTGGTGATGTTGAGGAGACTTTCCGCAGATCTGGCTGACTCAGAATTGGTCTCCCTGAATTTCGCCGGTGAGGCCTCGACTGCAAATCTGTTGCTCGTGGATACCGACGGAGACCTGGGAACGGACGTCTTGGTCCGTCAGGCCGGAGGAGGTTCTGATTCTCTGGCCGTGTGGAGATCTTTGGCGGTCGTCGATGATCAGCAAAGTGCTCTTCAGTTTCAGGTTCCTTCCAGCCTTTCACTTCCGGCTGGAACCAATACCTTTGAAATCCCGATCACAGCAACTTTTGAAGACGACCTCTCAGGGTTCAACATTGCTCTCGACTACGATGAATCTCTGGTGACCGCGACTGGCATGATCGCCGATTCGGCCACATTCCCATTTGGAAGTGTCGATGTTGTAACCAGTATCGATACCGCCAACGGATTGATCGCTGCGTCGTTACAGATCAATGGATTCATACCGGCTGGAACTGAGGTTCCGATTGCCCGTGTTCAGATGCAAACGGTCCCCAGTGAGTTGGGGGAGGCTTCGTTCCTTCTGGCTGACGGATTGAGTATTCAGGGAACCACCTGGTCCAACCAGGGAACCTTGGCCAGTAGCGGTGCTTTGCTCTCTGCAGATATTTCTTCCGCACAGGGTGTTGTTCTCATCAACTCTGCCACCGCAGCTCCGGAATCGTTGCAGTGCGAGATCTCCTCTTCCTCTGGTCAGGCAGAAGTCCTACTGACCTGGAGTAACCCGGTGGGCTATGACCTGCAGGGTGGAATCGAGATTCGCCGAGGAGGCGCATTCCTTGCCTCCATGTCGGGAACCAACACCCAATATGTCGATACCAGTCCAGGACAGGGTTCACTGAACTACAGCGTTACCGGGTTTGTCGCAGGAGTTCCTTCGGCGGAATCAACCTGTAACGCAGTGATCATTCCAACGACGAATCTGAACTGTGAGCGGGTTCAAACCAATCTGAACACCATCCAGTTGAATTGGGTCTCGCTTCCGGGAACCTCCGCCTGGCAGGTTTACCGGGATGGGGGCTTCCTGATCGAACTCCCTGCAGTTCAGCTCAACTACGCTGATAACGCCGGACTTCAATCCCACCTCTACGAGGTTCGGGCGGTCCAGGGCGGAGTCACCTCTGCAGGTGCAACGTGCCTGGTGGATGATGCCGGTGGAGCAGGAACTGCAAATCCGAGCGACCTTCAGGCGACTCTCATCGGGAATGACAACCTGCGGTTGACCTGGACCAATGAAGAGTACTACGACGAGATCCGCGTTTTCGAGGGTGGTGTTCAGGTTGCCACATTGGGTGGACTGGAGATCGAGTACGAAGTCTCCGATTTGCTACCGGGTCCGGTCAACTACGCCATTCAGGCCCTCGGCGATGGGGGATTGAGCTCCCTGATCGAAGCGGGAGAAGTTAACGTTCCTCTTGCCGCTCCCACAAACCTGAGTTGCCAGGCCACGGGAGCAGCCATCGATCTTGCATGGGCCAATGGGCCAGAGACCTTCTCCTATGACGAAGTGGTTCTCGAGCGAACGGGCCCTCAGGGAACCGATTTCATCAATCTGGCTGGAACAGCGACCTCCTACAGTGATCCTGTCGGCGGTGGTACCTGGACGTATCGTGTCGTCGGATACTTCTTCCGCGATGGTGTCAGTTACTCTGCTCCCTCCGGTCAATGTGAAGTCAACATCACTGAGAGGATCTACTACGACCCGACAGATGTGGTCGTGGGTCGTGATTTTGAGATCGATATCCTCGGGCAACTTCTGACAGCAGCCAACAGTTGGAGTTTCCAGATCGATTACGACGGCAATGTTCTCGAAAATGTTGCGGTCACTATTCCGGGAGTGGCATCCGCCGATCTCCTGGTTACGGACAATCCGTTGGGCACCTTTGCCGGGCTTCGTCGCCTGACAGTGGAGGTGATCTCCGGGACTGCTCCTGTCGGTGCCGATTCTCTTCTCGCCAGAGTAACAGGCAATCTTGAGGCGGACTTTAGTCTCCTTGGGCCGGTTCTTTTCCATCTTGTAGACGGGTCGTTGGGAACTGCTTCTGGTACGCAATCTCCCGCCCTCGAAGATGGGGGAGTAACCGTTTCTGGAAATGCCCTCTTCATCGATAGTGCCGGTTTGACCCCCGGTGAAGAAATTGTCGTCTGGGCAAGGGGCGTCTGGAGCCAGGCTTTGACTGGATACTCTGTGGTGCTCGACTACGACCCCACTGTTCTGACCTGTTTGGAAGTGAGCAATGTGGGTACGGTCGGTGAAGATCTCAGCGGTACCTTTGGATTGTTCTTCTCCGGAATTGACCCCCTCGCAGGAAAGGCGTATGGATCGGTGATTTCCACTTTTGATGCCATTCCGGCCAATCCCCAGGCAGAGTTGGGTTACTTCCGATTCCTCGTCGCAGCGGATGCGCAAGTGGGAGACAGTACGACCATCAACTTTGGTATCTATGACGCTGACGGAGTTGAGATCGAAAACCTGTTCGTCGATTCAGTAGCTTCAACGATAGATCCAGTTCTTTTCCCTGCAGATTTCCAGGTGCTTTCCCAACCGGAGCCGCCAACCCTGTTGTCGATTTCACCGATTTCGGGACCGGCAGTCGGAGGAACCGAGGTCATCCTGAATGGAACCGGGTTCACCTCCGGGTCGAATGTCTTCTTCGGGCCGAATCCGGCTACAGACGTGGTCTTGATCGACCCCGGAACATTGGTGGTCAATACTCCAGCAGGCTCAGAGGGTAGTGTAGACGTGACGGTGTTGACCGAGTACGGACAGGTGACCCTCGCACAGGCCTTTAACTACTACGTTTCTAACATCGACAGCTACACCCCGAATGAGGGGTCGATCTGCAGCCCGACGACGATGCTGGTAAATGGTGTCGGTATTCCAGAAGGGCTTCAGGTTGTCTTTGGTGATCTGGCTTCGAGTCTCGTTCAGGTCTCTCCGGATGGCACCATGGCTACCGTCAGAATCCCGGCGTCGCCGACCACCGGTATCGTCGATCTGCGATTCCTGGACGCCGCCGGCACTGAGATCGCTGTCTTCCCGGGTGGATTCAACTACTTCAACGACGGGGTTTTCCTCCGTGGTGATGTGACCTGCGACGGCCTCGTCAACATTGCGGACGTGGCCTTGATTGCGGCCTACGTTGCGGGGTCCGGATCTGCACCGGTCATCCTCGACAGTGCGGATATCGATGATAACGGAGCGGTGCACATCGGAGATGCGGTCCAGTTGGCCAGTTGGCTCTTCGATGGTGGCGCGCCACCCGCCGAGCCCTTCCCGAGCCCGGGAACCGATCCCACACCGGACGGACTCTAATCCCGATCCAGATCCGGTCCATAGGATGCCCGTGCCCCTGTTATCGGGGGCACGGGCATTTTTTTATGTTTCCTCGGAGATGACTGTTCGGGGAGCGAGGTGAAGCATGGTGTCGATGAACGATGGAGTGAGGGATGGGGGAGTGAAAGATGGGGGTGTGAGAGAAGGTGGGGTGAGAGAAGGTGGGGTGAGGGATTGGTCCAATCTTTCAGAGGCGTGTCTTCGTCAGGCTCTGGAGGGGAAGAATTCATCCGGGAACCACTGCGAGGCTCAGCAGTCCGGAATGACCAACTCTGAATCCGGAATTGGATCCGACTTTGAAACAGACTCTTCTTGCAGAGCGGATTCATTCTGCAGTGACCCGTCATTGTCTGACCTCTTTGATTCCGCACGCCTTGAGACTCCTTCAATCTTGCAATCCCTCGATGGAGTTGGACCGTCTCTGGCGTTACGGATACTGGCAGCCCATGAAGTGGGACGTCGCAGTCAGCAGGGGATATGGAAATCCAGGGAGCCTTTCCGGTCATCGAGACAGGTCCACGATCATTTGGCTCGACGCTGGTTGGGAGATGCCCGCGAGCATTTTTGTCTATTGCTGCTGGATATCCGTCACCGATTGATTCGCGACTGTGTGATCAGTATCGGTTCCCTGACCGCCAGCATCGTTCATCCCAGAGAAGTCTTCAGGCCAGCCGTGATTCACTCGGCGGCAGCAGTGATTTTGGCTCACAATCACCCTTCCGGAGATCCGGATCCATCCGCGGAGGATTTGCGTGTCACCCACAGGCTTTACCGATGCGGCCAATGGCTGGGGATTCCTGTTCTCGATCATGTGATTTGTGGACGAGGGGATTGGTGCTCCCTGAGAGAATCGGCGCTGGGACCCTGGAGCGGTTCCAGCGAAGAGGAACCGTTTCACGACGGCATTTCCCCGCTGACGTGAGTCAAATGCTGAATTCAGCCGATAAACAGCGGAACAAGGCGTCTTGTCGTTGTGGGGGCATCCCGTGCCTTTGCTGGAATCAAGCCCGGATCCGGTTAACATCTCCCATCCGTTTCAAAATACACTCGTGTTCTGAAACTGTGGGGAAGAGGGTCGAGGACACCTTTCCCGATGTGAACCCCGGATCAGGAGGCCGCAACTGAAGACGGCAATCATCAGTGATGTCCACGCCAATCTAGCCGCAATGAAAGCGGTGCTCGAAGATTGTTCTGCCCAGGGGGTGGAGCGGATCGTCGGGTTGGGTGACATCATCGGTTACGGTCCGGATCCGCGCGAATGTTTGCTCTTGTGCAAGGACTTTAGCATCAACCTGATGGGTAACCATGAGGAGGCTGTTCTCTTTGATCCGATCGGATTCAATCCGAGAGCACGCGCCGCTGTCGAGTGGACCAAGCAACAGTTGATGAGTCCCGAATACACCCGTGAGGAAAACGGAGTTTTGTGGCAGATCCTCGATTCGATGAAGGTCAGCCACACCCTAGGGGATGTATTTTTGGCTCATGGCACTCCGCGGGAGCCGACGAGAGAGTACCTCTTTGTTCAGGATTGCACCGAAGATCCTGCCAAGGTGGAATCCATCTTTGACAGCTTTCCCACGCATACAGCATTTGTTGGACACACTCACGTTGCCGGTGTGTTTGTCGATGGACCCCGCTTCATCAGCCCCGATCAACTCGAAGATGGAATCCATCTTTGTGGAACCGGAAAATCGGTGATCAATGTGGGCTCGGTAGGGCAACCCCGGGATGGGGATCCCCGTAGCAGTTATGTCATCATTGAAGAAAACAAGGTGCAGTTTCGTCGGGTCGAGTATCCGGTGGAAGAAACCGTAAAGCGTTTCCGAGCAACTCCCTTGCCTGAAAATCTGGCCCTTCGCCTCGTCGAAGGCCGCTGAGGAATCATCACCGATGGATAAAAGAACCTTTCAGGCGTTGCTCGTCTGTTTTGCCATCTCAATCCTTTACATGGAACTGTTCATGGCCCCGCCAGAGCAGGGCCCCGGTGTAAATGAGCCAGTCGCAAATCCTTCCGGAATCACGAATCCGGTCGCCGGAGATCTTCAGGGGTCGGAGACGGTGGGGAATGTTCCGCCACAGGGGGATGGAGCTGCTCAGGGAGAGACTGGTTCAACGACAACCTTGACTGCTCCGGTTCAACCTCCAGCAGAGGTCAAAACGGTCTCCTTGTCCAATGGAATGCTGGATCTGGTTTTGAGTAGCCAGGGGGCATTGCTGACGGAAGTGCGTTTGCCGGAATACAAGGAAAGCCTCGAGGACCAGGAATCTCTCTCGCTGCTTTCTCCTGCCTTGAAATCCGCTGGTGCACTGGGCCTGCGAATCCCATCGATGCAGTTGGATCTGTCCCGGGTGAACTGGGAAGTGGTTGCTGAGGATGCCGGTAGCGTTCGCTTTCAGACATCCATCGATGCGGAACGTCAGGTGGCCCATTCCATCACCCTTCCTGCTGAGGGTTATGAATTGACTTCCAAAGTGGAGTTCCTCGGCAATTGGTCGACAACGAATGAACTCTATTACGAAATCCTTGGAGCGGAGCGGATCCGTTTCGAATCCTCCGGTCGTGCGACGGCGTATCCCAACCAATGGGTGGCCGCACAACGCAATCAGGATGGATCGATCAAGGAAGCGATTCATGAGTCGGTGGAGGCTCTTGAAGGCGGTGAACTGCGCAAGAGCAACATCGCATGGGGTGGACTGGAAAGTACCTACTTCGCACAGGTGATTCGTCCACTCGGAGAGAGGGAAACCGGTTCGCTGGTGATTCGAGGCAAGGAGCCCGGAGTCGACGAAGCCCGATTTAACCAATATGCCGATGACGGTTTGCAGGGTTGGCCTTTGAGGGTCGGATTCAATCGTCTGATCGACCCCGCTGTAGATCACAGTTATGCGGTTTTTCTGGGGCCCAAAGATCCTGAAGTACTCTCACAAAATGCCAACTGGGATGCGATGCAGCTGATCGACTACGGTTTCTTCGGCTGGCTGTGTCGTCCCTTCCTCGCCTTGCTACGCTTTTTCGATTCGATTTTCGGATCCTGGGGACTGGCTATCATCGCATTGACCTTTGTCATTCGCGCGGTTCTCCACCCGGTGAATAAGCGCAACCAGAGACAAATGCAGGTTCAGCAGCAGGGGATGGCCCGAATCAAACCCCAGATGGATGAGATTCGTGAACGGTTCAAAAACGATCCGACGACGATGCATCGCAAGACACAAGAGTTGTTCAAGCAGGAAGGAGTCAATCCTGCAGCGATGTTCGGCGGTTGTCTCTTCATTTTCCTGCAGTTGCCGATCTGGATTGCACTGATCAACACCTTCTCGGTGGCTATCGAATTACGTCAGACTGCATTTTTGTGGATCGACGATCTCACCCAACCGGACATGCTTGCCCAGCTGCCTTTTGCCCTGCCCTTGCTGGGAGATTGGTTCAACCTGCTGCCCTTGATCTACGTGGTGGTCACCCTGATCAACCAGCGAATGATGCCGAAATCAGAGGACCCTCAGGTACAGGCGCAGCAAAAGATGATGACCTTCATGATGATCGCCTTTGGCTTCATCTTTTACTCGTTTGCTTCTGGCCTGCTGATCTATTTCATCATTTCAGCATTGGTGGGAATCGGTGAGCAGAAGTTGATCCGCAAGGAGTTGGCGGCGGCGGGCATTACTCCCGGAGTCACACCGGTTGCTGTTCCCACCGGACCGGCTCCACCCACTGGCCCGGGACGCCCCGGTAAAAAGAAATCCTGAAGACACCGATGGCTGCGGTGGGATCCGAGGATGTGATTCTGGCATTGGCCAGTCCTCCGCCCCCTGCGACGGCGGTGATTCTGAGAATTGATGGGGAAGGGGCTCACCGCCACTTCCTCAAGTATCTGGGAATGATCCACTCTCCTCCCGAGTCTTTGCCGATTCGCAAGCCCATCGAAGTGCACCTTCCCTGGAAGATGGACTTCCCCACTGTTCCGGCAGTGGCGGTCGCCTGGGCACAGGGGGAATCCTGGACAGGAAATGAATCGGTCGAAGTCTACTTCCCGGGATCCGACCCCATCCTTGAAGGTGTCATGAAGCTGGTGCAATCCGATGGTGTCCGATTGGCGACGCCCGGTGAATTCACGCGTCGGGCTTTCATGAATGGCCAGATCGACCTAAGTAGTGCTGAATCGGTGCTGACCGTAATAGAGGCGGAAGATCAGGCCGCACTGAGTGCCGCCAGACGAGTCTTGGAAGGGGATCTGGCTCGTCAGATCCGCCTGCTTTCCGATCGACTGGTCGACGTGATTGCCGAATTGGAAGCGGGACTCGATTTTTCGGAGCAGGAGGTCGAGTCTCCCGGTGAAGAAGAGCTGAATCGTTGGCTGGGACCGATTCGGGAAGACTTGGGAGCACTTCTCCAGCGTCGCCATTGGCCCGCTCAGGGGCCGGATCTTCCGAGGCTGCTCCTGTGGGGAAAACCGAATGCGGGTAAATCCTCTCTCCTGAACGCTCTCGTCGGCAAGCCGTTGGCGATCACCTCCGATCTGGAGGGAACCACCACCGATGTCATCCGTGGGGCCCTGAAGTCAGGGGGAGAGATGATTGAATTGCTCGACCTTCCCGGGGAGCGGGAGGCGGGCGGTACGGTGGAGCAACTGGCCCTCGAGAGGGCTCGGGAACTGTTGAGCGGAGACGACCGCATCCTCTGGGTTTTCGACGGACGCCGGGGGGCAGGGGAGTGGCGACAGGAACGGCAGCGAATTCCCCGGGATTGGCTTCCCAGAGTAATTCCGGTATGGACCCATGGTGACTGCACGGGGGAAACTTCCGACCTCCCTGAGGGTGTCCTGCAGGTCAGTTCCATCACCTCCGCTGGGGTGGAAGATCTGACCAGCGAACTGTTCCTTCAGGTCAGGGAAAGGCCCGGTCAGGTCCGGGGTGATGCCCTTCGTTTTACCCGTCGCCAAAGACATCTTCTGGAGGCCTGTATCGAGGCTCTCGATCGCTGCCATGAATCGTTGGCTGGCCCCGAATTGCTCGTCGCAGACTTGCGCGATGCCTTGCATCAACTCTCCGAGATCAGTGGCGAAACTACTCCGGAGGACGTTCTCGATCGGATCTTCGCCCGCTTCTGTCTCGGCAAGTAGGGTTATCTCCTTTTTGGGGGCACGTTGAGTGACCCCCATCTGTGGAGTAAAATATGAGGAGATATTTCGCCGACCTGTTTTTTGGGGAAAGGGTCGGCCCCCATTCTTGCCTGCGGCCCAAAATGAAGGAAAAGAAGCGATGCGCTGTCCCAGTTGCGGATCTGAAAAAGACAGGGTGGTCGACTCCCGGTCCAGCTCAGATGGATTGGCCGTTCGCCGTCGCAGGGAATGTCAGGGTTGCAACAAACGATTTACCAGTTACGAGCGAATTGAAGAGACCCCACGCATGGTCGTCAAGAAAGACATGCGCAGGGAACCCTTCAATCGGGCCAAGGTGCTGGATGGCATCATGACCGCCTGCCAGAAACGACGTATCTCCGTCGAAAGAATGGAATCCATCGTCGACGAGGTCGAAAAGCGTCTCCGCGAGGAATTTGATCAAGAGGTCCCCTCCGAGTTCATCGGCGAGGTCGTCATTGAACACCTGCGGAAACTCGACTCTGTGGCATATGTAAGATTTGCCTCGGTTTATCAGGAGTTTGCAGACGTGACTGAATTCCTCAATGAATTGACCAGGCTGGTCGGCAAGGAAAGAAAACCGGATGTCCAAAGCTGATTCGGTCAAACGCCAGAAACTGGAGTTGAGACTGCGCAAGATGCTGGCAACAGTCATCGATCCCGGTGAGATTCTGCAGTCTTCCCTGTCGATTGCCGGCGAGAATTCACTGGCGGATAGAGTGATCGATCATGTCATCGAAGAGATCGGTATCGTAGCGGTCGATTGGCAGAGCCACGAATTTGTCGAGCCCCTTGCAGAGGCGTGCAAGGAGACTGGCCTTCAGGAGTGGGCCGATCAATTCGAAGAGTTGGTCTGCTACTCGGGAGATCAGTTGGTTCCGGGTTTGTTGCTTGCAGAAATGACTCGCCACCTGACGGATTTCCAACATCCGCGTCTGTTGGAGTCCTTCTTCTCCAGATCATTCCTCTCCCAGAATTGGCCTCTTCACGATGGCTTGCGTCCCACTGAACCGTTTCGGTTTTTGCGTCGTCACATCGAGTTGAGCAGTCTCTTTGAAAAACGGGATCGTGTGGATGCCATCGCTGAAGCAGTGATGGGAGAGTTAGATTGGGTCAGTTCTGAGTTAACTGTCGGTGGAGTCCTCGAGGGCCCGCTCGAGATTCCTCAGGACGAAGCCTGGATCCGCTGGGTGAGACTGAGTGAGCGTATCCGCGGTTTTCTCGATGGGATGAACCCGGGCCCCCGCGTCAGGTGGGAATTTTCGCCGGTGGCTGATCCCCGACCGGGAGATCTCTTCGGAGATCCGTCCCAGGAGGATTGGTGTGCCGATTTTCTCCACCGTTGCAGTAGAAAGCCCGGAGCCCAGGAGTTGATCCTTCGCCTGCCCAGAGAGATTCCGGTTCCACTGAGACCGGTCATCGCCAGGGCCCTCAGAGCGGCTTCGCCTCCTGAACTTCGCAGTACGGAAGCCCCTCGACCGCGGATTGTGGCGGGGGAGTTGCCGGCGGACCCGGAAGTGGTGCTCGTTCTCGAACAGCGTATGAGAAGTTTTGATCTGATTCTGGAGTTGGGAGCCGCCCCCCCGTGGCGTCAGGACTGGCTTGACCTTCGTGCTGTAGGTGAGCCGGTGTGGTGGGCCCGGGAGCAGGATTTCCCCAAGTTATCTGTGGAATACATCCAACGTAATTTTCATGAATTGGAATCGCTTCCAGTGATCGCTCTGGAGTCGATGATAGTCGACCGTGGAAGACGGGATCTGAGACGACTGGTCGACAGGATATCCCGTCGTCGTGGTGGAGGTTGGGAGCGACTGGGAGAGCTTCTCCAGTTGTTGGCCGCCCCTCCGCAAATTCTCCAACCCTCAGGAGACCGGACTCTGTAAGTCCGAGGAGTCAGACTTTGTACTTGAAGAGCATTCACCTCTCCGGCTTCAAATCCTTTGCGGATCCGGTGCAGTTTGATTTTGACCCTGGCACCAGTGCGGTGGTCGGCCCCAATGGTTGTGGTAAATCAAATGTGGTGGATGCCTTCCGCTGGGTGTTGGGTGAGCGTTCTGCAAAAGGGCTTCGCGGCAGTGAGATGCTCGATGTCATCTTCAAGGGCACGACCCATCGACCGGCCCTCTCCAGAGCAGAGGTCAGGTTGGTTTTCGACAACGAGTCAAAGACCCTTCCCATCGACACTCCCGAGGTGGAGATCAGTCGAATCCTGACCCGTGATGGCAACAGTGATTATGAGATCAATCGCAAATCCTGCCGCCTGAAAGATATCCTCGCCGTCTTTTCCAATACTGGAATCGGCGCAGATGGATATTCGGTTCTCGGACAGGGGCAGGTGGATTCATTCCTGAATGCCAATGCTCAGGAAAGACGCAAGATTTTTGAGGAAGCTGCGGGAATTTCCAGCTTCCGCAAGCAGAGATCGGAAACGACCAACAGGCTCGATCGGTCAGAGCGGGAACTCACTCGGGTTACCGATCAATTGTCAGAGATCGAGCGTCGAATCCGCAGCCTGAAGATGCAGGCGGGCAAGGCTCGTCGGTACGTGGAAGATCGAGATCGCTTCAAGCATGTCAGCACAGTTCTCGCCGCATGGGATGTGGATCAGCTGGAGTTTGAACAAAAATCGCTCAACTTCAGGCTCAGTTGGCGTAATACCCTGAGGGGGTTGATCGCTGAGGTGGCAACACGGTTGGACGCTTCTGTGGAAAGTGTCCGCAACGGCATCGAGGGTCTCCATCGCGAGTTGGAGGAGGTCCGCCAGATCGAGACCGAGAAGCGAGTCGCTCTGCAGGGGATCGAGGCTCGCCGGATTCAGATGCGTGAGCAGCAGGATCAAAGCCGTCGCCGAAATGAAGATCGCGACCGACAGCTGGAGGAACTCTCCCACGTGGAAGAGGACTACCGTCAGCGCCGCTCCGACGCGCGTCAGCGAATCCGTGAATCTCTCGTCGAACTGCGGAAGTTGCGTACGCTGATCGACCAGCTGAAAATTGATCATTCCGTGGAATTGGCCCAGCAGGATGAGCTGGACAAGAAGATCCACGATTTGAAAGACCAGGACCTGAGACTTGTTTTTGAGGAATCGCGTCTGAAAAACTCCATCGCTTCCCATGAGGGGGACTTGCGTGGACAAGAGGCGATTCGTGAGCGCAGGTCTACGGAGGACCTCGATTACCGCAAGCAGCAATCCGAGATCGAAGGTCAGATCGGAGGACTCGAGAAGAAGATCCGGGACTCCCACAACAGGGAACACGAACTCCTGATCCGGGTCGAATCCCTGCGCATGGAGATCAACCAGCGCACAGATATCCTCGGTGGGGCTCGTAAGAAACTGACGGAAGTGCGATCCGAGTTGGAGTCCTCCCACGGGCGTCTGGTGCTTTTGAAGGACCTCGAGGAGAATCTTGAGGGACTTTCCAAGGGCACCCGGGATTTGCTCGGCAGTGACGCACCGGCTGCGGGTGATATCCGGGGGTTGCTGGCCCGATTGATCGAAGCGGATCCGAATACCGCAAAAATGGTGGACGCTGTCCTCGGCAGAATCCTCGAAACCGTGGTTTTCCAGGGACGCACTCCCATCGAACAGCGGATCAGGGCGATCACCGGCATTCTTGATGGAGAAGCCGCTAATTTCGTTTCACTGGAAGACAATTTGGAAGCGGGCAGGAGATCGGGTGAGGTGCAGCTCGAACCCGGTGTCGTCACTTTGGCCAGCCGGGTGCGTTGTGAGCAACTGTGTCGTCCGATCGTCGATGCTCTGCTCGATGAGGTCATCGTCGCCACCGATTTGGACGAAGCCCTGCGATTGCGCGAGCAGTATCCCGGTTACCGGGTTGTGACCTCCGACGCCCATGTGGTCGAACCATGGGGTGCGGTGAAGATTCCTGCGGTCAACAGTACTGGACTGGTTTCAAGGCAAGTGGAAATGACCCAGTTGCAGGAACGTGTCGATGTTCTCTCCAGCGACCTTGAGGAACTCTCGCATCAGGGTGATGCTCTTGAAGAATCAATTCTTGCCCGTCAGGGTGAGTTGCAAAGACTGGAGCAGGAATCGGGCAGGGCAAAGCTCGAGGCGGAGCATGCTCTCTCAGAAAGGCACCGCTGTCGTGAGACGCTGAAGAGGATCTCTGATCGCAGGGCCTCGTTGAAGGTCGACATCGAAAAAGCTGAGCAATTGACTTCTGAGCTGGAGCAGCTCAAATCAGCCGCCCAATCGAAGCTGGTAGAGGTGGATCACCGCAGGAAATCCGTTGTCAAAGATCTGGAATCTTCCGAAGAAGCACTCGAACCCCTCGCTGAGAAGTTGTCTCAGCTTGAAGGTGGAATCCAGAGCCGATCACTGGAAGCAACCCGCGAACAGGAACGAATTTCTTCCGATTGGCGCGAACAGCGACGCCTTGCCGACGAAATGGATCAGAGGAAATCCCAAAGGGAACGCATCCTCACCGATATCTTTGAGGACGAAAAACTCATCAAAAAACTGGCTGTCGATCTGGTCTCCATCGATGGGGAGGAAAAGAGTCTCGGCGTCGAACTTTCCAAAGCGACCGAAGACCGCACTGCTCTCGATCAGCGTCTTGACGAGCAGAGATTACAGCGAGGGCGTATAGAGAAACGCGTCAAGGAGTGCCGCCATCGAGGTGAGCAAATCCGTGAGGGACGTGAAGCAGACCTCTTGGCGGAAAATGAATGCCGAGTCCGAATCGAGGGTATCCAGGAGAAGATCCGTGAAGATCTGGAAATGGATCTCTCTGAAGCCCCCATCGAAGAGTGGCGTGAGCAACTCGTCGAAGAAGAGGAAGCCGAGTCGGAGTGGGTTGAGCGTTTACGCAAGGAATATCTGCAGTTGCAGGATCGCCTTCGTAAAAACACCAATGTCAATTTGCAGGCGGTCGAGGAGTTGGAAACGGAAGAATCCCGTTTTACAGAGATCAGCAGCAAGATTGAGGATCTCACTGAAGCCCGGGATCAAATCATTCAGGCGATTGAATTGCTCGACAATGAGTGCCGAACCCTCTTCAAGGATTCCTTTGAGGAAGTCCGAAAGCATTTCCAGGAGATCTTCTCCTTGATGTTTGGCGGTGGAACAGCGGACCTCAAACTTGACGACGAAGAGATCGACCCCCTCGAAGCAGGCATCGAGGTCATTGCAAAGCCACCCGGAAAGCGTATCTCCAACCTTCGGTTGCTCTCTGGTGGAGAGCGTGCGCTGACAGCGATCTCGGTCATCTTCTCGCTCTTCAAAACGAGGCCAAGCCCGTTCTGTATTCTTGACGAGGTGGACGCTCCTTTGGACGAGCAGAACACCCGACGATTCGTCCGGGTTCTGCAGGAGTTTGCGAAAAACTCCCAGTTCCTGGTGATCACCCACTCCCGTGTCACGATGGCGGAAGCGGAGCGACTCTATGGGGTCACCATGGAAGAGCAGGGAGTTTCACGCCGGGTGGTCGTCAAGATTGACGAAGCGGATTCGTGGATGAATGACAATGCGGATCAGCAGTCACAGGCCAGTCCACGCTCAAAGGACGCCAAATCGATCTTCGATCGGGGTGGATCTCCGGTTGCAGCCGATCCGCAGATCTGAGTATTCGCTGGTTTGACAGTATGAGCTCTCTGCCACACTCCTGTGGCGTTTCCACCGGTACGTCCCTGTGCCCGGTTTGACGATTTTCCTGACAGCGGGCTAGTCTTCCCTGACGACGAACTTTTACCGACTTTCCGGAAAGGATTCCCCTTTTCGGAAGGGGCAACGGCAAGTTGTGGGGTTCGTCGGGAAGTCTCTGCCGAACAGGAGTGTCGATTGTCCACCTCGGATAGATTCGACCCGATCGTGGGAAACAGCGAGCTGATTCAGAGTCTTTGGTCCTTCGTTCTGGAGGTCAGCGACTCCCGTTTACCCATTCTCTTGATAGGAGAAGACGGGGTCGGAAAAAAACTGGTGGCCAGGAAAATCCATGCGACCGGTTGCATTGCCGGTTCGAGCCTTCGCTTCGTGGATGGCGCAGCTCTCAGAATTGAGCAGCTTCGGGAAGACGGCTTGTCTCATTCCTTGCTCAGTAGATCTGGAAGTATCTACATCGGAAATGCCGACAAGATCTCATTGACTACATGGAGAGAGATCTCGCACTTCGTCAATAAAGCCCAGGGACAAGTTCCAAGACTCGTATTCGGGTTTCGTAATGAGCCGACTGAAGCAGTGAATGTCATCCTTTCTGAGATGGTACTGGCAGGTTCCTTCACCTTGACTCCTTTGAATCAGCGTCGTGAGGACATCTCACCGATCTCTCGCTATCAGATCTGGAGCCAGTCCCTGAAAGAGGATTTCCAGGAGCGTTGGGAAAAATTTGAAGCAGAGATTCTTCCCGATTATCTCACCCGAGACTGGTGTGGAAATGTGGAAGAGCTTCTTCAGGCAGTTAAAGAGTATTGCGAATCTGCTGCGAGTGTCGATGGGAGCAGGCTTGTTGGCGAGATCAACACCTCTGTTTCAGCGCATTGGCTCAAGGAACAGTTTGAGAGAATGCACGAGAAACTGATCGACCGTTGGGATCATGAAGATTCCATGGCTGCGGGTGAACTCCCCGGTGAGACCTGGGGAATCCGATGAAAATCGAAGATCTGAAGATTCTCGTCGCCGACGACGATTCCGGTGCAAGAGAATTAGTCTCTGCGATTCTCGCAGCGGACGGTTGGCCTGATCCTGTTCTCGTAGAGGACGGTGAAAAAGCCCTGGAAGCGATTCGCGAACGCCATTGGGACATCCTCGTCACAGATCTCGACATGCCACGCATGCGAGGTGACGACCTGGTCCGCAATGCCATCGAAGAGGACCCGGACCTGAGTATCATCGTCACCACGGGTGACGGAACTGTTCAAAACGCCGTTGATTTGATGCAGTCGGGGGCGACCGATTTCATCACCAAGCCCTACGATGTCGATGACTTTATTACCTCGATGCAGCGTGCTCGTTTTCGTGCGATGAATGTCCACGAAGTACGTGGAATGCGTGACACGGTTGAAGCGCTACTCGTTGCCCTTGAAAGCAAGGACCGATATCTGAATGGCCATTCGGTCAGGGTCAGGGATATGGCCTTGAAATTGGGAGAGTACGCAGGTCTCGACAGGGGTCAATTGAGAGCTCTCGGTTATGCAGCTCTGCTTCATGACGTCGGAAAAATCGGCATTCATGAGGACATTCTGAACAAAAATGACAAGTTGACGGAAGACGAATACAAAGAGATTCAGAAGCATCCAGAAATTTCAGCGGAAATCATCTCTCCTGTTCCATTTCTGAATCCCAGCGTTAAAGCAGTTCTTCATCATCACGAGAGGTGGGATGGCCAGGGTTATCCGCATGGATTGTCTGGTGAGCAGATCCCTCTCATGGCCCGCATTATTGCAGTGGTCGATGCCTTTGACGCCATGACCAGTGACAGATCTTACCGCTCTGCACTACCACATAGCGTGGCAATGCAGGCGATCCAATCAGGCAAGGGGATTCAGTTCGATCCACGCATTGCCGACCTTTTTGAAAAACACAAGGACGAGATCCTCGTCAGGGAGGAGTTGACCCCATGAGTCATCCACTTACCGAATCCGGAGCGGCTCACAAGCCCTCGATTCTTCGTCTTCCGGTCTTCAATGAGTCCGGTGGTAACGACATTTTTGTGGCAGGAAACGATCCCAGAACCTTGCGTGTTCTGAGGACTCTTTCCGCCGTCGCTCCGACCGATTCCACCATCCTTATCGATGGCGAAAGCGGCACCGGAAAAGATTTGGTCGCACGTCTGGTTCACCAGACCAGTAAACGTGCCTCCGGTCCGTGGGTAACCCTGAACTGTGGGGCGATTCCCCAGTCTCTGGTCGAGAGTGAACTGTTCGGTGCTCTCAAGGGGTCCTATACCGGTATCGACAAGGACAAGACCGGCTTGATTGAGAAGGCCGATGGGGGAACCCTGTTCCTTGACGAAATTGGTGAGCTTCCCATGGAAGCGCAGGTCAAGCTTCTCCGTGTCCTGCAGTCTGGACGTATCCGTGCCGTGGGTTCCAATGAAGACAAGGCGGTCAACGTTCGCGTGATCGCTGCGACCAACAGGGACCTTCGTGAAGAAGTCAATGCCGGGCGATTCCGTCTTGATCTTTTCTACAGAATTCATGTTGTACATGTTGAGTTGATCCCGTTGCGTGATCGCGAGATGGAGTTCCCACATCTGGTTGAATCGATTCTCGATAATCTCCGCAACAAGGGAATCAATGTTCCTGAGCTCAGAACCAGCGCCGTAGAAATTCTGGTTAAGCACAACTGGCCTGGAAACATTCGTGAACTTGAGAACGTGATTGAGCGTGCGGTTCTCTTGAGTGGTGGTGAAGCCATCGATGGCGAGGCGATCCGTGAGCAGATCGTCAACTCACCGCAACCGATGATCGAAAGTAACACCGTTTCCAGCCCGGGGTTTGAGGGGTATCCGGTAACGATGTCTCTCACAGAAGTGACGGATGCACACATTCAGAAGGTGCTCGATCACCATGGCGGTAACAAAACTCGCGCTGCAAGAGATCTAGGGGTTAACGTAAAAACGATTTACAACAGGACTGTAGCCCGAGCAAAAGAGAACAATTCCGGGACAGAGTGATCTTTCACTCAGTCTTCAAGATTGAAATAATGGGCGGAGAGGCTAGATGCCGGTCGGGTCAATGACCAGTGCGACCATTCGGCCTCTCCGCTCAATTTGTATTACCACCGGTTGTCCAGACTGCAGTTTTGCCAGGCTGCTTGAGTGGCTGGAAAAAACCGCGCCCATCGAAGTGAAATCGATGGGTTGGCCGTCGACCATCTTCAGGCGGTCCTCATTTTGAAGCCCTACCTTGTCGAGAAGACAACCCGCCTTGATATCAAAAATTCTCAATGAGCCATCTTCCTGCGGTTCACTGGAGGCATTCATCAATTCTTGTTGGCATTCGGTTCGATTGGCCAGTTTGGTCAACAGGGGGCGGTTGATTCGGAAGACTTCCGACTGGGGCGCACGGCGGGATCGGGCCTGTCCTTCCTCCGCTGCAGGGGTGAGGTTTTCTGTCAGTAGGGCATTCTGTTCAGAAGTCAAATCCTTGCGCAGGGCTTCGATGGAGATGCGTTCCGACTTCATGGCCACGTCTGGAATTGAACTGGGCAAGCCAATCACGATTCCCCAAACGATAGCCAGAGTGACAAGAAGAATGAGAACACCCCATAGAATTTTGTCGAAAATACTCATGCCAAACTCCTGCTTGCTGTGAAACTCCACGCTTTGTGGTTCAGCATTCCATTCTACTTCAAAGGGGAAAAATATTCATGTTTTCCACGGATTGTACGGGGCTTGCCGCCCCTCTATTGGGCCTGATTTCAGCGCCGGAATCCCAATTGACGGTGCAGAGGCGTGTACCGGAAGTAGGTTTCAAAGGTCAGGATTCCGAGCGCGGTCTGGGTTACTCGGCCTCCTGCCTTACCTATCCAGTTCGGATCAGGATCCCAGGACCCTTTCAATTCACCCTCAGTGTGTTGCAGCGGGAGGACGTTCTGCTGAATCGCCGAGTTCCATTTTTCCCAAGCTGGCCCGCCCATGTGGAAGAGGGCCAAAGTTGCCGTGTACCAGTAGTACATCGATTGGGGATCCCGATCCCAATCGGACCGTGAATCCGGGTCGGGCAGGTTTTGTAAAAGGACTTTCGAGCATTGGACGCTCTCCCGCGAGAAGGGGGAGTGGCCAAGTGTCAATCGGGTCAACAAGCCGACGGCATCGATCCCGTATCCTCCGCGGCCCCGTCCTCTGCCCCTGTCCGAGTAAGTCGCGCCCCCCGCAGGATTGATGCAGCGTTGTAGATACTTCTCCAACTTGTCGATCACCGATGGAGGGGGTAGCAGGCCAATTTTGCGCCCGGCATGTAATGCCAATACCTGCCAGCCGGTAATGGAGAGGTCATTTCGCAGGGTGGGTGATGGCACGTAGTCCCAACCTCCACCGGGTTGTTGACTGCTGGCGATGAACTCGAGACCTTTGCCTGCAGCTTTTTTGACCGCGGGAAGAGTCACGAGTTCCGCCGCTTCGCAGAGGGCAAAGGTGGCGATGCCATGGTCGTAGAGATTTCGTGGGAACTCACCTTTTCCGCTGCGAACACAACCGGTTGGATCCTGATGGTCGATCAGCCAGCGGAGCGCTTTCCATGCGGCCACTTCCCGCGGGCTGCCATCTGCCCCGGGAGGATGACCATTTCCAAGGAGAGCGAGCAGGCACAAACCGGTGATGCCCGCACGGTGTTCCGGGTAACCGGCCCCTTCACACTCATCAGCACTCTCCTTGCAATGAAGATGAAAACGGTCGGGTGACCAGCTTCCATCCCGGTCCTGGTGACGGATCAGCCACTCGATCCCCGCCTGAATCGCCGATTCGGTTTCTGCACTGCCGCCATGAAGTGAAAGGGCGCGGGTGCGTCCACCTCCTGTTCTGCCCGTGGAGAAGTCACCACCTTCCGCATCGACCGTGAACTGGGAGTCGTCGACAGGAGAATTCTCCAAAGCATCGCGAATCTCCGGGTTCACTTCATCGGTCAAGGGTGTTTCCACCGGCTCAGGTTCTTTTTGCTCAGTCTCGACCGTTGGAGTTTCGGGCGTGACCTCTTGCTCCTTCTCTCCTTCAGGCTGTGGATTTTCCCTGGGCAAATATCGAATGATCACTCTCGAGGGGGGAGGGTCGGGAGAAGGGTCCGGAGCCCACAGGGGAATGATGATGAGGAGCAGCACCAGATGAAACACCACCGAGCCAACGGTCGAGGCAAAGGGATCCGCCGGTGAATGGGCGATCTCACGATCCAGAAGTTCGGGGCGCACGGGGGCGATCCTGCGAGGGCCTTTTGCAGTGGTGGTTCTTTTCCGACGCCGGGGGGGTGAGCTCGCAGTGGGTTGCTTTCTTTTGGACTCTTTACGGCGGTTTGGCTCTGTTTTCGTCCTGTTTGGCACCGATTCCTGAGTCGGCGCCGGAGTTATTTTTCCCGTTACCGATCGGGAAGTCTGACTTCGAGAGCTGGATTTTGTCGGAGAGGAGGCTCTCTGCAATCTGGCGGAAGGGCGTCCAGGTTGCCCCGCAGACCGTTGACCCGTGGCTTTTGAAGGCACCTCTGGGTTTACGGAGCCCCTTTTTCTGCGGAAAACCCCCAATAATCGCCTCAAAAGGGCAATTTCACGGGAAAAGAGCTCTCCCAAAGGTCGCTTCAAGAGGTCGGCCCTTTCTGCAGGCAGATCGATTTTGAAACCCCGCCAAAGGGGCGAATCTGGAGGGGCATCTTGCCCTCTGGAATGTCAGAACGCCAGTCTCCCGATCTTGACTCCCATCGCCTCCGGGATACGATATTCTGCTGTTTGCCAGACCAACATTTGCGGTGGGACAGCGAGAGATCGCGGGCCCCAGCAAGCGAAATTGATGGCGAACCTGCGAGGGGATTCCAGACGCGGTACGGCGGAAGAGTCGTGGCCGGGCGAGGGATCCTGAAGAGCCAGGATCACAGGGTGTGTCGAGTCGAGGTCGCGTGTCAACATTGGCACAATGAAGCCCTCGGCGTTAATCCCTAATTGATCTGTAAAAGACGAATGCAATGTTCCCAAAGTCCACTGGGTAGCCTTAAAGGGCTCTTCTCCGGTGTTATGGGATTATGGCCTAATGTTTGCTCCACAAAGGGGTGAGCATTTTCCCGGGTCCGTCAGTTCTGCGTGGGTTGAAGCCGGATTCTGTGTTGCTGGCCGTGATGTTGCTAGCCGTGATGGGCCTGGCAAGAAAATGAGAACTCAAAATCAGGAACTCAGACAGTTCAGCAGCCCCTCCCGAGTGGAGCCCTGCTTTTTCGAAGCACAGTTTCTTTTTCGAAGTTCAGTTTCGGCTGGCTTATCGATTTTGATCTCTGCGACTGAGAACTTGAACAGGTAAGAAATGAAGCAGACAGCCTCGGCTTTGGATGTCCCAATCCAAAGGTCGCCAGATCCGTCAGTCGGATCTCATCACCCGAGGGAAAGGAGAGCCCCTGTGCTCGACACTCACAGGTTCACCGGAATGAGCCGGTTGTTCACTTTGTTGTTGGTGTTGATCGTCCTCGGCGGTTGCAACACTGGTAATCGTTTTGGAGGATTTCTTGATCAAGAATTTGAGCCTCCAGTACCACCGCCACCACCGGTCTGTGACCAACCTCAACTGAATGATGTGTCTCCGATACAAGGAGGGCCCGGCACGATTTTGACCTTTACCGGGATTAACTTCTCCGATTCAGGCAACAACAGAGTCGTCATGTCCAGCTTCAGTGGACAGGCTCAAATTGAAGCCTTGATTTTGAGTGTCAATGTCGTTCCGGAGGATCCGACGGATCCGAACGCTTGCGGGGCAGTCTCCACCCTGACAGCCATGGTTCCTGGTGGTGTTCGCAGCGGGCCGGTGACTTTGTTTGTTGACGGCATCAATGCGGGTGCGGGTATATTCACCGCCGCCCCAGAGATTGTTGGCTATGCAATCGGTGACAACGGTAACCAGCTTCTTGCAAACGCAGGCGGTCAGGTCATTCCTACAGAGGTGGTGCTTTATGGTTACAACCTGAATGGGGTAACTGGAGCCAATGTGGATGACGGAACCAGTGTTCTTGCTGCAGCCAGTGTCACCTCAGGTTTGGACCCTGCCGCTGCCTACACCATTCCTAGCGAGATGCAGGCGGTTCGCGTCGAGTTGCCGACCGGAATTATTCCGTCAGGGGATACGACCCCTCTGAAGTTCAGCCTGACTGCTGCCACGGGTGGGCTCCCCCTCAGCAGTGCCAGCATCGATCTTCCGTTGGCAACCTTGATTGCACCTGGCGAAACTTCAAATATGCCCCCTTACGTCACTGCCGGTTTGATGCCAGGTGGAGTTCGTACTGGAGTTGTTCCGCTGAAATTTGTGATTGCCAATCAACCCGCCTTGGGAAGATTTCACTTCATTCCCGAGTATGAGGATCCCGCAGGATCCGGAAACTGGAACCCCTGTACAGCCTACGATGATCCCAACTCCGATTTCCGGGGTGAGGGCTTCGTTCCAGGTAGTCTGCTGCTGACTGGCCAGGCGGACTACGCGGTCAATGGCGGGGCAGACATGGTTTTCTTGTGGGACAGCAATATCGACCTGCCCGACACCGATGGTCCGCGGGCTGTTCGCATCCGTGTTCAGGCCAGTAACCCGATTCCGGTGACCGCACTTTCAGATGCACCGGGTGAGTGGGAATCCGGGATCATGCTGGTCGACAACGACAGTACCGTGATCCCTTCAGGCATGATCTCTGAAGAGTTCGTCACTCCTGCCAACTTTGACTTCGGTGCCGGGGGGACTGCGCTCTGGGGAGGGGATGTTCTCGCCACCAATCCAGCCAGCAATGAGTTCAACTTTATTGGTGACGTCGGGCAGGGCACCGTGGATGTGATTCTGCAGGCGGACGAAACCTATGAATTGAATCAGGGCAATGGATCGATTTTCAATGTGACCGATCCTGCCAATGTTTTTGAAGTGTTGCCGATCGGACCGGTTCCCGGTGAGTTCCATGCTCGCACGATGATCATCGAGGAGGGAGCGATTCTGACCTTCCCGAATCCACAGCCGACACCTTTAATCTTCCGCTGCTCCGGCACTGGAAACATCGACGATCTGGTTTTCTCCATCGCGGCGAACCTGGATTTCTCTGGTGGCGATGGCACCCAGGGAACCAATATCGAATCCGGTGTGGGTGGCTTTGCCGGTCCCGGTGGCGGAACCGGAGGAGACGGCGGATTCATTGAGGTCAATGGCCAGAACCAACTCGTGGAAACCGTGATTCCAGCTTCTCCCGGTGAGTTTGGTGGAGGAGCGGGAGGGGACATCGATGTCGTCATCCCTGCAGCGATCTTTGTGGCCCGCCCCGGTAGCGGTGGCGGTGGCGGAGGTGGCGTCCCCGGCGAAACCGCACTGAATGAAAACGATTTCACTGCAGTCAACCGGGGATTGAACGGTGTTGGCGGTAGAGCTGTTGCCGACGAATTGGGATTCAACCTGACCGGCGGTGGCGGCGGTGGCGGCGGTGGTGCCGGTGTTCGCCGACAGCCGACGACGGCTCCTCCCATCGTCAACAATGGCGGTGGCGGCGGCGGCGGTGGCGGTGCCATGATGGTGGTCGCCAATGGTGCTGTTCGCCTGACCGGAAACATCAACCTTGATGGTGGAAACGGAAACATTGGTGTGGCGGGCGCGAACTCTGGTGCAGGTGGTGGAGGAGGGGGCGGAAGCCTCGTCGTCCGCGCCAGCGGAAATGTGGAAGTGGGTTCCACAGCCGAGATTTCTGCCATTGGTGGACTCGGTGGTGACCAGACGACCAACGGTAACCTGATGCAAGCGGGTGACGGCGGTGACGGTCTGATTCTGTTTGAGACCAATGGTAGCCTGGTTGCACCCGGATCAGTGGACGATGCCTCACTGAACCCGACCCCTGCCGAGAGTCCGGGATCTTCCTACGGAATCTCATCCGGGCCAATCGAGACCGGTTCCGGGGTCACTGACCTTGCGTTTACAAGCGTCGATTCGCCTTATCTCATCGATACCGATTCCGGGACGATCACCACTTCCGGTGGTGTTGATTTGGGAGTCCTGGGAACAGACGGGGTCTTTGAAATCGCCAATCTGACGGTGTTGGATGGCGCCATCATCAATGCTACAGGAACCAATTCCCTTTACCTCAGAGCGAGTGGTTTTGTAAACATCGAAGGAACCCTCAATGTCAGCGGACAGGATGGTGGTTTCCCTGACATCTCGGATCCAGCCAACCCGATTCCGGGAGCCGGAGGAATTCCTGGCCCCGGAGGTGGTGCAGGAGGTGAAGGGGGATCGACGCTGGATGCGAGCACCCTCACCAACGGAGAAGCGGGCGGAATTCCTGCCGGAGTTCCTGCTTCTCTGATCTTCACGATTCCCCCAGGAGGAGATCCGGGAACTCCCGTTCCCCCTGACCAGATTGAGGCCGCTTCCGGTGGAGAATCTTCCGCAGGTGACATCGCCGCAGCATGTACTGTCGGTGGTGGTGGCGGTGGTGGTTACGCCGAGGTCGGACTAAATGGCAGCGGAGCGGGTGAGTGTGGTGGGAACTTCCCGAATGCGGGAAGTGGTGGATCTGCCTACGGAACCAGTTCCTTCCTTGTCCCCGATCCGGACAATCCTGGTTCCAGCATTGCACTGGAAGTGGGAGGCCTTGGAGGAGCTGGTGGTGGTGCAGTCTTTGATACTGGTACGACTACCGCTCTGGCTTCCACCGGTGGAGGTGGCGGCGGTGGCTATCTGGAGATTTCTGCTGCAGGTCCCCTGACCATTGGTGCAACCGCACTGATCAATGCCCGTGGTGGAGATTCCTATCTTGCACCGGAAGGTTGCGGTGCAGGTGGAGCGGGTGCCGGTGGTGTGATCCGCATTCGCGGAAAGAGTCGTGTGGTGATTGATCCTCTGGCAACTCTGGATGCTCGCGGTGGAAATGCCAACGATCTTCCTGGTGCACCAGGTTTGCCCTACTTGACAAACAACTCCACCAATTCTGGAGGAAATGGATCTGCGGGCTGGATTCGAATCGAGACTCCGCTCGGATTTGCGGACGACATTAATGTTAGCCCCGCTCCGGTGGAGGGTCCTTTCTTCAGCTTTGGTAAAGAGATCAGTTCGGCTTTCTCGACGCCCTACAACCTGGTCAATGACGAGGGATCGATTTCAGGCATCAATCTGGTTGACGATGCGATCGTGGTTCAACAGGCGGGTGACCTCGGAAACTTCAACAACCACCGCGTCCTTTACGAGGGCTTCGGTGCGAGTAGTGAGAGTGCCGGATTGACTGGTCCATCCTTGGGTGTGGTCAGTGACCCGGCCCTCCTCAACAGCGAAGTGGAGAGTGTTCGAATGATCATTCTTCTCTACTCCGACTTCTTCCTTGGAGATGTGGCTCCGGTGATCGATCTGATCGACGTGCCATTTTCTGCGGAATAATCGGGAGAATTGAGCAGTAATAAAGGGCCCCGGTGATCGATCACCGGGGCCCTTTTTTTGCCCAGAATGGCAAAGGAAACGGCATTTACCGGTTTCTGGTCCTTATTTTCGGCATTGCTTTCGACAGTGGTCGCACCTCTCACAAACGACTTATAGAATGAGGCTAATCGGCTCTTCCCCGGTGTCACGTTGGCCCAGTGGTTGAACCGTCTGATTTTCAGGGGGAACAATGTCCAGAATTGTTCATGTCGTTGGCACCGGAACCATCGGGGAGCCACTCATCGGCCTTTTGTGCCATTTCAAAGAAAAACTCGGCATCGACGAGGTCACTTTCAACAAGAGATCTCCGCTCTTCACCGACCGCTCCAAAGTCAAAACACTCTTGGATCGTGGTGCGAAGCTTTCCACTTCCCAGGAAGCGATGTCTGGATTTGAAAAACTCGGTCTCAAGGCAGAGTTTGAGACCCGCGAAGCCATCGAGCGATCCGCAGTGGTGATCGATTGCACGCCTTCGGGTGCAGGCCTGGCCAACAAATCTGAATTCTATGAATCCGCATCTTCGGTCAAGGGATTCATTGCCCAGGGATCAGAGTTTGGCTTCGGTAAGATGTATGCCCGAGGAATCAATGACGAGGCTCTCGTTCCCGGCGAAGACCGCTTCCTCCACGTGGTCTCGTGCAACACTCACAACTTGGCAGCGATTCTCAAGACCCTTGCGATGGAAAATGGTCGTGAACCGCAAAACCTCGTATCCGCAGACTTCGTCTGCATGCGCAGGGCCAATGACGTCAGTCAGGATGCCGGCTTCGCACCTTCACCGCAGGTGGGCAAGCACAAGGATGAGTCCTTTGGAACCCACCATGCCCGAGACGCCCACCACCTTTTCAAAACGATGAATCTCAGTTACCAGAATCTCTACTCCAGTGCCGTCAAGCTCAACTCCCAGTACATGCATACCTTGAGGTTCCGCATTCGTGTGGAAAAGGACACCTCTGTGGAGCAGTTGATGGAGTTGATTCGTGAGAATGATCGCCTCGCGGTGACTTACAAGAAGTCAGCCAATCAGGTCTTCAGTTTTGGCAGGGATCACGGTTTCTTCGGCCGAATTCTCAATCAGACCGTCATTCCGCACGAGACTCTTTCAGTGGTCGACGGACGCTGGATCACCGGTTTCTGCTTCACCCCGCAGGACGGCAACAGCCTGCTTTCCTCGGTGGCAAGTACCAACTGGTTGCTCGATCCGGAAGACTACGAGTCCAGACTTCAGGTTCTGAAGCCCTGGTTCTTTGAAGAGGTTTAATCCTC
This sequence comes from uncultured bacterium, assembly GCA_913056395.1. Taxonomy (GTDB): domain Bacteria; phylum Planctomycetota; class UBA8108; order UBA1146; family UBA1146; genus UBA12191. The sequence goes on along the minus strand of CAJXMG010000021.1, from coordinate 13,917 downwards.
AAAATTGAGATCTGTTTCTTCCCGGGGGGGTTTACCCTCGGGAAGGAGCGGTTCGATTTCAAACTCCGCCCCCGGAACCAGATCCAACTCCAGCCAACCGAGTACGTTCTCGATGGGGTCCTCCGCAACGCCACCCTGACCTGAAGGATTTTCCTTCAAAGCTTCCAGCGATTCCCCGATCAGCACATTGCCGTGGGGGAAATCCCTTTGCAAAACCTCTTCGAGCAAATCAATCGCATCCGCCATTCCCAAATGAGACAGCGCCGTCGCCGCCGCTTCCCGTCTGGGCAAAGGGAGTCGTTGGGAGAGAAGATCCTTGCGCAGCCGCTCTTCGATGGCGGTTCTTTGCTGGGGAAGTTCGTGAAGTGATATCCCTTCGAGGGCCTCAATCGCCAGAGATGCGGTTTCCCCTTCGAGTTGGGGGTCTTCCAGCATCTCCAGAATCGCTTCAAAAGCAGGATCACCGATTCGCTGAAGAGATCGAATGGAGATCCGTTGCAGCATTTCATCCTCATCCCTCAAAGCCTGCAGAAAGATGGGGGTGGCTGGAGCGCTGCGCAGTTCCCCGAGAATCAGTGCCATGCACAATTCTCCGGGGAGGAATCCTTCCTCGTCATCGATCAGTTGCTGAATTCGCTCGATCATCGACTGTTCGAGTTCAGGATCATCAAAGACGGTATTGATCAACTGGATGCAGGCTTCTGTTACCTCGTCCAGGTCCCCCCGGAAAAGGTTGGCCAGTCGTGGATCCAGTGAAGATGGCAGTGATTCATTCATAGCCCGATTGTCCCTCTTCAGGGGGGGGATGGCCAGTCACACCTGCTTCTCGGCTAATTTACGTGGGTCGTTGCTGGTTCCATTTTCAGGAGCGGATATTCTTCACCCATGACCAATCTTCAGGACCCCCAACGCGCAGGAGGCCGACTCTGGATCGGTGTCCCCTCCACGGAACTGGATTCCGCAACCATCGAGCTTCTGCAGGAGTTGAAGCCGGGCGGAATCATCCTTTTCCGCAGAAACATAGAATCCGCCGATCAGGTCAGGAATCTGACTCGGGATCTGCGCAAATGTGCCGGGGAATCCCTTCACATCTGTATCGATCAGGAGGGTGGGAGAGTCGTCCGCTTTCCCGACGGGATCACGTTTTTTCCTGGAAACATGGCTCTTGGATCTCTGGCCTGCAGTGACCTCGAACGTGCTGTGGAACTGGCATTCGCCCAGGGTTGGCACACCGGCAAGGAATTGCTCGAACTGGGGATCGATATCAATCTGGCGCCCTGCGTGGATTTGGTGGGTTCCCCGTCTTCGAGGGGGATTGGCTCGCGCTCTTTTGGAGCGGATCCCCATCGTGCCTTGGCTTTGGCCAGCGCGGTCGGGCGGGGGATGCGATCTGCAGGGGTGAGGGATTGCTGGAAACACTTCCCGGGGCTTGGACGGGTGACCGTCGATCCCCATTTCGGTTTGCCCGCCACGGATCCTGAAGAGAGTGCTTCAGACCTGATTCCATTTGGTGGTGCAGAGGCGGCCGGGGCTTCCATCGTGATGACGAGTCACGTGATCGCTCGAGCACTCGATGCCGATGCGCCCGTGACCATCTCGTCGAAGGCGGTCAATACCCTGAGGTCGGAGTTGAAGTTTTCTGGTGTGGTGATGACAGATTGTTTGGAGATGGGTGGAGTTTCCGGGCTTTCACCTGAAGAAGTGGCCAAGGGAGCGATGGCGGCCGGACACGATATTCTCCTGGTCAGTCACACTGCCGATTTGCAGCGTGGAATCCTTCGTCAGATCGAAAAAGAAATCGAGATGGAATCATCCAGCCATATACAGAGCCTTCAAAGAATCTCTGCTCTGGCTGAGATCTCCGAAGGCGCTTCGAATAGCGGTGAGTCAATCCCGGTGATGACCGGTGAGGAAGTCGCCCGATTGATCTGTCGTGGAGGAGTCAGTCTGCTCCAGGGGAGTTTGCCGGAAACGCCCCTCTCTGGAGACTGGAGTCTGGTGCTGCCAGCGGAGTTCAGCCACAGTCCTGTGGAGGATTCCAGATCCTCTGCCGAGCTGGATCTGCTGGCACGGGAACTGCCGATGATTTCGAGAATACTCCGCTTCGATTCTGCGGAAAAGTTGGCAAGCCAGGTGGCTACCGAGGGTGAACTGACCGCTGGAGGAAAGGTACTTCTCGCAATTCAGGGGGCACGACTGGATCCCCAATACCGGGAGGTCTTCAAAGATTTCGCTGAGAGTTTGGATTCTCTGGTGGTCCTTCTCCTCGACGACCCCAGAGATTTGGTCGCCATGCCAGAGTCGGATAATCTATCTGTTCTCTGTGCCCACGGGGGCAGGCCCCTGCATCTGGAAACCCTCGCAGAAGTGTTGAGGGGGGAGATTCCCCCAGGTTCGGGTCAGCCCATCGGAAACTGATTTGTTTGATTAAAAAAAGAGCCCGCAGATCGAAACAATCTGCGGGCTCTTGTGTTTTCCTGAAGAGATCGTCTACAGGCGAACGTATTCGAAATCGACAGCCTGACCATTGATACCCCTAGAAGGCGGGGCGATCCAGTTGGCCATTTTTCCCGGTTCGGTGACGGGGTGCATGATCGACTTCAGGTAGTCATTGTCCTCGGTGTTCAGCATCCAGGTGTGCATGTTGGCGCGGAACTCTTCTTCGGTGATCAGGTTTCCTTCCGGATCGAAGTGGTGATCGGAATAGATTCCCTGTGCACGGTGGAAGCGGCGGTTCGGCAACTTGAAGCGGGTATCGAGACCGCTTTTCTCGAGGGTGCGGTTCCATTTGCGAAGAGCTCTCTCGCAGTCGGCGATGTATTCCTCGCGGAGGACTTCGTTGAGTGTATTCCGGTAGGGCATCTCTTCATCGACGATCACACCGTTCTTGACGATGGGGATCACCTTGATGCCATCCTTCATGATGTGGTCTTCGTAGCGGCCCGGCTCCTTGAAGCGACCCTTGAGGCCTTCTCCAAAGAAGTTGGCTGCGTTGGAGGAGATCTCGCCACCAAAGAGGTCGAGACTGTAGCTGAACCAGTAGTTGATAGACCTCTGGATCATGTCCAGCGGAATTCCTCCGGCAGTTTCAGCCTGACCGTCTGTTTCCTTGGTCAACTCGGCGCTGCGTTTGATGATGCGATCGATTCCAGTCTCACCGACGAAGAGGTGGTGGGCTTCCTCGGTCAGCATGAACTCACAGGTTCTCGCCAAAGGCTCGAATCCACTTTCTGCCAGCGAAGCCAACTGGAACTTGCCGTCGCGGTCGGTGAAGTGGGTGAAGCTGAAGAAGGAGAGCCAGTGGTCGCAAGGCTCGTTGAAAGCATTGAGGATCCTCGGCTTGTCCTCGTCACCACTGCGGCGGCTGAGCAACTCTTCCGCCTCATCGCGACCGTCTTTGCCAAAGAAGCGGAAGAGCAGGTAGACCATCGCCCACAGGTGACGACCCTCTTCCACGTTGACCTGGAACAGGTTGCGCATGTCGTAGAGAGACGGGGCAATGCTTCCCAGGTATCTCTGCTGTTCCACGGACGCGGGCTCGGTATCCGCCTGGGTCACGATGATACGACGGAGGTTTCCTCGGTATTCACCGGGAATCTCTTTCCAGGTCGGCTTGCCGAAGTGGTCACCAAAGCCGATGGTGCGCTGGCTGTCACCATCGGGGGCGAGGAAAATACCCCAGCGGTAGTCTGGCATTTTGACGTAGTCAAAGTTGGCCCAGCCACCCGCTTCCACGGAGACGGCAGTCCGCAGGTAGATGTCTTTCGACTGGAAACCGACAGGCCCCATGTCATTCCACCACTCCATGTAAAGGGGCAGCCAATGCTCCAGAGCGCGCTGCAAACGCTTGTCGCTCGAGAGATCGACGTTGTTCGGAATTTTGCCGTTCTGATCTACCTTGCTCATGTAAGTCCCCCGTTCAAACCCTGTCCCATGCGAACTCCGGTCTCTCCGGGCGTCCGTACAGGGTCAAGGCTCCATTCGGTCCAGTTGCATTGGGTCTGATGAAAATCCAGTTTTGCCATGCGCTCAAACGACCGAAGACTTTGCTTTCCATGTTCTCCGGTCCAGCGAATCTCAGATTGGCTTCCATGCCGGTGAGGGAGTCGGGCGAAAGGCTGACTCGCTCATCGATGGCCACGGGAACCATGTCTTCAAAATCAAATTCGTCAAGGGCCTCGGTAATCAGGCCCATTTCCTCGGCGTCCGTGGCGTCCAGGCGATCGAAATTGCCCTGGCTGCTTGCGCAGAGTTCTTCTTCGCCGAGGAGTCGGCAAGCGTGACGGGTGATGCCGGTCGTCATCGGCAGCAGGCCCTCATTCATCGGAGAGCGCTGAATCTCGATCCCGTCTTCGTCCAGCATGTAGAGGCGATCGCAGGCGAGTGCCAGCTCGAGGAGAGATCCGCCGAAGCAGGATCCGTTCTCGATCAACGCAAAGAAACTGCAGGAGGTTCTTTCAACACGCTGGATCACGTGGCTCATCAGGTAGGTGATCTGGTCGACGAGCCAGTCTCCCTGATGGTCGATGAGGATCTGATCCCACGCCTTGATGTCGTCCAGACTGCCCTGGGTGCTCAGCAACACCAGGCCGGTATCGTGACGGTTTACCCTCAAATCGAGGATGGCGTCTTCCAGCTCCCGGGCAAACTTCAGCGGCCAGAACTGGTCTCCAGCGGCATGAATCTCTTCAACGGTGGAAGGGGCACCTTCTGCGGAAGGAACCTGAATCTCCAGCTTGGCGGTGCGACGATCATTTTCGTAGGCGACGCTCAAGGTGGAGTACTTGCGGACATTGTCCTCATCGACGAAGGGGATCTCACCCAGAGAGATTCCTTTCCGGTCAGCACGACCGGGACGCTGCTCCCTGTGGGATACGAGGTGTTCTGCAAGTTTGTCGTTGAACTTGGATTTGGGGGCGATGGCATCGACCAGTCCCCAGTTGAGGGCTTTCTTGCCCTTGAACCCTTCGGCGAGGGTGCAGAAGACGTCGGCGCGGTCGCGACGGACCTTGCGTTTGTCGACGAGACGGGTCAGGCCTCCGGTACCTGGAAGCACTCCCAGAAGGGGAGTCTCCGGGAGACTGACCGCACTGTTTCCGTCGTCGACGAGCCAGATCTCCTCACAGGCGAGAGCCAGTTCGTATCCACCTCCGGCACAGGGGCCGGTGATGGCGCAAACGGTCGCAACATCCGCCTGTTCTGCCCAGTCTTCCAGTTCGCAACGGGTCTCGTTGGTGAACTTGCAGAAGTTGACTTTCCAGCCGTGAGTGGAAACTCCGAGCATGTGGATGTTGGCGCCCGCACAGAAGACCTGTTCATGGGCACTGCTGACCACCAGGGAGGTGATCTCCGGGTGCTCGAAGCGCAGTCTGCGGACGATGTCTGCCAACTCGATGTCGACTCCCAGATCGTAGGAGTTCAACTTCAGTTCGTAGCCTTCTCTGAGGGGGTGATTCGGGTTCACATTCATGTTGACCCGCATCTCCTGCCCGTTTTTCTCGATCTGCCAATGACGATACTGAGACGGGTGGGTCTGCAGGGAAATGTTGTCCATGGCGTGGTCCCTTTCCTGGTCCATGTCCATTTGGTCATTGCCCGGAGACATCGCCGGGGTCGCCCCAGTTTGGAGGGACGAATCGGGCGTGGTCTGTTGTCCGGCGCCTCCCGTTTGGGCGGAATCCGGATTTCCGGTCGTAGACCCCCCATCCTGCATGAATGGGACATGGGTGGCAACCTTTACGGTCGCCTCGGAGGCGGGATTCTTGGACATGTTCTGGTGATACGATTTGCTGGAGGCGATGGGTAGCCTTGGGATATGATTTAGGACTGTCGGCCGGAGGTTTTTCTGGCCGGGAAAGGATGGATTCGCGCCATGCGGCGAACCCTTCTGCATTCAAAAATACACCGTGCAACGGTGACTGGGGCAGACCTCGATTACGAGGGCAGTGTCTCCATCGATACCGATCTGCTGGAGGCTGCAGACATTCTGCCCGGCCAGCAGGTGCACATATGGAACATCACCCGGGGAACCCGGATCGTGACCTACGCCCTGCCCGGTGAAGCGGGCTCCGGAACCATTTGTATCAATGGGGCCGCAGCTCACCAAAACGAGCCGGGGGATCTGGTCATCATCGCCAGTTGGGTGGAATTGGAAGACGCCGAAGCCCGGGAGTACAAATCCCGAGTGGTGAGGGTCGATTCCGAGAACCGGATCACCGGTTCAGAGGCAGAAATTCCAGGACCATCCAAACCGTATCAGCGTGAGGCAGATCTCCAGAGCTGATCGAACCGATCCCGACAGGGTCTCCGCCCAAAACCGGAGGAGGGGGCAAGTGGATTCACAGGACCAAAAGGCGGGTGAGCACCAGCAGGTGTTCCGTCTTCTCAACGTCAATGGCGAACCTCACCAGACAGGATTCTCTGTCCATCACTCCCTGCTGGAAGTGTTGCGTGAACAACTGAATCTCACCGGAACCAAGCATGGCTGCGAATTGGGGGAGTGCGGAACCTGCACGGTCCTCATCGACGGTCAGCCGGTGCTCAGTTGTCTGGAACTGGCTGCGGAGTGTGAAGGCCGGGAGATTACCACCGTCGAAGGCATGATGGACGGCAATGACCTGCATCCTCTTCAAGAGGCTTTCGCAGATCTGGGGGCTGCCCAGTGTGGTTACTGTACCCCGGGTATCCTCGTCACTGCCAAGGCTCTGCTGGAAGAGAACCCGGAGCCGACCCGCGATGAAATCGTCTCGGCATTGGCAGGAAACCTGTGTCGATGCACCGGCTACCACAAGATCCTTGAGGGAATCGAGTGGGCCGCCGCCAAAATGCGCGGGGACAACGATTACACTCCTCCCAAGGAGGCGATTTACGGCGACCCCTTGCCGGGAGAGGGGGACTCCCATGCATGAGCCCCTGGATCCCTCCAAAAAGCAGGATCAGCGCAAATCCCCGACAGGACGTGATTTCAACCTGGTCGGCAAGCCGTTCAGGCGCGTCGACGGCCGCGCCAAGGTCACGGGCCAGACACGCTTTGCCGACGACCTCAGTTTCCCGCGTATGGTTCACATGAAACTGGTGCGTTCGACGGTTCCTCACGCACGCATCGTCGACATCGATCTCTCCGAAGCGGAGAAGATGCCCGGAGTCCTCGGATTCCTCACCGGTGAATCGATGCCGAATCCCTTTGGAATCCTGCCGGTGAGTCAAGACGAACACGCCCTCTGTGTCGACAAGGTGCGCTTCGTCGGTGACCCGGTAGTGGCGGTTGCCGCTCTCACGGAAGAGCAGGCTTACGAGGCTTCCCTCGCCGTCAAAGTCGAGTACGAATCTCTTGAGACGATCGCCACCGTCGAGGAAGCGGTCGCCACTCCGGAACCGCGGATTCACGACTACGGCGACGAAGGCAACCTGCACAAGAAACTGTCGATGCAGTTCGGCGATACCGACGCCGGCTTTGAGGAAGCGGATGAAATCTTCGAGGACGTCATGTACTTCGAAGGCAACACGCACCTGCCGATGGAGCAGCATGCGACGGTGGCTCTGACCGAAGAGGTGGATCGGGTCACGGTCTACTCTTCCACTCAGACGCCGCACTACCTGCATCGCTCACTGACCAAGGTTCTTGAGTTGCCCGCTTCGCGGATTCGTGTCATCGCCTGTCCCAATGGCGGTGGTTTCGGCGGCAAGAGTGACCCGTTCAACCATGAAGTCTGCGCCGCCAAGATGGCGCTGAAACTGGGACGCCCCGTCAAGATCAGCCTCTCCCGCGAAGAGGTCTTCTACTGCCACCGCGGACGCCATCCGGTGCTCATGAAGATCCGCACCGGGGTCAAGAAGGATGGCACCCTGACATCCCAGCACCTGCAGACCGCCCTCGACGGTGGAGCCTACGGCAGTTACGGAGTGGCGAGCACCTACTACACGGGTGCCCTGCAGACGGTGACCTACAACCTTCCCAAGTATCGCTTCGACAGTATCCGTGCCTTCACCAACAAGGCGCCCTGTGGTCCCAAGCGTGGACACGGTACTCCGCAGCCGCGCTTCGCCTTTGAAGTGCACCTCGACAAGATCGCCCACAGCCTGGGACTCGATCCGGCGGAGATGCGCATGCAACAGCTGGTGCCCGCCGACAGTGTGACCTCGAACTGGCTCAAGGTCGGTTCGATGGGACTCGGCAAATGCATCGAAGCGGTGGTCGAGGGCAGTGGCTGGAAAGAGCGCCACGGAAAACTGCCGGAAGGACACGGACTGGGTCTCGCCTGCGGTTCCTACCTCAGTGGTGCCGGCTTGCCCATCTATTGGAATCACATGCCCCAGTCGGGGGTGCAGCTGCAGCTGGATCGGTCCGGCGGAGTCGCTCTCTTCTGTGGAGAAACCGAGATCGGCCAGGGTTCCGATTCGGTGGTCGCAGCGATCACCGCAGAGGTCCTCGGCATCGATCTCAAGGATATTCGACTCTGCGTCGCAGATACGGATCTGACTCCCGTCGACCTCGGCAGTTACTCATCCCGGGTGACGCTGATGGCGGGCAATGCCGCCCTGCAGGCCGCGGAGCGGGCGCGGGATCTGGTCGCCAAGGGTGCGGCCAAAAAACTGGAGGTTCCCGCCAACGAACTGGTCTTTGCGGAAGGGCGTGTCTTCCACGGGGAAAACCCGGAAGTGGGCATGACCTGGCAGGAAGCGGTGATCGAGGCGGAGTCCCGTTTTGGCACCCTCGGAACCACCGGCAGTTACATTCCGCCGCGCTCTCCGGGCCGCTACCGCGGAGCCGGTGTCGGTCCCTCGCCGGCCTACAGTTACAGTGCCGCCGTCGTCGAGACACGGGTCGACCCTGAAACCGGTGTCTACCGCGTCGAGCATGTGTGGATGGCGCACGATGTGGGCCAGTGCATCAACCCGGCGATGGTGATGGGCCAGATCGAGGGCAGTGTCTACATGGGCCTCGGTGAGGCGATGATGGAAGAACAGGTCTACCGTCGTCTGCCGAAGAAGCGCTCCAATGCTCTCGTGCACAAGCACCCGTCGATGCTCGAATACAAGAGCCCGACCTTCGCCGATATGCCGGGGGTGACCTCCTACATCATTGAAGACCCCGATCCCAATGGACCCTTCGGGGCCAAGGAAGTGGGGCAGGGACCGCTGTTGCCGATGATGCCGGCGGTGGCCAACTCCATCTTCGATGCGGTCGGCGTGCGTGTGGATCAGGTGCCGATTGCACCGCACATGATCCGCCAGGCCATCGAGGCCCGCGACAAGGGCAAGGAAGCCCGCTTCGGTCCGAAGAAGTTTCCTGAAGTCGACTTTGGAACGCCCCTCCGTGTGCCGACCCCCGAAGAGGGCGGTGACGGCAAGGCGATCAACATCGAGGAGGCTGGAGTCCGCGAGGGCACCGGCACCATGACCGAACGCAAGGACGCCGTGAAGGGAGGGGAGTGATGCTGAGGCTTCCCGCATTCCAGTTCCATGCTCCTGAAACCGCCGCTGATGCCGCAAGAATCCTTGCCGAGGATCCGGCCAACACCCGCGTTGTCGCTGGGGGCACCGATCTGTGGCCCAACATGAAGCGTCGTCACCAGGGAGCAAAGACCATCGTCTCCCTGCGGTCCATCCCGGAGATGAGTGGCATTTGTGTCGACGACGAAGGCGGCGTGATCATCGGTGCGACGACGACCCTCGATCAGATCACCCGCAATGAAACGGTGCAGGAGAAGTACCCGACGCTGGTGAAAGCCATCGCCAGTATCTCCAGTCCGGTGTTGCGCAACACCGGGACCATCGGCGGCAACCTGTGCCTCGATACCCGCTGCACTTACTACAACCAGAATGAAGAGTGGCGTCGCAGCATCTCCTACTGCATGAAGGCAGAGGGAGAAGTGTGCTGGGTCGCTCCGAGCAGCCCCCGTTGCTGGGCGGTTTCCAGTGGTGATTCGGTGCCGATGCTGTGTGCTCTCGGAGCCGAGATCACCCTGCACTCCACCGAGGGCGAGCGCATCGTGCCTCTGGCCGAGCTCTTCAACGATGATGGCATGCATTACCTGACCAAGCGTCCCGACGAGATCCTCACCCGGGTGAGGATTCCGGCACCTTCCGGTGAACGCACCGGCTGGTGGAAACTGCGTCGTCGCGGTTCCATCGATTACGGGGTGTTGAGTGTGGCCGTGGCCGGCTGGTGCAGTGGTGAGACCACCGATCGAATCGAGATCTGGCTCGGTTCTGTGGGCAGCACTCCGGTGCGCTGCAGCGAAAGCATCGATCATCTCATCGGCAAACCGCTGACCGCAGAAACCATCGCCGAAGCCGCAGCCCTCGCCCGCAAGGGAGATGGCGCAAACCCCCTCGGCAACACCGACTTCGCCCCCCAGTGGCGCGGCAAGATGATCGAGAAGTACGTCGACGCCGTCCTCAGGGAAGTGGCGGGTCTGCCCGTCGAGCGCCTGGTTCCCCACCACGGAAGCTAAATCCGAGAGAGATCTCCAAATCAGAGAGACCTCCGAATCGCTGAGCCAATATAGGAGATCTATCTAGTATTCTCCATTCGCATCACTCTTCAGTGAGCGTGGATTTTGATGGGATTTCGCTGAGATGGTGTGAATAAAAAACACTCCACCGCAGGATTGCGGTGGAGTGATATATAAGACTAATTAAAGGACAGGCATCAGGTGTCGACGACTCCTTCATCGAAATCAAAATTATCACAGACCTCTAAGGTCCATGTACCATTAGGATCAACAGGTTAGAGCGCCTCAAGTGTGACAGTGAAGCCTGTCCACGATTCTTGTTGCGTCAGCTGGCCTGAACAGCGTTTTTCCTCTTTATCATGCTGTGCAATGGTAGAAAATACGAATGTGTGCTGAACTCATGGGGCGAGGTCAAAGAACAGGCACCAGTCGTCGACAAACCCTTCATCTTCCAAAAAAATATCACAAACGTCTAAGGTCCATGTTCCATTTGGATCAATGGGTTGAACCAATGTAAAAGTGGCGATGAAGCCATTGAAGTCGATACCAGGCTCAAAGGCCCCGTCGAAGACAATCTCCTCCTCGCCGAGGTTATTCATAAGATAAATTTCTAGATCTTCGACCCAAGTGTGCGAACCATTAACTTCAATCGTAAATGAACTGATTGGTTCCATTCCTGAAACGGTTATTGAATTCGAGTTGCACTCGAGGTCATTTATTTGAATATTTTGTCCATTGCAAAACAAACCTGGAATATTCGAGTTTTGGCCACCACCGCCTCCACCAGAGTCTCCACAACCTAAGGAGATAACCAGGAAAAACAAAATAAGGAGTTTTGCGGGCATGATTTTTATCCTTCAATCGAAAGGAGGGATTTCCTACTAATTGCATTGTATTGCATAGCTTTATGAGGAGTCAATCAGGCATTTGAAGATAAACAATGCATTGATATAGGCGGCTATTCAGAAGCCTGCTTCCTCAGTCGAGAGGAGACAGTTCCAAGCGTCGAAACTCGACCCTTGCGCCCTCTGCTTGCACTGCGATTCTGCCACCGTCAGCAGTGCAGTCGTAACCTTCATTGACCCGATCACCGTTGACGTCGACGGTGATGCGGTCGCCTTCGCAGCGGATGACCACCGTGTTCCATTCGCCGACCGGGTTTTCTGAGTCGTCGGTCATGTTCAGAACCCGGCGACTCTTGCCTTCATCGACTCCCCAGCGTTCTTTGGGACCTCGGCGTTGCTCCATGTTGTCGACGGTGATGTCTTCACCGATACACCAGAAGTCACCGGCGTTGCCGTGATACATCTGGCACTCGATGGATTGGGGGAACATTCCGTAGAGACGTCTTGGGGTGGAGGCGTGGACGAGGATGCCGCAGTTTCCAGGGTCTCCCGCCCAGCGGTATTCGACGGTCAGGGTGTAGTTGGAGTACTCCGCATCAGTGATCAGATGTCCCCCGGGGGAGCCATGGCTGATGAGCAGACCATCCTGAACGGAGAAGGAAGCCGGGACCGGATCTCCCGAATCGGCGGCGGGGATATCGGTGTGCCAGCCGCTGAGATCCTGACCATTGAAGAGAGGAATGGTTCCCTGATTTCGGAGGCCGAGAGCGGAACAGCCACTCATGAGCACCACGAGGGCCAGGGCCCCTGTGCAAACCTGTTTCAGGCCGATCATGCGGGCAGGGGCATCGTGTTGCGCAGGGCCATGAACTCTTTCCATGAGTGATGCCATGCTTTCTGCGCTTCGCTGACCGCCTGACGCAGGGATTCGGTGACTTCCCCGTTCTTCACGGCGCGTCGATATTCTCTCAGCTGTTCTGCCCATTGGGTCAGGGTTTCCTCGACCCTCTGGCTGGCACTTTCGACGCGGACTTTCCATTCGCCATGGACTTCCGGAAGCGTCTCCGCAAGACGGTCGAGGTAGACCTCCAGCTGTCGGTCGTGACGCTTTCTCCACCGCACCGGTGCTTCCGTTCGCTTCAGATTGCTGGTCAGACCGAGAAGGTTGCCAGTCCAGATCAGCCACTTGGAAGGGTCGAAGTGGTACCACTTCAGGCCGTTGCGGTAATCCGCTGGGAAGGTGTGGTGGAAGTTGTGGTAGCCCTCACCAAAGGTGATCAGGGCACAGATCCAAGAGTCTTTGGAGGTGTCTTTTTTGGACCAGGGCTGATTACCGATCATGTGACACAGGCTGTTGATGCAGAAGGTGGCCTGATGGGTAAAGACGACCCGGGCAAGTCCGGCAAAGAGCAGCATGCCCAGAGGGCGATCGATCATGAATCCCAATGCCAGAGGGATCAGGACATTGCAGGTGAAGACGATGCTCCAGTAGTTGCGGTGCTGCCACATCACCAACTTGTCCGCCGCCAGATCGGGGGCGTTGCTGTAATCGTGGACCTTGTCATTCTCGTGAAAGATCCAGCGCATGTGTGACCACCAGAATCCCTTGGTGGCATCGTAGGGGTCTTCATGATGGTCGGTGTGCTTGTGGTGTCGGCGGTGGGAAGCGGACCAGACCAGAGCACTGTTCTGCAGGGCGGCCGCACCGGAGACAAGAGCGATGAATCTCCATACCGGGTGGGCATCGTAGGAACGGTGGGCGAAGAGACGGTGGTAACCGACGGTGATCCCCATCCCCGCAAAGATCCACAACGTGATGGCGGTAGCCGTCAGCGCCCAGTGATGACCGCTAAAATAGATGTAAGCAGGAATCGACAGTGCCGTGAGAATCGGGCTGAGGCTCAGGAAGAGGGCGTTCGACCAGATGATGGGGCCTCGGGTGGCCGGCTCATTCGAATCGGGAACGAGGGTCGGTTCTGTGGTGCTCGTCGAATCGGGCATCTTCGACCATCCAATCTTCGGGTAGGTGTCGACCGTGGGATCTTTTTCCTGAGGTGATTACACCGAATCAAGGGGGGCTGGGTCAAACCGATTACGGAAGAAAGATGGCCGGATGACGCAGTTCGGCCACAGAGGGTCCTCTGGCGATATCTCGGAGGAAGCCGATTTTGAAGGAATCGCAAAAGAACAGGTTTTTGTCGTCCAGAATCTGCCTCTCGACATTTTTGGGCAGGGGGTTTCTACTCTTCCTCACTTCTCCCTCACTTGTCCTCCTCAGGTGAAATAGTTCCGCAGATCCCACCGAAAGGGACCACTCATGATTTGGCCCGTACTCGTTTTGACTCTTTTGAGCCCGCCGACGATCGCAGAGGAAGCCGAACTGCCCAAAGATCTTCCCGCACCGCCGATGATCCTCGAATCTCTGGGAGAGTTCCGCAGGGATGTGGTGACCGATTCCGAAGAGGCACGCCGCTGGTTTGATCAGGGATACAACCTGATGCTCTCCTTCAACTTCAATGGCGCCATCCGGTCCTTTTATCAGGCGACCCTTCTCGACCCCGAGTTTGCGATGGCCTGGTGGGGCATCTCCCATTCGGCGGGGCCCAACATCAATG
>CAJXMG010000020.1 GCA_913056395.1 uncultured bacterium | reverse complement strand
CGCTTTTGCCTGTATGCCTGTGAAGAAGTCGGATTGTTGGGCAGCCGTCATCATGTCGAACAGATTCTCGCCGAGCCTGATGAGGAATTCGTCGGCCTGATCAACTTTGAAATGATCGGCTACACCGATACACAGGAGGGCAGTCAGGGTGCTCCGATTCGCATCCCCTTTCTGGCGGACCTGCCCCGTACCGGAGATTTCATTCTCGTCTCAGGCAACTTTTCATCCGGGTGGCTGGGAAACCGGATCGAAGCCCACTTCGATGCCTATGAGCCGCAGCTGAAGTACTACAGCGCAAACCGGATTTCAGGTTTCTTCGCCGATGCCGCACGCAGTGACCACTCACCGTATTGGGAAGCGGGGCTCGACGCCATCATGCTGACCGATACCGCGAACTTCCGGAATCCCCACTACCATGAGGACAGCGACACCATCGAGACTCTCGATTTTGAGTTCATGGCCAGAATCATCCGTGCCGTGACCGCCTGTGCCATCGACTGGGCCGGGCTCTCGAAAGCCCCGTAACTCTCTTGCTCGAATCAGAACCGTAAATCAAATCCCAAAATCAGATTGGCTCCCGGCTCGTTGGTTCCTGATCCATGAATCCGGTAAGCCTCGTCCGTGAGATTGGTCAAGGAAGCAAAAAATTCCAAATCCTGCTGCCAAAGATAAGTGGCATGGAGATCAAGAACGACATAACCCGGAGTTCCTCCCACCGGGATTCTCTGTGAATCGGAAAGATCTCTGGGAGATAAACGATCTTGCCGGTCTGCAGTGGTCACAACTCCACTCAAGCGGACGCGATCCGAGAATCTCTTTTCCAGTGACAAACGGACAAGAGTTGGGGCTAATCGGGAGAGTGGAGCTTCCTCGATGACTCCTGGTGATACAGGGGTTTCCAAATCACCGGTCACCCAACTGGCGGCTCCCGTTAGCAGAACATCATTCTCCAATTCACTACGAAACCTGAAATCCCAACCGTGGGCGAGCCCTTCTCCGGAGTTCGCTTTGGTCACGATGGTATCGCCGTCCGAATTCACATCTCCGGTGGGAAAACGAACGATGAGTTGGTCGAGGCTACTCACCCAGATCACCGATTCAAACTCACTGGATCCCGTTTCAAAGATGGCTCCGATTTCTGCTGTCAGAAACTTCTCTGGATCGAGATCTGAGGCCGGAATCTCTGCGTCGCCGCTACTGGCTGCATCAAAACGGGTTAAATCTGAGAGATTGGGAGCCCGAAATGCTTGAGAAAGTCCACCGTAGATCCGCATGTCTTTGTCGACGTCATGAATCGCACGAATGCTCCCCACGACGCTGGACCAGTCTTCTTTAACAGGATCGAAGATCTCCGTATCAGAAGGGTCAGGGTCGACCTTTTCCGCATCGACCTGGGCCCAGGTTCCGCGAACTCCGAGATTCAGAGTCCAATCGTCAGAGACTTCAAGAACCTGCTGGGCATAGGCTCCGACCCAATCATAAGTCGAATCATCGGCAACAGGCCCACGTGGCCGAACGCTGTCCAAATTGCCGAGAGAATCATACTGGCGGAAAAATGAGTCGATCCCCTCATGGGTCCACTCAACCCCACTCGAAAGAGGACCGAGGTCTGAATAACCAAACCAGTCCCACGACACCCCGAGAGCTTCCGTCGTCACACCCTGAAGTCTGCGAACACCACTGGAGCGAACCCGGTCCTCTTCGTCAGCAATCTGCTGTCTCGAAACTGTCAATCGAGAAGCACTTTCGGGGCCATGCTTTTTCTGCCAGCGAAGGTAGAGAAGATCTCTTTCTCCATCCAGATCCCTCTGAAGATCACTCCCCGTGGTGAGGCCCTCCCATGTACTTCCAAAAATGGTCGAATGGGTTCTCGGAACGTCTTCCTGACGATGGGACTGTGCGACAATTTCAAAAGAAAAATCGGCACCCAGATCCTGGACCCATGAAAAGTTCCCGCTCCATTCCTGATAGCCGGTCTCGGGCTGTTCTCCCTCGTCACCACCTGCTGTGAAATCACCGTAGTCGCGATAACTGAACCCAAAGCCAATCGCGTGGTCATCCGTCACTGCCGAATACTCATATCGAGAAATCGACGATTTTTCGGCGGAAGAAAGTCTCTGTAAAAAAGAACTCGATTCGCCAAGCCCATCTCCGGGGCGTGGAATTCGCGAAGTCATATGAATCAATCCCCCGGCGGCATCACTGCCATGAAGAACCGAACCGGGACCGAGAATGATTTCAGCAGATTCAAGCATCCAGGGATCGACCAGAGAGATGTATTGGTTGGGTCCAGAGCGAAAGGTGGAGTTATTCAGACGGATGCCATCGATCAACGCCAGAGTGCGAAACCCCGTAAGACCGCGGAGAAACGGTGAAACCTGCCCATAGGAGGTCCTTTGCAGATGGACTCCAGGGACCTGATCCATCAGGTCCCCCACATTTCGAGCGATGCCAATCTGGCTCTCTGGGAGGGCCTCAAGATTCAGCGAAGATCGACTGAGAAGAAACCCGGGTGTTCTTCGACGTCCGCTGATGATGATTTCCTCAACTTCAGCCTCTTGTCCCTGTTTCAAGGTCGAATCAACGTCATCCCCTGCAGGAGCCTGTCCATCGAGAATAGCCAGTAGAAGAAAAAGGGTTGGAAACATGGTTTCATCTTTCTATGGGTCCAACACAGCAGAGACCGGTTTAAACAGTCGCTCATAATTTGGCAACTATTCCGGGTTCCCTCTGTCAGAGGGTCTCATGCAATCGTCCCCTGGATCGCTCGAATGATGACCAGGTGGTGCTCTGTATGGATTCTTGCAAAGCGAACCCAGCTCACAATATCCAGAAGACCCAACTCGTGGTGAGAGATACCTCGTCGACTCTCCCCTGATTCAGCCTTCCCAGACTGCAATACCTGATTCCGGATCTCATTCCAATCAGTTAAAACCCGTTGAACCAAGTTACCTAATTGCTCCTGATCGGGAGAATCCTTGGGATGAACAAACCTCGGTGCCTCCGCAACTCCTCTGGGAATCACTCCAACCTTCAGAATCGGATGCGGAGCCTGTTTTTCTTGAACAGGTTCCCCACCTCCTTCCAACAGAACCCGAATAGCTCGGAGATTCAAACGATCGGCTCTCAAAACGTGCTCACAGTGTTGCCCCACTGACCAACCCGAAATCTTTGGATCCGCCTGTGAAATTTGTTGGAAGTCCTGACAGACCGATTCGATCTCTTGTAGCAAAGCCTGCAGGAAGTCGGCCTCTTCCTGAATTGAAAATGCTTCAGACATTGTCATCTGTGAACTCCACTCAAAAAAAAGGGGAGTGCTCCTTTCAGGAACACTCCCCTCATTGACAGTATGAGCAGATCTAGAAACTGCCCAGAAGCGCGTCATCCGAATCGCCGGTGGTTCCCGGAGATCCCGGAAGCTCAGAGATTCCTGAAATCACCTGAACTGGAGATCCAGTGCGATCATTCTCTCCCTGGGTATAGGTGAATCCACGCAGGTAGCGAACAGGGGTACCATCGGCAGCCACTGCAACCAGCCAGACACGGACCTCCACGGCCTCACCGCTTCCGGCAACATCGCCCGCCCATGGCCCAATCTCATAGTAGAGCTGGGTCTGTTGAGAAGGGTCACCGATTGCCGGGTTAGTACCCGCAGGGGAATCCTGATTGTCGGTGAACTCCCTCACCAGTGTTGGAAGCTTACTCAAAGTCTGGTCTGCGGTGTAATTGCCGATCGGATCCTGAGTCTCATTCCAAAGAAGCGGGATGCTGTCTGCGTAAACCCCATTCTGGGCGCTGATTTCGGTTTGGCCCGTTCCTCCAGAGGGAGGGCTGATACGGCGAGAGGCGAGGGTTGATCCTACACTTCCCAAATCGTCACTGGGGGCGTTGGGGGGCAACGCATCGGAATTGAAGACTTGTAACCAGTTGAAGTGGTCTGCTCCATAGGCTGCAGCAGCAGCAGCCAAACTGCCTGCATCGGCAGAGGTATCGAATGTTGCCACCACCGGACTGGCCGGATCACCGGAAAGGCTAATGGTCACCTCTCCGACCACGGTCTCACCCGCCTCGACGGCGTATGACACATCTTCGGATTCAATGATGGGAACAGTTCCGCCAAGGGTGAATCCATTCAGAAGAGAAGAGGACACATTCGGGCTTTGTGGAGAAGTCGCACGCAGTGAACCGAAGTAAGTCGTGATACCTGACTGCATGGAGATCCCGGTTTCATCCAACGGGTTTGCAAAGACTCCATGGTCTCCAGCAGTGTATTGAACAGAGAGAGAGGTATTAAAGTTATTGGGGAAATCCACGGTTCTCCCAGGTACCCCGGGGGCAACCCCTTTCGGAACCGAGGCGATCCGTGCCATCGGTAATCCACCCCCCAGATAACTGGGTTCCACAATGCCGGTGTAAAGACGCGGGTCATCACTTCCGGATGTTGGGATTCCCGAGATCGGCAAACCGACAAAGTCACTGTAAAAACCAGTCCCCAGTGCGTCGATAGGAACGACCAGATCTGGCGGGAAGTAACCGAATTTGTTCGCTGCAGCATTTCCACCCACAGTGAAACTCATATGCAGATTGGTATTCGCCGCAGCCCTGCGAACATGACAGATCGGATCGATACCGTCCGCAATCGCCGAGATCACGTTCAAGGCCTGCTCCGTAGAGGGGCTCCCCTGAACCAGATCATTCTCTGCGAAGAAAGCAACGAGTCGTGGATTGTAGTTGGGTGAATTTTCCAACAACTTTGCGATGTGGCCACCGGCCACGTTGAGCTCTGCCCCGAGGATCTTGTTAGGGCCGATGGCGCTCAGGAAAGTTGAACCGATCAGGCCACCGAGAGACTGACCGACGTAGAAGACCTCGTCGGTGAAATCGGCGGAGCCATCCCCATCGATATCCCAACTCGGCAGAGTCTCTGTCAGGGCGGCAAGATCGCAGACCGCCTGGGTCCAGACTGCCCGAGAACTGATCAGACTGGGAAAGTTGAGGAAGTAGGTTCCGGAGGGATCAGGTTCACCATCCGGTCCGGGATCACCCGTGACATTATTGATGAAGTCGATTCCAAAGGTGCGCTCCAGGCCAGGAATTCCAAAAGTGGAAGCAGTGGAACCCACCTGCGCTGCGTAAGGATTCGCAGCCGTCGTTCCGTGCAGGGGAGCATCCATGGCCACGACTGCAAAGTTGCTTCCGCAGAAAAGCGGAGCGAAAGCGGTCATGTCAAATCTGCTACGGGTAATCCCGTGCTGGAAGATGATCACCGGCCAGGGCCCCGGTGTGTTCGGGGTGGCGATCAGAACCGGTGTTTCAAAAGTTCCAGGCTGGAGGGCAATGTCTGTGTCATATCGAGTGGGATAGGCAGCATTGGGTGCCTCGGAGGCGGATTGATAAACCACTCCCCCATCCGCTGTCGTCAGGTACCCGCTGATAGCCTGGGCCTGACCTGCAGGAGTTTCATCTCCGGGGTAGAAGGTCGGCAGGGTGATCGTGCCCTGACTCAGTCCAGGATTGTAAGGAAGCCCGGCAGCCTCTTCCGCCGTCAGTACCTCAGTTGCAACGAGAAATCCGGCGACGGTGCTCAGATCAGTGAGAGGGCCCGAACCCAATGGATCCAGGGGAAGGATCCCTTGAGTTGTGGCAAAGGGGCCCTGATCCAGAGTTTTGGCGACCGCGGCATCCACCACATCGGTGACGCTCTGGCAGGTAAAGGTGTTGGTCACCACCACGTCCGCAGGATTGATGCCCTGACCACTCAGGAGCAGCAGGCTATTGCCCACCATGGCGCCCACTGCGTCGGCGAAGCCATCGATGGAAGCAACCCCGGTAGCGGACGGAATTCCGTTGGCCATGCGATCGTACTGATCGGAGCGAATCACCGGGTTTCCACGGAAGTCACGCACTTCATTGGTCACGACAACCATGATTCCGCGGCTGAGTTCGCCGAGGCTGACATTGTCAGAAGCGGGCCACGGCACGCGCGGACGCACCACCATCTGATAACCCACACTGCGGGCCATCGTCACGGTGTAGTCCGAATCGGCCTGCAACTCACGAATGATCTGTGCGGGCATGGCAATGGGTGCACCGATCGCCGTGTTGGCAACGGAAGCACTCGGCGGTGAAATCGCAATTTCAAAGACCCGCACCGACTGTCCTCCGACAACGGAGGACGGATCGAGATTGTGGGTGAAATCCAGCTGCATGGGACTCGTCACCGAGAATCCGTCGAGGAATCCCTGGGCGACAAGAGGGTCACCGGTGTCGCTGGCATCATCCGCACTGGGGATGATCGGCGTATTGGTGAACGACGCTCCCGGGGCTTCACCCTCGATCAGAGCGAACTCATTGAGCGCCGCGTAGGTCATGAAGACATCCGAGGGGAACGGCACAGAAAAGGCACCGGTCGAGAACTCGGCTTCGGTGGGCGGTGGCAAGACACGGTCGTTGTTACAGCCGACGAGGGTGAAAACGACGATCGCCATCAACAACTGGATGGAAGATTGAAATTTGTTCACGAACATCTCTCGATTCACATGAGTGTAAAAATGAATCTGCTTCCCGCAGTCATCCGGGAGAAGAAATCGCCGAATCAAAATCCTGAATCAAAATCCCGGATCAGGTACCCTAGTCCGTACCACTGATCAGCACCGGATTTCCCTACAGGAATTCGGCGGATAACCCCCTTGGATGCACACCATGGTCTAATTCACCCGAGGCTTCTTGTCAATCGGTGAAGGCCCCATAAAGGTCGATCCACGCCTGTAAATAACTGTCCTGAGCCGCCTGCATTCGCAGCGAATCTTCTTCATTCAGATCGTCATACCCCGTCAGGTGCAACAGGCCGTGGATCACATACAAATGGAGCTCTGTGAGGGGCGTTGTGTGGTGATCTCCAGCCTGCCTCAGGGCTGCCCCAGAGGAGATGACAATTTCCCCCTCCAGGGGCCGAGAATCATCCTCACTGAAGGGGAAAGTGATCACATCCGTGGGGGTTGGATCATCGAGAAACTCGCCGTGAAGCTGGGCGATTCGATCGTCATCGACGAAACAGATGCTGATTTCCCCACTTCGCTCCTCACCCTCGAGAACGAAGCGAACCAGGCGCTCAACCCGGTCGGCATCGACGGGCAGGGCCTCCTGCAAATTTTCGACATGAACCAGAATCTCCGGGGAGGAATCGGCGGGGGTCATCGACGACGGGCCGTGACCGAAGCAGCGGTGGAATTCTCTTCGCCAGAGTCACCCGAACCTGTGGAACCGTTCTCACCCGAGTCCTGCTGTTGGGGGACCGCATCTCCCGGATATTTGACACGGCCATGGTGAATCGCTGAGAGGACTCTCACAAAGGCATCCTCGATGCCGTGGAGATCACTCATCGTCAATTCACATTCGTCCAATTGGCCGTCACCGGTGCGCGCCTGAATGATATTGCGGACATGCTGTCTGACCCGCGCGGGGGTCGGATCGGAAAGGGTTCTCGAGGAAGCCTCGACCCCATCTGCCAGCATCAGGATTCCCGCCTCACGGAAAGTGGGTTTCGGTCCAGGATAGCGGAACGCCTCACGGGTCCGATCCGCCTCTTCTTCATCGACCTGTTGAGCTTTTTTGTGGAAGAAGAACTCGACGACGGAAGTTCCATGGTGCATCGGAATCATGTCGACGATCGGTTGGGGAAGACGCTCTTCCTCGGCGATGCTCTTACCATCCTTGACGTGAGCGATAACCACCAATCGCGACATCTCTGGAGACAAGCGATCGTGAACGTTGTCCCCACCCTGCATGTTCTCAACGAAGTATCCAGGTTTGTTCATCTTGCCGATGTCGTGATAAAGCGCCCCTACCCGGCACAAAAGGCCATTGGCACCGATGGTGTTGGCCGCTTCTTCCGCCAGCTGGCCCACCATCAGTGAATGCTGGAATGAACCCGGTGCAAGCAGGGAGAACTCATTGAGAAGAGGACGATGGGTGTCCGCCAATTCGACGAGACGGATCTCCGTCAGCACATCGAACCAGCGCTCCATGAAGGGCAATGCACTGGTGATCAGCACCCCTGCTGAAATGCCCCCCACCAAACTCCACATCGCATCCTGCATTGGGAGGGTCACCACAAAAGCGGTCACATCGAGATCACGGAATGCCAGCGGCTCAAGAAGCAGATTGCCGATGGCTTGGGTCAGTCCCGCCAAGAATCCGATGGTCAAAATACGGGTTCGGCTGCGGACCTTTTGCACCCCCTGAACCGCCACGAGGATGCCCAGGAATTGGGCCAGCCCCATCGCCACGGCATCGATCTGCGGTTGTCTTTCCAGAACCATCAGCACAGTGAAAACCACTGCCGCCGCTGAGATCAGGATGGCTTGCATCGGTTTCAACAAAAACCCAAGGACCATTCCCAACAGGGGCACCGGTAATAGCATCACTGAAACCGTGGGGTCTTGAAGAATGATCCAGTTGGCGATCAGGAAACCGGAAAGAAGCATGAAAGATCGACCGAGTGGCCAACTGGAATCGGGATTCATGGTGCGACTCAAGAGCAGTGACCCGACATGAATGAGCAAGACGACCGCCAGCAATTCGATCCAGCGGCCGACACCAGGGTCGCTGAGTAGATCTTGCCCAGGGGACATCCAGCCGATCAGGAATGTGACCAGCAGCACCTGAAAGGAGAGCAGGAGGATCTGCATCCAGCGGCGGTGTTGGGCCTCCTCGGAAGAGAGTTGCCCGGTGCGGGTCTGTCTCTTGCCAAAGGAGAGCCGTTGCCAGCTCTTTGTCGAGGATCTTCCTCTGGAGGAACTCATCGGAGCGACCTCACCCAATTCCTTCCAACTCCGGGTCACGCCCGATTGGCGTGCCTCGGCTCGCAGGGTTATTGCCTGCTTCCCTATTGTCGGAGGAAAGAGCCATTCTGTCCAAGGGAAGCGCAGCCCGGAACCGCCCAATTGGGCAATTTCCAGACATAAACCATTAAATATAAAGGGCTTAAGAAATCAGGGGGTTCCGCCCTCGTGGCGCTCGTAGGCCTTGACGATGCGGGTCACCAGGGGGTTTCTGACGATATCTGCCGCCTCCAGCTCAACCCAGGAAATCCCCTTCACCGAGCCCAGAACCCGTCTGGCATGGAGGAGGCCCGAAGGTTGCCCCTTGGGCAGGTCGAGCTGGGTCGGATCCCCGGTGACGACGATGCGCGACCGTGCACCCATCCGCGTGAGGAACATCTTCATCTGGGCCGTGGTCGTGTTCTGGGCCTCGTCCAGAATGATGAAAGCGTTGTTAAGGGTGCGACCACGCATGTAGGCGAGGGGCACCACCTCGATAATTTCCCGGTCGCTGTAGCGACGGACCTGATCGTAATCGAGCATCTCGTGAAGGGCGTCGTAGAGGGGGCGCAGGTAAGGGTTGACCTTCTGCTGGAAGTCACCGGGAAGAAAGCCGAGTTTTTCCCCCGCTTCCACCGCCGGGCGGCTGAGGATCAGCTTGCGAACCTCACCCGCCTTGAGGGCTTCAACAGCAGCCTTGACCGCGAGATAGGTTTTTCCGGTACCCGCCGGGCCGAGAGACATGACGATGTCGTGCTTCTCCAGGGCTTCCAGATATCGGGCTTGTCCGGGTGTGCGGGCAATCTTTTGCAGGCTTCCCCGAGGTAAACCCTGGGGCATACCCTGTGGTGCATCCCCCTCCGCCGTCGTTGAATCCTCGAACAGGTCCCCCTCGACGGAAGCCACCGAATCTCCATCGCGAAACTTTTGCAGTGCGGTATCGAGAATTTCCTCGGGGGATTTTCCTCCCCCTTTTCGGTGCGCCGTCAGCATCGCCTCGACGGCGATGCGCGCCTGCTCCACTCGATCCGCATCGCCATCGAGATCGAGACGTCGTCCGCGAGCAACAGCCTGAACGCCAAAGCCATCACGGATCATGCGCAACTGGATATCCCGAATGCCCAGAATCTCCTGGGCTTCGTCGTCATTCTCGAAATCAAAGGATTCAGACACGCGGGCCTCCTCGATCAGCCATGCAGCAGGGTTCTCAGCCAGACGATCAAGGGGATCGCCAGAATGAGGCTGTCCATCATATCGAGCATTCCACCCAAACCGGGTATCGTCTCCCCTGAATTTTTTGCGCCGGTGGCCCTTTTGAACGCCGATTCCTGCAGATCGGTGAGCTGACCCGCCACCGCCGCCAGAATTCCGAAGAAGATGGCCTGCGAAACGGGAAAAGTCTCATGCTGAAGGATTAGGGAGTACGCCACACCCAGGAGGCAGGCGGCACCGATGGCACCCAGCAATCCCTCGACCGTTTTACGGGGACTCACCGGATGCAGGGGCGTTTTGCCAAAGGGTCGCCCGATCAGATAGGCGCCGGTATCGGAGCCCTTGATCATGATCAGGGCACATAGGAACAAATGAGCCCCCAACGGATCCCCGGAAACCATGACGCAGGCGAGAACCGGAGTGACCAGCCACTGGGACACCAGCAGTGCATGCAGTGCACCACGCCAACGCGCTTTGGGTATGGAAGGAACCGCTTCCGTGATGACCGGTGCGAGGAAGAGGGGCAAACCCAACATCCACGCCAGCGGTATACCGTCTTCAAATCCGAGAGCACTTCGGTAAGCCGGAACAGACCACAGCAGAAAGGTGCCACCAAAGAGCAAGACTCCCAGGACCCTGTCACTGACTCTGGGGGTTCCCAACTTGATACCTTCGAGAAGTGCGCCGGTACCAAAGAGAAGGGCGAGAAGGGTCAGCCCCCAGCCCTCTCCCCCCGCCCAGAGATCGAGACTGATGACCAGAATCACCCCAAGCGAAATGGGAAGCCCCCATCGCAGTCGTGCCCCAAGCCCCTTCATTGCGTCTCCGAATCCCACGCCGGCAGACGACCGAAGCGGCGGGTTCTGCGAGAGTACTGATCGAGAGCCTGATCCAGATCTGCCTCGGTGAAGTCTGGCCACAGCACAGGGGAGAAGTGCAACTCGGCATAACTGGTTTGCCATGGAAGAAAATTGGACAGGCGGATTTCCCCACCGGACCGGATCAGAAGATCGACATCCGGCATCTCCGGTTCGTAGAGACAGTCTTTCAGTTGGGTTCCTGCTGAAGAATTCTGCAGACGGGTTACCGCATCATTCAATTCTGCACGCCCGCCGTAGTTGATGGCGAGCCTCAGGACCAGATCCCGGTTCTGCTTTGTCAGGGCGACCGTCTCTTTGAGCAACTGTCCTGTTTCCTCGGGAAGCTCAGCGATTCTGCCGATCACCCGAAAACAGATTCCCAGCCGATCCAGCTCTTCCCTTTCGGACCGCAGGTAACGTGCCAACAGATCGAGAAGGAAATCGACCTCTTCCCGGGGACGCTCGAGGTAGTTTTCGGTCGAAAGGGCATAGCAGGTCATCTGGGAGATTCCGCGCTCCCTGACCCAGCGCGTCATGTCGCGCAACACTTCTGCCCCGCGGGCATGACCCTCTGCCCGAGATCGGTTCTGGCGATTGGCCCAACGACCATTGCCATCCATGATCACTGCCAGATGCTCTGGCGGGTCATGGGGCGAGGAAACACCCGTTTCCTCTGGCGCAGGGTTACCCCCTGCGTCTGCCGGAGTCTCCTCACGGGTCAAACGAGCTCTCCTTCAGCGGTGAAGGGTTTGAAGAGGCACACTTCATCCCGGCGCTTGCCGGTCGAAAGGATGGAAACGGGAATCCCTGTTTCCTTTTCGAGAAGATCCATGAACGGCTTCATGCTCTGTTCATTGACCACATCCCAGCCGGGCCAATTTTCGACCACGGGTTCGATGCCTTCGAGATCGTCGGTTCCACCCGGATAGGTGTGAAGGATCTCATCGCCCCTGCGATAGGCAGTGACCACCGGAACCGTTTCCCGTCCATTGAGGACATCCGCCTTCGTCAGTGCGTAACTGTCGAGATCATTCAACTCCGCTGCGAATCTCAGGGCAGGAATATCGAGCCAACCGACTCTTCTGGGACGACCGGTGGTCGTTCCAAACTCCCCACCCGCTTCGCGAAGTTCTTCCGCTTCGGTGCCATGGATTTCGGAAGGGAAAGGACCTTCGCCCACACGGGTGCAATACGCCTTGGTCACCCCGACCACGTGGTCCACCTTGCGGGGAGAGAATCCGCTGCCGGTTCCCACACCGAGAAACGATGGGCTGGAAGAAGTGACGAAAGGGTAGGTACCGAAATCGATATCCAGCATACAACCCTGTGCCCCCTCAAAGAGGAGTGTCTGGCCATCGTTGTGCATGGCATTGAGGAGTTGACGGGTATCGACGATCTGTCCCTGGAGACGGTCACGCAGACGGGTGCAGATCTCCACCGCGGTTGCGACCCCTTCCTCGGTGCCTCCCAGTGACTGGCGACGCTCCTCAAGAAGAACCGGCAACTGCTCCTCGACAAACCCGGGACGGATCAGATCTCCCATCCTGACGCCGGTGCGTGCGAACTTGTCCTGATAGGCGGGACCGATTCCGCGCAGGGTGGTCCCGATGGGACTGGTCGCTTTCTCTTCCGTCACCTTCTCGATCGCCCCGTGATGGGGCAGCACCACGTGGGCGCTGTCGGAGATGCGAATCTGCTGAATCGCCTCCTCGGGAAGGGACTCGACTTCCTCAAGCAACTTTTTGGGTTCGATGACCATGCCGTTGCCGAGGATCGCCAGGATCCCCCCATGCAGCACACCCATCGGCAGGTGATGGAGGACGTGTTTGACGTCGCCGATATACACCGTATGACCGGCGTTTGCGCCACCCTGGTATCGAACCACGGCTGCTACGTCTTTTGCGAGAACATCGACGATCTTGCCTTTGCCCTCGTCACCCCAATTCAATCCGACCACGCAGACATGCCGCATGTTGATGACTCCCGTCTATCGTGCCCCGCGGGCATTGTCCCGGGTGATCTCGGTACGTCCACCCATGTAAGGAACGAGAACCTCGGGAATCCGGATCGAACCGTCCTCCCGCTGATGATTCTCGAGAATGGCGATCAGAACTCGTGGAGTTGCGATCGCCGTATTGTTGAGGGTGTGGCAGAAATGGACTTTGCCATCCTTGCCCCGGTACCGGAGATTCATTCTCCGGGATTGGTAATCATAGAAACGGGAAGCGGAGTGGGTTTCGCCCCAGCCCCTCGATGGCATCCACGCCTCGATATCAAACTTTCTGACCTGTCCCATACCCAAATCACCGGTACAGACATCGACGACCCGATAGGGAATCTCCATCGCCTGGAGAATCTCTTCCGCATTGTCACGGATGAAGTCGTGGTGAGTGATCGACTCTTCCACATCCGACTTGGCGATGATGACCTGCTCCACCTTGTTGAACTGGTGGATGCGGTAGAGCCCCCGGGTATCCCTGCCTGCCGCTCCTGCTTCCCGGCGATAGCAAGTGGACCAGCCACAGTACTTCAACGGCAGATCATCCTCTTCGAGGATTTCGTCGGAGTGATAGGCGGTCACTGGGACTTCACTGGTTCCGGTGAGGTACAGGTGATCTTTGGGAATCTCGTAGGTCTGCTCCTCACCCCCCGGGAAATACGCAGTTCCGTAGAGGGGTTCGTACTTGACCATCGTCGGCACCATCATCGGCACGAAGCCGCGGTCGACGACATGGTCGAGGGCAAATCGAAGGACTGCTATTTCCAGCAGTGCTCCTGCGCCCTTGAGAATGTAGGTCTGCGATCCGGCCAACTTGGACGCTCTGGGGAAATCGACGATGTCGAGATCCTGAGCCAATTCCACATGATCCTTCGGCTCGAAATCGAACTGGGGGATCTCTCCAACGACACGCAACTCCACGTTGCCACTGTCATCGGGTCCGAGGGGAACTTCCGGTGCCGCAGGCATGGGAATTCCCGACTGCAACTCTTCCAATTCGGTGACCACGTCGCGGAGTTCATCCCCGAGTGTCTTGATGCGATCGGAGACATCGGCCATGCGCTGGATCGCTTCCTGTTTGGCATCCCCATCCAGGGTGGCGATCTCCTTGCCGGCATTCTTTTGGTCGTGACGCAATGTCTCCTGCTCTGTCAGCAGAACCTTGCGCTGATCATCGAGGGCGATCAGACGATCGAGGTCGACCTGAAAACCCTTGTCTTCCGCACCCTTGCGAACCGCTTCGAGCTCGGCGCGGATGTACTTGATATCGAGCATGGTACCTCTTTGATTTGCGGCAATGGGGAACCGGAATGGTGTCCCCCGATCGATCGACGATAGAGGATAGTCGCCAACCGGGGCCGCTTCAATCGAGGCAGGTCAGGGAGTTTTGGAGTTTCCGAGGGCCAACTCGACCGCTTTCCGGCCGAGACCGCTCCATACGGCCAGATCGTCGCTCGCCCGCTCCAGCAGGCTCTCATCCGGCTCACTCGCTCCAAGCAGGGCAGGAAGCAACAATTCGAGGGCCGCCTTTGGGGCACCTCCGCGGGCCAGGGCTCTGGCATCAGACAAGGTTCTGTCGAGGCGTGCGTCAGCCCAGCGATCTGCCAATGCCTCGATTTCAGCAGGAACTCTGGCCAGCAGTCGCCGCTGAACCGTTTCAATCTCAATTCTGCTGACCGGCATCTGGATCCCCTCACCGACCACCGGCTGAAGGGTTTCGGAGATCTCGACCGCCGTTCTGATCTCACGGCCATCCTCCAGGATCAGAAAGATGGGACAGGAGAGGGTGACCCGGACCGACCGCTGACGGGGATCTTCCTGCTGCTCTTCCCAGACCAGCCTCGATCTCCTCGCAGGACGATCTTCCAGTCTGTCCCCCAGCCTTTGGGCTTCCAGAACGTGGAACTGGAGTCTTTCCCGAATCATCGGCGCCTCCGTGGGATGGCACTCGAGCCAGCGACGGTTGAGCTGAACGATGGAATCGACCAGATCCACCCAACGCTTGGCGTCAGCCAGATGTCCCGGTGATCGAGACCAGAATCGACCCACCGGTTCCAAATCCACCGGCGCAGAATCCGGTTGATCGATGGTGACTTCTGAAAATTGGACGCCCCCCATGAGAAGCAGCGCGTCTCCATTGGAGATGGGGTCAGGTTTCACGCCCAGTTCAAGAATTCTGGGACGAAGTGGTTGGATCAACTGCTCGCGCAATCCTCCCAGATTGACCGAGGCTTCTTCTTCTTCCATCGCCAATCGGGCCAACTGCAACAGTGCATGACTGCGACGCTCCATATCCAGATTGTGTCGGGCAAGCCCACGCAGTTTTTCGACGGCCCAATGATGGGCCTGATCACTTTCCGGGCTCCCTGCCCCGAGGAGATTCAGTCGCTGGCAGGCATCGAGAACCGGGGCGATCGTCCCAACCGCCATCGCTTCGGTGATGACGGAATGCAGTTCACCGGAAGCGGTTGCCACAAGATCGTTAACCCTCTTCTGGATGGAGATCTCCAGCCACGGGAGCGACTTTCGCTGCTGCAACAGTTCACCGGCACGCTGGACCTCATCCCACTGAATCGCGTTTTCGAATTCACGGAACCAACGATCAGTCTTCAGTCGACATTGAACCCGGTGTCGCCACTGCGAGCGGACCTTCTGTGCCTGATCCGGCAGAGGCATACCCGTGACAGTACAGATCAGCAGCAATCGATCGAGACGGGGAAGAAACTCCTGTAACAGATTCCCTTGTCCCGGTGCGTCGAGAACACCCAGGCGATCCTGCAAGTGTTGCCATGCGCGATCACGGATCACGGGAAAGACAGGGGTTCCCGCTGGAACACCATCGAGCTCCATCCAATACGTGGAAGCGGTACGCAGATCTTCCGGAAGTTCCAGATACCTTTTGAGTGCCTCTTCCCAATCGGATTCATTCCATGACTTCTGCAGTCTCTCCAGTTGGCCGAGTGGATCCTCCCCCAAGGTGCCATCGGAATCCCCGATGGGTTTCATCTCATCCGCCAGCACGACCGGAGCTCCGACCACCGGCAACGATGGTTTCGCTGCCCCGCCCCATGGAAGAATCAGGGGAGTGATCAGGATGCAGAATTGAATCGGCAACGAGAGACTCAACAAAAGTCCTCCGGAAAAGCACCAAACCATGAGGGGATTCGAGCGTTGGATTCCCTCTGGGGCCGGCCACTCCGGACCCCGAGAAGATTACCATCTCAGGACCATATCGGCCGATGGCGCATAGAGGCCTTTTGAGGCTGATCAGGGGTTGTAGCGGCCTCTGCCGGCGAGAGAGAGGGAGGCCTCCAGCAGACGGTCGGGGCCCAGATCGGTCCAGCGTGGATCCAGAGCCTCGATGGCCAGGGTCATCATTTCCAGACCCCTTCCGGCAACGGGCCCGGGAGCCTTTGCCCCACCGATCACCTTGGGAGCGATGAGCACTTCACAGCGATCCACTTTGCCCGCATCGAAGAAGTGGCCAATGGTCACAGCGCCACCCTCCACCAGCAAGCTCTGAATTCCGCGGTCACCCAACTTCCGCAGCAGGTCATCGATGTCGATCTGTGATGCGGCTCCGGCTTTTCGGTGGGCGGGGACTTCGAGAACTTCGACCTTCTCCGGAAGAAAATCGGGAACACTTTTGCCCTCTTGAATGACGAGCAGGACATCTCCGCTGTCATGCAACAATTGACGATCGGCAGAGATCCTTGCTCCCGGGTCGATGACCACCCGCAACGGATCCTTCATTCCTTCGGTTCGTGAGGTCAACTGGGGATCGTCCGCTTCGACGGTGCCAATCCCCACAAGGATGGCACCGTGATGTCCCCGCCTCTCACGAGTCCATCGGCGCGTCTCTTCAGAGGTGATCCATTTCGAGTCACCGGTCGCAGAAGCGATACGTCCATCGAGGGTCATCGCCCACTTGACAGTGACCAGAGGTCGTCCCCTTTGGGTATGGCACAGATAGGGAGCCAGCAGTCGCGCACCCTCCGCTTCAAGGACGCCACCGATGACTTCCACACCCGCAGCCTCCAGTTGCTGCAAACCCTTGCCACGGGTGACCGGGTGAGGATCCGGATGACTGTAAATTACTCGTCCAACCCCGGCGTCGATGATGGCCTGGGAGCAGGGAGGAGTTTTTCCTTCATGGCCGCAAGGTTCCAGAGTGACAATCATCGTTGATCCACGGGTTTCGATTCCTGCGGATCGTGCAGCGGCGAGACAGGCGGCTTCTGCATGGGGGCCGCCGTACTGGGCATGCCAGCCTTCTGCGACCTGCAGTTCATCATTGATGAGAATCGCACCCACCGGTGGATTGGGCGCCACACGACCGATCCCCCTGCGCGCCAACTCGAAAGCGGCAGACATCAGCGGTTCATGAATCTCTGCATCCCCTGGGATCATCGCCCCTACGATCGTAACTCGGGGGGAAGGATCGGTGTTTCGGAAGGACCTTCCACCCTCTTGCCATACAGTGTTGCGGCAGAGGTCCGATCCACTTCGACAACCACGAATGAACCCGGCTTCTCATCGTCATTGGCAGGCCAAATGACGGTGCGGTGATCGCGGGCCCGCCCCGCCCAACGGGTGTCATCCGATTTGGATGTGCCTTCGGCGATCACCTCGACCTTGCGCCCGAGGAATCGCTGGTTGCGGGATTGGCCGCTCTTGCCCAGAGCTTCCAAGAGGGCGTGATTGCGCTCCTTCTTGATCTCCAGGTCGACATCATCTTGCAGATGATCGGCACTGACGGTGCCCGGTCTCGGTGAATACTGAAAAACATAGCCGTGGTCGAATCCGACTTCCTCCACGAGTGTCAGACTGTCCTCAAACTCTGCATCCGTCTCCCCGGGAAATCCGACGATGAAATCGGTCGCCAGGGTGATGTCCGGCATCTTTTCACGAAGACGCTCGATACTTTGCAGATAAAAACTGCGGTCGTAGGTGCGTTTCATGCGGGCGAGCATCGAATCACTGCCCGATTGCACCGGCAGGTGCAGGTAATTCATGACCTTTGAGCAATCTGCCATCGCCTGGATCAATTTCGGTCGCATGAAACGGGGATGGGAAGTGATGAAGTGGCACCGATGGATGCCATCGATCTCCTCAACCCCCCTCAACAGGGTATCGAGACCGATCCCCGCTCCCAGTCTTTTGCCGTAAGAGTTGACGGTCTGACCGAGGAAGGTGATCTCCTTCACTCCATCATCTGCCAATCGGCGAACCTCATCGAGAATCACCTCTGGAGGTCTGGACACTTCTTTGCCCCGGGTCGTCGGCACGATGCAGTAGGTACAGACCATGTCGCAACCGCGCATGACTGAGACGTAGGCGTGCCAAGGTTGGGGTCCCAGATTCCGCTGGCGAACAAACTCGAGGGGAGAATCCATGTCGGTGGCCAACAGGCTCGTCGACTCACCTCTGGCCTCATCGATGAGATCGGGCAAACGGTCGAACTCCCGGGTGCCGATGATCAGATCGATCCAGGGTGCCCGGTCAGCGAGTTCCTCTTGCTTGTGTTGGGCAACACAGCCGGTCAATCCGAGGATCAAATCCGGTTCTTCCATCTTGCGGCGCTTGAAACTGGTCATGCGCATCACCGCCCGCTCTTCCGCACGTTCACGAACGGAGCAGGTGTTGTAGAGAATCACTCCTGCTTCTGCGGGATCGTGCACCAGCTGGTATCCCCGATGCATCATGCCTTCGAGCATCAGCTCCGCATCGAGCTTGTTCATCTGGCAACCGAAGACCTCGAAGTAAACCCTTCGGGACTTCGGGACCACTTCATCTGTGGCGACAGTTTGCATCGAGTAAGTCGGCTTCAAAGTTCCTCTATTCTTCCCCGATGGTAGGAATTGGGACGCCTTCGGTCAACTGGACCCGAATAAGATGAAGGTCAGGGATAGCGAGACGAAGCAACGACCCGAATAGGGTCAATTCCTCACTGCCAGGGAGAGATGTAGCCGAAGAGAATCCTCGAAAGCAGGAATGCGGACAGCAGGCCACAGCCGATGGCAAAGCCGTTCATTCCGGAGATGGCAAAGAGGGCCGAGGCAACGATCAGGGCGGAAGCCACTCCCCCCTCCACCAGCCTGCGACTGGCTCCCTCAATTCTGCGTGAGAGACGATCCAGTCCGGTGATCTCCGATTCCACTCGGATCCGCCCCCGGGTTGCCCGCCTGAGAGCTTCCGTCAGCAGTGCCGGAGCCTCACCCAGAGCTTCCAGATTTTCCACCGTCTGATCGGTCAAACGACGGACCCACTCATCCGGAGCACTCTTTTCACGCACCAACTCCCGCAGCATCGGTTCCAATTCGGAAGCCATGTCAAAATCCGGATCGTACTTTTCAACGATGCCCTCAAGCAGGACCAGTGCCCGGGTCATCCGCACAAAACCGGGAGCAATTTCAATTCGGTGCTCGGTGGCGATTTGCAAGATGCTCTTGAGCAATGCCGGCAGATCGACCTGAGCCAATGGAAGCCCCAGATAAGGATCCAAATGCTGGGCGATGGACTGGGTCAGTGCGAAGGAGTTCGCTTCTCCGTGACAGTGGCCCACATGGATCACCTGGCGCGCCAACTCTTCATAGTCTCTCTCAACCAACGCCTTGAGCATTCGCGAGAGTCTCCAGCGCAGATCACTGGTCAAGATTCCGGTCATGCCAAAATCGATCCAGCCGATCCTGCCGTCATCGAGCCAGATAACATTGGAGGGATGGGGATCCGCATGGAAATGACCATGACGGAACATCATGGTGAACAGGGAGCGGGAGCAGAGTCGTACCAGATCCTGACGACGAGGATCACTCGTCTCCATCTTCCCCGCAGGAATTCCATCGAACCAATCCATCACCAGTACTTCACCGGTACAAAGCTCAGACATCGTTTGCGGGATTGCGACGGAAGGGTCCTCCTCAAAGAAGTCCCGAATCCTGTCGATGGAGTTTTTCTCCATGAAGAAATTCAATTCCCCCTCGAGGGCATGATGCAATTCCCGCACCACTGCCACCGGGTCAAACCCTCCGGATTCCGGTTGGCGGGAGAGGGCTTCGGCAAACTGGTCGAGAAGCCCCAGATCGCGCTCGATCAGTTTCTCGATGCCGGGTTTACGTACTTTGACCGCCACACTGCGCCCATCGAGGGTGATGGCCTTGTAAACCTGTGCAATCGAGGCACTGGCCACCGGTATCTCCTCAAACTGACGGAACAGTTGCTGGATCTCACCGCCGAGACTCTTTTCGATCACCGGTTTGACTTCATCGAAGGAAACCGGATCGACGTCATCCCTCAACCGCTCCATCTCCGAGACCAGATCCTCAGGAAAGATATCGGGGCGGCTGGCGATCAGTTGACCCAACTTGATATAAATCGGTCCCAGCTCCTGAAAAGCAAGACGCAACCGACCGGCAAAGGGGATGTGGGGATTTTCAAAACCGAAGAGTCGGGTACCGAGACCCGCCCCCAGTCGTGTCGACAGATCCTTGAGCCCATGTCGTGCCAGCACCCAGGAGATATCCCTGAGCCGGGGCAAGTTTCTCAGGGTCTGAAGTGGTTTGACCACATTCCCACCTTACTCAAAACTTCGCTGGCTGAGTTGCTCTTCGAGGTGCTCGATACGCCGGCGCAGTTGATCCACTTCCTCGCGGCTCGCCGGAGCCATGGTTGACCACTTCTCGAAGAGGGCCTGGATCATGGGTGATTCATGCAAGCGCTGACCCGATTCGGAAGCGGGTTCGTCAGCAGTGGATTCCGGGGTGCTGGAAGCTTTTTTCTTCCAGGCCGCGAGGACCTTCTCACCCTGCTCACGGGAGAGGGTTCCCTCTTCGACGAGATCATCGACGGTGGCCATCATTTGGGCCCGGGCCTTGTTGAGGGAAACAAGGATTTCGTTCCCCATTTCAATCCACTTGTTGACTTCGTTCATGACTTCACTCCCGGAAACCTGAAATGCTGCACACTCAGCGATGGGCGGAGAGGCATCGTAGCGGAAGGGAGGGTCAGGATCGACGAGCAGACCGAGGGAGAAGGGGTAAAAAAATAGGGAGCCCGTTGAGAATCAACGGACTCCGCGGGAAAGGGGGGGAGTGCAAGTTTTGAAGCTCTGGACACCCGCTGGGGTTCCGCGGCTCACAAGGACTATGGCAACCCCCGTGCCAATCAACGCGAAGCCGAAAAAAATGTCATATCCTTCATTTATTAAACAACTTACAGAAAACACCCCGAGTCATGTCCGACAGCAGTGGCAGGGCATAATTTGCCGACCGGGAAGGGATTGCCGGAAACGGTTTCTCTGGCTCAGGAAGCAGGTCCCCTGCCAGCCTCCAGAACCTCGCCGAGAATCTGCAGGGAAACCTTCAGCTCTTCCTCGGGGGCACCAAAACCGATGCGAACATGATTCGGTTCCCCAAAGAAGCGTCCGGGTGTCACGTTGAGATCACGTTCCATACACAGCTCACGAAAATGGTCCCCATCCCTGGCCACCGACGATGGAATCCTCGGGAAGCAGGTCAGCCCCCCACTCGGCTCGACCAACGGCAAATCATGATTCTTCAACCACTTTGAAAACTGGGCCCAGCCCCCTCTGGAAATCTTTCGGCCTCTCGCAGCCAAAACATCCAAATGATTCATCGCGGCTCTCGCCACCTGATCGGTGAGACAGGAAGTGTGCAGCGTCGTCGAATCAAAGATCCTCCGAGCCTGATCCGCCAGTTGCGGAGTACCACACCCCCAACCGAAGCGAACTTGCGGCAAACCATGAATCTTGTTCAATCCCCAAACGCTGACGATTTTGGGATGACGCAAACAGATCGGTCCCGGATCAGGATCAAGGAAAGGCCGATACATCTCATCGATGATCACAGGGCAGCCGGTCTTCTCGACGACTTCGACAAGGCCCGCGATCTCATCTTCACTGAGAGCGACCCCGGTAGGATTGTGAAGGTGGGTCAGCAGAACGAGGTCTGCTTTTTCTGCCTCGATTTTTTGCTGCAACTCCGCGGGATCGAGACGGTAATTTTCCTCAAACCTTCTCTGGATCGGAACCTTGCGCACCCCCAACAGGGAGAGAGCATCGAGGAGGGGAAAATACCCCGGACTCTCATGAACGACCGTCCCACCCTGGGGAACCATCGACGCAGCAAAACAGAAGTGTGCATGGGAGGCACTGGCCCCCAGGACGATCCCCCCGGGGTCGATTCCCCAATCGGAGTTCAGTCTCTGGAAGACTTCTTCAGGTCCGTAGGGGCTGTACTCGGTGAGGGCGAGGGATCCTGGATCGAGTCCGATGTCTGACCACTCCACGGGTGGAACGGCACTGGCAGTCAGCCGGTGGCGCCCCATCAATCCTTCGTATTTTGCCCATCGGATGTAGGGGACTTCTGAGAGGGCCATGACTGCTGCTCTTCCATTTCTTCCAGACGACGCATCCTGTCGAGAGCCCGCCTTCTGCGGATTCCCTGTACCACCGCTGCGACGATCACCAGCACAGCGATGCTTTTCCATGAGGTCAATATATCGAGCAACAAACCGGGCCACAAAACCTGAGAACCAAAAGTGGCCTGCCAGCGATCGAAGGCGACCTCCGGTGAGACTCCCGATTCCAGTTCAAATGCCTTGGTCCATGTGGTCGAAGAATTGCAGCGCTTGAGAATACGGGCATGAAACTCTTCACCCCAGGTTTGCCGGGTCCATTCGGTGAAGAGTGCTGCAACGGCATAAAGTGTTGTCGCCCGATCGTGGGATCGGGGCAGGTATTGATCCATTTCATGGATCGGAACCAATCCACCCCGACGGGCGAAGAGGGCAATCTCACGGCGTTTGCCTGGATCGGGGATCTGCCTGGCCAAACTCTGGGCCAAACCTTCGTGAACCCAGCGGGGCAATGAAGCCCCGCTTTCTCCCAGAACAAGGTGAACCATCTCGTGGCGCAAAGTCGTGAATCCGCGACCCGGATCCCGAATCATCGATTCCAGATCGATCACCGCAATTCCCCGTGAAGGGAGAGCAAGAGCGGGAACCCAGGCCGGCACCTCATTCAGATTGAGATGCCCCAATGCCGCCAAAAATGCGGTCCGGCCATACTCGACAAAAACGAGGGGAGTCTGCTTCGGTTCAACCTGAAGCCATTGCCGGACTTCTTGAATGTCACGGACCACACGGTCGAAGAGTGACTTGGGGACCTGGGCGATCTGACTCCCATGAATTCGCACCCGGCAATTTTCAAGAGTGATCTGTTCGTACCCTGAACGGAGAGGGGGATCCGCTTCGAGAACCGCCCCATCAATCAGACCACAGAAGGCCATAAACAGCGGTAGTAACCACAGTGACTTCCCAGTCATGAACTCCTGCCGCTGTTTCCAAATCAAATGAAAAGGGGTGCAAGGCCCAGCGGCCCTGCACCCCGATCATGGCTGAAGAAAGTACGAGAGACTAGACACTCTCGGAGAGTGCAGCCACCAGACAACCCTTGGAAACGCTGTACAGCGGATCCTCGGCAAGGCGAATCTCCTTGACGGCAATCGGGAACTGGATCTTCTCAAACTCCTGCTGGAACACCTCGGTGAATCCACCAATCATGCTGGTACCACCGGCACAAACGATGCTGATTGGATCAGGGAAGTTCGGCATCGAAGAGGAGTTCTCGAAGCGCTCCTTGATATTCTTGAGGGTGTAGGAGATCAGGTTGCGGTAGTAAATCTCGACCGCTTCCTCTTCGCGACCCTGCGGATTGGTCAGGTCGATCCCCTTTTCCTTGAGACCGCAAGCTCTCGAAGCACTGCAACCCAGCACGCTGGCCACATTGCGATCGATCCAGTCACCTCCACGGGAAGTGGAAAAACTGAGGGCCGGAATCGACTTGTAGGAAACACAGACGTTGAACATTCCCCCACCACAGGAGATGCCAATGCCGGTGAAATCATCTTCGGCCAACTCGGAGAAGACCACAGCGTGTCCCTCAACCAGAGGCTTGGGCTCGTAACCAAGTCCCTTGAGAAGTCCACCAAAGACACCCTGGTGGTAAACCACGTTCATGTCGGCGTCGATGGGCTCTGCAGGAACAGAGTAGTAACAAATCTCACCGGGCTGCTTCGGCTTTTCAAGAAGGGTCTCGAGAAGCATCTTCTCGATGGGAAGGGCGTCTGCCTCGTCGGGGCTGATCATGCCCTCTTTCATCGGACGACGGGTGTTGCGGTTGAAGATGTTGGCCAATTCAAAGGCGGGATCTCCAACAACCACCATGCGACCGTTCACCACCACGTACTGAACTCCCAGACGGGTGAGCATGTTGCGGGTGTAGTCGTCACAATCGATATCGATGAACGCATTGCGCTGAATCTTCAGATTGACATTACCGGTGTTGTCCTGGAAAGAAGAAACCAGATTGGCGGTTCCGACGTCCAAACCACGGCCCAGAGTTACCGGAGTGGAACTTGTGGTTACCACCGGTGCACTGGTGTCAGTACCTGTGGTCGTGGCCACAGTATCCTCCGCAGAAAATGCTTTGGCATCCTCCACGTTAAACTGAACATCCGCTTCCTCATTGTTGGCACTGGCAACGACGTTCTTCTTATCGAAGTCCTTGCGTGCGTAATCAGCAAAGTCTCCCATGCCCTACTCCGTTTCTTTCTGGAGGTTTTTCAGTTTCGCAAGATTTGCGGCAACTCCCCCTGCTTTTGCATTTTTGATCTCGACCTGATCGAGATTGTTTTCAACTTCTTCATCACCCTCCCTGGAGAAGAGAGCCATCAAGGCATCTTCTGAAGGAGGCTCAACATGCTTGCTTGAAGTGGTGGAAGCTCCCTGCACCACTTTATTGGCGAGAGCATCAATGCTCGCCTTGAGATCCTCCATTTGTGAACCGGAGGCAACTTCTGCGGGCTCTGACTTCGCTTCTGCGACAGCCTCGCGAACGACATCTCGAATCTGATCGACATCCAGACTTGGACTTGCAGCAACTTCCACCGTTTCAGTCACGGAGTCATCTTCAACGTGCGCTGAAGTTTCTTCCTTCTGGCGCTCAGCCTCTTCCAGTTTTTCTTCGAGGCTGACGGCTTGGGCGCGAAGGTTTTCGATACGCTCTTCGTACGCTTGCTGCTGTTCCTTCTGACGACTGTTGCGCTCCTGCACCAGTTTCTTGAACTGGGTTTTCGCTTCTTCACGCAAGCGCTCATGATCTTCCGCCTTGAGCTCTGCCAAGCGGTCTGCAACGACCGTCTCCACCGCCTCATCGATCAGGCTCATGATGGAAGCTTTGTCGAGGACCTTGACCGTACGCATACCGCGCTTGGCCAGGTCATCCACCGCCATGGTGCTCAAGCGTTTATCCACGGCTTTCGGCACATCAAATGCTGAACTCATCGAGTTCCCGTTCTTCTGGGGTCCGGATCCCGAAGGATCTGCGGGCCTTCCGCGACTGCCCCACAGGGGACAGGACCTGCCCGGATGGGAGGCCACCGAAGACTAGCATCGGGATGGAAATGCCGGCAAATCACGGATCGGCGAGAAGAAGCCAGATCCTTCCCAGAGAGGGCTATCGGTCAAATAAGGGCGAATCAGCGAAAATTGAAAGCAGGCTGTTACCGGATTCCGGTAACAGCCTGAATGATCAAAGGTCAGACGAATACTTCGCTTCAGTTCCCCTCATCGAGGATCTTCTGGGCGAAGTAGCGGATCCTGGAATCGATTTCCCTGCGGTCATTGTTACCGATTCGGTTTCCAAAATTATCTTTCATGCGAATCAGGGTCTCACGCGCACTTCTGAAGTCTGCCAACTGCAAGTAAATCAGGTGCAATTCCCAAAACTGGTCCGGAGATTGGTATTGAATCGGAGTATTGGCCAAATGGGTTTCCATGTCACGCCGGGCCAGTTTCAGCCATTTTTCCGCTTCAAGCTTCGATTCAGCGCGCTTGCGCAACAACTCCTCCGAAGGACGCAAACCCTCTTCTTCCAATGGAGTGCACTCTGCATCAGCCATTGCATAGAGCGCAGTATAACCGATTGCGATTCTATTCCTGATTTTGAAGCGCTCGAGCCGAGGGCCAGTGGAAGTTCGTGCAAGACGAACCGATTCATCCAGAAGAACCGCCGCCTCTTTGTAACTCTCTAGTCCCTTGCGAAGACTCTCCTCGTCCTCAAGGTCGACAGTATCAACCACCTCTTGAACCAGGGCGTTGGCTTTGTCTCCATTGCGTGTGATCGTTTTGGCGGCCTCGATTGGGTCGAAATCCTCAGTATCTCTCGCCGAGGTATTTGAAGGCGTGCAACCCGCCAAAAGAGGCAGGCACATAATCATCCACAGGATGACGTGGCTGGACGAGGTGATCCGCCACTGTGCGATCGCCGATACAGAAAAGGACATGGGCATTTCGCTCTCGATTTCTATCTTTGTGCAACTTTCGGGATCGGATGATTATAAGTCAAACCCTCTAAACTGTATAGGCCCCTGAATCAGTTCGAGTCCCCTGATCTGCAACAGGATCAGGAAGTGGGTTTGAGCCCATCGTCTTCAGGATTACGCAAAGTGGCCAAACCGTTTTCTCGGGGTGTCACCCAATGCTCCCGTTCACGATCGATAAGGACCTTGCCCGGAGGCAATCCCTTTGGCTTGCGAACAAATTTGGATTCGGTCCAGTGAACGGCTACTCCACCAGGGCCTCTCCACCCGGAGCGATAAGCCGCAACATACGCGGCGTCGTCGATACTTTCCGGAGAGGCCACTTCTCCTCTTGGAACCCGAAGTAAAACGTGTGGCCCAGGTTTTCCTGCAATGTGGAAGAAAAGGTCGTTACCACGGGCTGTTCGGATACTGAGGTCGTCATTCTCTCTGGCACTTCTGCCAACCAGAATCTCCAGTCCTTCTCTGGATCGATAGCGCATGAAGGGCCGCTTTTCTTCTTTTCCTCGCCCTCGCTGACTCTGTTCCTTCGGAGCCTGTTTCTTCTTTCCATGACGGGAGCACCACCGGAGACTTCTGTGCAACCAGTCTTCAATTTGTTCAGCGTTCAATATCTCCTGTGATTTCAATTTTTCACTCTCGTGCTGGAGAGATTCCAATTCGTCGCACAGGATTTGGGTATCCCCGGTTCGCTCAGTCAACAGTTCGATAGACCGCTTGCCCTTGCGAGCCTTGTGAAAATATCGCTCCACATTTTGAATCGGAGTTTTTTCGGCCATCAACTCGATCTCTACTTTGGGAGATCCTTCCCTGTACCAATCATCGACTTCAATCGATGACATTCCCCTCTTGAGTTGATGAAGAACCGACTTGAGCAATTCTCCCCGGTTTTGCCACCACTCCCAATCGAGTGACCGTTGAAGATCCCGCTGCAGATTCTCCAGGCGCCGGGTCAGTACTTTTCGCTGACGATTCAGCTCCTGCTGCCCCTCGCGGATCTTGCCTTCGAGAATCAGACGCTCTTCACGATCTTGAAGCTGGGGGCCCAACCAATGGTGAAACGGTGTTTCACCGGTTCGCTCCTCAACAGGAATATGCTGAAAAGGGTCGAAGGGCAGTGTCGGAGAGACCCCCCCTGCAATCAGGCCATCTTCATTGCGGGGAGCTTGGGGATATTGATAGGGTTCGCCATTTCCGAGCCCCCCTCGTCCCGTGACGAAGCGAACTCTCGCTGGCTTCCCCTCGAGGATCAGCAACCGCCCCTGGCGTCCGAACAACTCCAGCAACAGATCTCGGCGATGACGTTTTTGGGGCCCAAAAGCCAACCTCAGGCGCATCATTCGATCTCCACCCGGTTGATCCACCTGATCGACAAGGGCACCGGAGAGCAGGGTTCGCAAGCGGGCGACCTTTTCCCCGGGTCGATCGGGGGCGGGCAATGACTCCTTCAGCAACACCATCCGCGACGTTCCGGGATGGACCGAGATCAACAGGTGCATTCGGGCGGATCCTGAGCCGATCACAATTCTCAGGTTGCCGTGGGGAGCATCGTAGACCTTGCCGATGCGTTGCCCCTCCAGGATGGAGGAGAGTTCAGAAACCAGGAGGGTGACCTCCTCCCGGCGAAGTCCAGAAGAGCGATCGCTGGAAACCATCGTGTTCGCAAATGGAGCGGAAACCGGTGAGGCGATTCACCCCACCGGTTTCTGAACCCTTACTCTGCGGCGTTCCAGTTATCGTCGATGAGACCGTATTCCAAGATTTCACCATCATTGAAGAAAAGTCCCAACTCACGCTCGGCGGCTTCCGGACTGTCGGAACCGTGAACAAGGTTGAAACCGTTGGAAATTCCAAAATCCCCGCGGATCGTTCCCGCCTCGGCATCGCAACCAAAGGTTGCACCCATCAACTTGCGGCAGACACTGATGGCCTTGTTGCCCTCCAGTGCCATCGCCACCACCGGTGCGGAGGTCATGAAACTGACGAGGCCGTCGTAGAAGGGCTTGCCCTTGTGGTCGCCGTAGTGGGTGGCGGCCAATTCGTCACTGATTTGCATCAGTTTCATTCCCACGACCTTCAGGCCTTTTCTTTCAAATCTCTCGAGAATTGGGCCGATGAGGCGTCTCTGGACGGCATCGGGTTTGAGCAAAATGAGCGTGCGCTCCATGGAAAACCTCCAAATAGGGGGATTTTGCCCCCGGATGTTATGCTTCTTCACGGCAGGTTCCGTTCCCGCCACGGGATCGGTCCCTGATCCGGGAATCGATCCCGGAATGGTTTGCCCGGCGACGAATAGACTCGTCCCGGTTGTGTAGATTCTCGCAAGACACAGTCCGATTTCCAGTGGATCGGACCGGTTGAAAGAGGTCATTGGCATGGAGTTCGCCAGGGAGTTCGAAAAGACGTCAGGCCCCCTCCCGCAGGTCCTGAAGGATCAATTCGGTGAATCCGGCCATCTCGCCGGAGAACTCGGCCTTTGGTTCACCGAACCGACTTCAGACAGGTTACCGTGGTTCCTCGATACTCTCGTCGAGATCTCCCATGCGGAACGGGCCTTTTTGCTCCACCGGGATGATCTGGGAGAGTGGGAATGCCCCATCGCCCGCGATCTGGATCAGGAAAATGTCCGCCAACCGCTGACCAAGGTCCTGCTGCCCCTCGCCGAGCGAGCACTGGAATCGGCACAGACATGGTCCTGTGAAGATGTGCCTTCACTTCCCGACCGCGACCGCTGGGACAGGGATAAACTGCCTCGAACCCAATCGGTCATGATCCTGCCCATCAATTCACGCGCTGTGATCTATCTGGATCACCGCTTCCAAAGCCTCGCAGAAGAATCCCGACACGATCTGGTTTTCAGCATTGTGACGGCAGCGATTCATCAGACCGTCTCCATGGCGACTCAAAAAGGACCTACTTCTCCCCCGCCCGCTACGATGCAAAAAGTGACGCCCAAAGTGCGGCAGCAGAAAAATCTCCCGCAAGCGGTTCAAATCATCGGAGAGCATGCGGAGCTCCTTGCTGCACGCAAACTGATCGACAAGGTTGCACCGAGTATGGCCCCCATCCTCGTGACCGGTGAGAGCGGAACAGGAAAAGAGCTGGCTGCACGATCAGTCCACGACCGAAGCCCGCGGGCTGAAGGCCCCTTCGTCAGTGAAAACTGTGGAGCCATCACGGAGACCCTTCTCGAAACTGAACTGTTCGGATGTGTCAAAGGTGCCTACACAGGAGCCACCGAAGATCGTCCCGGTCTCTTTGAATTGGCCCACGGTGGTACGATTTTTCTGGATGAAATCGGCGATACTTCTCCTGGATTGCAAAAGAAGTTACTGCGAGTCATTCAGGAAGGGGTCATCCGTCGAGTAGGCGGACAGGAGCTGATCCACATCGATGTCCGTATCGTTTCCGCAACCAACCGGGATCTGGCAACAGAAGTTCAGCAGGGCCGCTTCCGTGAAGATCTCTTCTACAGGCTCAATGTGATCAATGTTCATTTGCCGCCTCTCCGGGATCGAGGAAGCGACATCACCCTGATTGCCCAGC
Source organism: uncultured bacterium (assembly GCA_913056395.1). Lineage (GTDB taxonomy): Bacteria > Planctomycetota > UBA8108 > UBA1146 > UBA1146 > UBA12191. The sequence goes on along the minus strand of CAJXMG010000020.1, from coordinate 20,438 downwards.
ATTTCCTCGAAGGACTCAATGAAGAGAGGGGAACCGACTTTGAATTCGATACGGAAATCGAAAAGCATCTCCTCTCTCACAACTGGCCCGGCAACATTCGCCAACTTCAAAACGAAATTCGCAGAATCCATGCACTCGCTGGAGATCAGCTCAATGTGCACGATTTCTCAGATCAAACGCCCCAGAGTGTGAGTTCTAGTTCCAGCCAGACTGACACCGGTCTTGATTCGGTCATTGCGGCCGGCTCGATGAAATCCCTCGTTGAGCAGTTGGAGAAACAGTGGATAGCGGAAGCTCTGGAGAAATTCGGGGACCGACGCGGTGAGGTGTGCAAATCCCTGGGGATTCCCAAGACCACACTGTACGCAAAAATGAAACGGTACGGTCTCGGCTCCTGAACAGCGGAGAAAATCTTCTCCCACTTCTTCCTCTCCACAGAGTGTTAAAAAGTTGGACACTCTGATCAAAAGCGGAACTCATCAATAACGGACCCGAAGGTCAAAGGCGTTATATCCCTCTCCTGACTCATATGAAGACCCCCTTGAGCGGGTACGCAACTTGCCACTACTACTCCTGTCTGGGATCCGCGATCCCGCCCACGCGAACGACCGATCAGGAGGCGCACCTTGAAGAAGCCGTTCCAGAAGCGAATCAAAGACTTGCTCGGCAACCTCAAAGAGAATGAGGAAGTCGGCCTCTCCACCCTTCTCAAATCTCTCCCCGAAATCGAAAAGAACTCAAAGAAGTTCGCCATGGTTCAGGGACTGCTCCGTGAGATCAACGTCGAGATTGTCGACGATATCTCTGAGGAGGAGTCTGACGAACTCGATAACGTAGAGTTCAATGAGAAAGAGGCCGTTGCAGCCGAGCAGGAACTCAAAGAGCAGATGGAGAAGGAAAACAAAGAGCGTGAAGCGGCCGCTGCTGCCAGTGGCGAAACCGCTGAACGCATGGCGGTCAAGGCTCTGGATGACCCGATCCGCATGTACTTCTCACAGATGGCCTCGATTCCCCTGCTGACCCGTGAGGAAGAGATCCACTTCGCCAAGGAAATCGAGAAGAGCCAGAAAAAGCTGTGTCGCAACATCTTCATGACCGCCCTCGGCCAGGATGAAACGCTGCAGCTTTTGGGACAGATCAATAACGGTACTCGACTGGTTGAAAAAAGCCTCGATCTGACCCTTTCCCGCAAGGGAGATCGTCAGACCTTCTTCGATCGCCTCGAGAAGGAACTGCCGCGCATGCAGCAACTGTTCCGCTCCAATCAACTCGACGCCCTCGACCTCGAAGACCTGCCTCTCTCCGACAAGAAGGAGCGTCCGAAACTGGAGAAGCGTCTTCACAATAGGATTCTCAAGCTCGCCAGAATGCTCGAATCCTACGAACTCAAAATGAAGTACATCGGTCGCTTTCAGAGTGAGATCGAGATTCTGGGCAAGAAGTTGGAAAAAGCCATCGTTGGCCTGCGTATCCGCAACAAGCGCGCCATCGGCAAGGAGTTCGATGACATCAACGAGGCAATTTTCGAACCTTACCCGGCTTTCCTGGAGCGTGCCCGTGAGATCAGCCTCGACTTCAAGCGTTACGAAGCTGCCAAGGGTGGTCTCTCCAGTGGAAACCTGCGCCTGGTCGTCAGCGTCGCCAAGAAGTACCGCGGCCGTGGGCTCAGTTTCCTCGACCTGATTCAGGAAGGTAACACCGGCTTGATGCGTGCTTGCGAAAAGTACGACTACACCAAGGGCTACAAGTTCTCGACCTATGCCACCTGGTGGATCCGTCAGGCCATCAGCCGTGCGATCGCTGAGAAGTCTCGTATGGTCCGCCTTCCGGTCTACATGTCGGAAACCATGAGCAAACTGGGCGGCGTCAGTCGTGAGCACTTGCAGCGCACCGGTCGTCGTCCCGATCTCCACGAGATCGCTGAAGAGCTGGAAGTTCCCGCCGAAGAATTGGAAGCGATGATTCGCCTGAGCCGGGTTCCCGTTTCCCTCTCCACCCCCATCGGCCCCGACGACGAATCGACCTTTGGTGAGTTCATTGAGGACTACCGTTTCGAGAAGCCTTCCGAGGCCATCTCCGAAGAGGCCCTCAAAAGAAGAATGACTCGCGTCCTTGAGACTCTCAGCCTCCGTGAGCGTGAAGTGATCAAGTTGCGATTCGGAATCGGCAAGGATGAGACCTACACCTTGGAAGAGCTGGGCAAGAAGTTCAAAGTCACCCGCGAGAGGATTCGCCAGATCGAGATCCGGGCCTTGAAGAAACTGCGTCACCCGGTTCGCTCAAGAAACCTGGAAGGTTTCCTCGACGGTTGATCCCCGATTCACGAGACAGGAATCGATGGCAAGCCCTGACGCGCGCCAACCCGCCGGACCGGCGGGAGTCAGGGCTTGCCTTTTTTCATTTGCCAGGCTGCCGTGACGAAATCTTCTCCATTGACGCTGACACTTCCTTCAAAGCCCACCACTTCACCATCCACTTCTGGCAGATCGACGATCCCCGTCGAACGTACATTTAGGTGAAGCAAGCCCGGTTCGACCAACTCCGCTGAAACCTGCATCGAAGCAATCGAGACCAGTGCAGGAACTTCGATGGTTTGCCCAATAGGCAATTCCGAGATCATGACCACCAGAGATAACTGCTCTAACGCACTGAAAGCGTGAGTCGAAGGAAAGGTGAACTCCTCCCGTCCCCGAAACTGTTGCTCCCGGGGACCTGCAGACACCGCTTTCTCAGCGATGGCATGCATCCCTGGTCGTAATGCGAGAACCCGGTCAATCAACAGTCTGTCACGCTGGATCGGCAACAGTTCTTCGAGGTCGGTCGCATCCAACTGAAGGGCACCCGGAGAAGCCTGTCGGTGCAGGCTCCAGCGATCATTCTCGGAATCGTTCACCGTTCATCCTGTCAAAAGTGGACCTCAAAAAATGGACACAAAAACGAACACCAGTGGTGCAAGCCCTGAAAATCGGAAACATGAACCGAATCTGGCATCTTATCGGCGTTATAATGGGTAGATGTCACATTCTCGCTGTAGATCATGAAGCGGAAGAGATTAACACGAGCCTGCAACCGCTTCAGGCTGAATTCCCAGGAGCAGTTTTACGATGCTGAATAATGATATCCCAGACAAGAATCTTGATGAGAGCCACCTGAAATGCAGCTTTGGTACCCTCGAGCTCGAACTCGAGGTTCCTGCAGGGGTCTGGAACCCCACCCCCAACGGGATCCTCTTGGGTGAAACTCTTGAGCAAATGGATTTCTCCAATGAGAAAGTGCTCGAGTTGGGAACCGGTTGTGGCATTCATGCCGTGATTCTCGGACTGCGCGGGGCCAGTGAACTGGTACTGACTGAAGTAGATGGCTCCATCCTCGGACATGCAGAAAGAAATCTGCAAAAGTATGGCATCACCTGTCCTGTCGAGTTCCTCATCGCCGACTGGATTCAGGTCAATCAGAATGGCTTCGATACTGTCGTCGCCAATCCCCCCTTTGCCCTTTCGAACAAAACCTATCGTCGTTACTTCATCGATACCCTGATTTTGGAATCCCACAAGCTCCTGAAACCGGGTGGCCGTCTGATCTTCATCCACTCCACGATGGGTGATGTCCCACGCACGATTCGTCTTCTGGAGGAGTGCGGTTTGAGTGTCAGAATCATCGCGGACAAGGATTTCCCATTCCGCGACTACTACTTCGAAGATGAAGTCTACCTGAAGGAGATGGCTGCGGTTCCCGGGTCCTACACGGTCAGGGACGGCGTTCGCTATGAAAGGCTCGTTGCCTTCGAAGCACGTATGCCTCAATGATCAGGGTCTGATCAACAAGCCTTCTTCGATGACTTGAGCGGCCTGCTCGATTTCAGGCGAGAGTACGCGATCCCCATCGTGGCCGGGCAGCACCTCTCTCAATGTCTTGAAGCGATCTTCCAATCTCTTTCCCGACTTCAGGGGACGGCGCAGGTCCAGGGCATCCATCGCAACCAACAACTCAATCCCGACGACCCTCGCTGTCTGGTGGGCACATTCGAGGGCTTTCTCACTGGCGTGGGTACTCATGCTGACGTGGTCTTCGGTCCCCGCAGATGTGACCATCGAATCCACTGAAGCGGGGTGAGAGAGAACTTTCATCCTCGAGACCAAAGCGGAGGCGGTCACATGGGCCATCATCCAACCGGACTGCAGGCCCTCTTCTCTAGAGAGGAATGCCGGCAATCCCCGACTAGTATCCGGATTGACCAACTTTTCGCAGCGACGCTCTGAAATCGACGCCAGATCACAAAGGACGATGGCGAGCAGATCTGCGGCATGGGCTACCGGGGCTCCATGGAAGTTACCGCCGGAAAGGATGTCCCCCTCATGACTGAAGACGAGGGGATTGTCGGTGGAAGAATTGGCTTCCCGTTCGATGGTCTGGCCAATCCACTCGAGGGCATCCCGAACCGAACCGTGAACCTGCGGGGCACAACGGAATGAGTAGGGATCCTGAACCCGATCACAGTTTTCATGGGACTTGAGAATTTTGCTCCCCCTGAGCAATCGGCGAACATTTTCGGCAACGGTCGCTTGGCCGGGATGGGGTCGCACTTCATGGATTCTGGCATCGAAGGGTTGCAGTGAACCGAGGAAGCCTTCCAGGCTCATCGACAAAGTCAGGTCTGCGGCGTCCACCAGAAACTCCGCCAGATGACACGCCCGAGCCAACATCGCCACGGAAACCTGCACCCCATTGATCAGGGACAAACCTTCCTTCGCCTCCAGTCGAACCGGTTTCAGGCCCGCACTCGCCAGCGCTTTCTTCCCCGAAACCCACTTGCCGGAAACGAGGGCTTCTCCTTCTCCGATGAGTACCAATGCCAGATGGGAGAGAGGGGCAAGATCACCGCAAGCCCCCACCGAACCCTGTCGAGGAATCCTGGGCAGTACATCGTGGTTGTAGAGATCGAGGAGCAACTGAATGACCTCGATGCGAATTCCACTGTTTCCGGAAACGAGGGCGTTGGCCCGAAGAGCAATCGCAAGCCGAACCTCTTCCGGGGCACAGGGATCGCCGACCCCCGCCGCATGACTGCGAATCAGATTGACCTGCAACTCCCGCAACTCCTTCTCGGAGATGCGAATGTTACAGAAGCGGCCGAAGCCGGTATTGATTCCATAACGGGGAGCCTCGCCGTGGGCGGCCCGATCGACCAATCGAGCAGAATGCCGCACTTCCCTGGCTGCGCTGGAGGCGATGGTCAGGGTGACAGAACCGCGGGCGATTTTGCGCAGGTCTTCCAGGGTCAGGGAATGACCGTCGAGACGGATCTTGCCCTTGCGCTCTCTCCCCTTTTGAACCCGGGATGCGGTCTTTTTACGTTGATTGCCTGACTTTGCCATGGCCTTGTGCCTCCCGGTCACCGGAATTCCGTCATTGAAGTGTTGAAAACTAAGCCGGGAGCCGCCACTTGGCAAGCAAGACCCGGTACGGTGGAAATCCGTGGATCCACGTATAGGATGTCCTCAATCCTCCAAGATCGGAGCCCGAATGACCGCTGAGCGCGAAGAACTCCCCGTAGACATTCTCTTCGTCGGTGCAGGCCCTGCCTCGCTGACCGGTGCCCTCCACCTCAAGCGTCAACTGCTCGCCATGGGCAATGACGAGGTGGAAATCGCCGTCATTGAAAAAGGGCAATCCATCGGTGCCCACATTCTCTCCGGAGCGGTGGTCGATCCTCGCCCCTTGGCAGAGTTGCTTGGAGAGGATTGGCGCGACAAGGGAGTTCCCGTGGAAGCGTGGGTGGATCAGGAAGAGGTACGACACCTCTCCGCCGGAGGCGCCATGCGCATCCCGGTGCCGCCGATGCTCAAGAATCACGGATTCCCGGTCATCAGCCTTTCCGAGATGGTTCAGTACCTCAAAGACCAGTGTGAAGAAGCGGAGATCATGGTCTTTGAAGGATTCCCCGGAGATTCTTTCATTCGTGATGAAGAAGGCCACGTCGCCGGAGTGCGGACGATGGACAAGGGCCTCGATGAAAATGGCGAACCGGGTTCCACCTATGAACCGGGTGCCGACATTCATGCCCGCTGCGTGGTTCTCGGTGAAGGGGTCCGCGGTTCCCTGACCAAACAGCTGATCGAAGAAGAAAAACTGGAAGGCCGTAATCCTCAGATTTATGGAACCGGTTGCAAAGAGCTGTGGCAACTTCCCGAAGGAAGACTGCCCGCCGGCAAGGTGATTCATACGTCAGGTTGGCCCCTCGAATCGGGAGAGTACGGCGGATCGTGGATCTATGGTCTCTCCGGAAACAGGGCTTCCGTCGGGTTTGTCACGGCACTCGATGCGGGACAGCCATGGACTGATCCCTGGGAGAATTTCCAGCACTGGAAAACCCACCCCTACATCGCAAAAATTCTCGAAGGCGGAGAAATCCTCAAGGCCGGTGCAAAGTGTCTTCCCGAAGGAGGATATTGGTCGAGACCCCGTCCCTACGGAGATGGCTTCCTGATCATCGGTGACTCGGGATCAAACCTGAATGTCAGCCGCCTCAAGGGCGTTCACACCGCCATGAAAACAGGACTTCTCGCGGCTGAAACCCTGCTGGATGCCATCCGCAAGGACGACTTCAGTGCGGCGACCCTTCAGGGCTACGAGAAACGTTTCGACGACTCCTGGCTCAAGAGCGAGTTGTATCGCGTAAGGAACTACCGCGCAGAGTTTCAGGGTCGCGGCTTCTGGGGCGGAGCGATTCGTGCAGGCATCAAGTATGTCCTCGGTGGAGTTGGTGCAGAGTTCGCTCCCCTCAAGGCAGACCACGATGAAATGGTGACCCTCAAAGCGGCCCGAAAAGAACCTCAGGCTCCTGATTACGATGGCAAGCATCTGATCGACAAGGAAACCCAGGTCTACCATGCGGGCTCAATCCACTCTGAACATCAGCCGAGCCATCTGAAAGTTGCTGAACCGGATCTTTGCGTCAGCAAGTGCAAAGAGGAATATGGCAATCCATGCCAGCACTTCTGCCCGGCGAATGTCTACGAAATGGTCGATGATGGTTCAGGAAGTGAGCGCTTGCAGATCAATCACTCCAACTGCGTTCACTGTAAAACCTGTGACATTCTTGATCCGTACCAGGTGATCCAGTGGACGGTCCCATCCGACGCAGGTGGGCCCAAGTATCAGGGTCTGTAACCTCAAATGATCTTCACCGGTTCTTGACCGGAGAATCCCACGACCTATCATCGGGGTTGCGGTGAATTTCATCGCACCTTCAATGACGAAAAGGGGTAGCGTGTCCGAGATGGATGATGGCTTTATCGATCAGGGAGAAGACCGCATTCGGGATCTGATCCATGACTGGAACCTTGTCGACAGCGGTGAAAAAAGAACCACCCCTGTGGAATTCGATGACGAAACTCTCCGAGATGGACTCCAATCTCCCTCCGTCGTCGACCCGCCCATCGAGGAAAAGTTTGAGATCCTCCGACTGATGGACAAATTGGGTATCCACACCGCCAATGTCGGACTCCCCGGAGCTGGCCCGCGGGCAGTCGAGGATGTCACCCGGCTGTGCCAACTGATCGTCGATGAGAATCTTTCCATCACGCCCAATTGCGCCGCCCGCACCCATGAGAACGATATTCGTGCGGTCGCCGAGATCAGCCAGAAGGTCGGGATTCCCATCGAATGCTGCACCTTCATCGGTTCGAGCCCGATTCGCCAATACACCGAGGATTGGACTCTGGAGCGGATGCTGGAGCACACCCGCTTCGCCTCCGATTTCTGTCGTCGTGAAAACATCCCGCAGATGTACGTCACCGAGGACACCACCCGTGCAACCCCCGACACCCTTCGGGCTCTCTACACCACCGCCATTGAACATGGTGCGGCGCGGGCTTGTGTCTGTGACACCGTCGGCCATGCCACTCCACCGGGAGTGAAAGCGCTGATCAGTTTCATCAGGGAAGTTGTCAAGGAAACCGGTGTCGAGGGGATCAAGATCGATTGGCATGGTCACAGGGACAGGGATCTCGATGTGGCCAATTCCATCGCCGCTTATGAAGCGGGTGCAGATCGTATCCACGCGGCAGCTCTGGGTATCGGAGAGCGCAGTGGAAACACCTCCATGGACCTGCTTCTTGTCAATCTCAAACTGCTGGGTGCCATCGACAACGACCTGACCCATCTGCCCGATTACGTCAATGCGGTCAGCGAAGGTTGTCACGTACCCATTCCTCGCAACTACCCTGTGTTTGGCAGTGATGCCTTTGAAACGGCCACCGGCGTCCACGCTGCGGCAGTCATCAAGGCTTTCCGCAAGAATGACACCTGGCTGGCCAATCGTGTTTACTCAGGGGTTCCTGCGGATGAGTTTGGGCTCGCACAGAAGATCAGCATCGGCCCCATGAGTGGAAAGTCGAATGTGATCTTTTGGCTTGAACAAAGGCATATCGAACCCACTGAGGAACTCGTTTCCCGCATCTTCGATTCTGCCAAGAAAGCGGACCGGCTTCTCTCCGACGAAGAACTTCTGGAGATGACCCGCTAGGATTCTTGCGGCTGCGGCGAGTAGACAGGCTTCAGGGCCCCGATCAACTCGGGGTCCCCGCCCTTGTTCCAAACCACCTTTTGACTGGCTTCCGCCCCATCACTGGCTTCGAGAAACTTGTATCGCAAGGATGCGATGGCCGCCCAACCCGTTGGCGTGGAAGTCACCGAAGTGATCTTGCCGATCGGCTTGTCGCCGCCGTCAGCGGACCACAAGTCATCACCGACTGCCGGTCCTGTCGAGTCCGTCTCCGCCGAAAATTCGAGGCGACGAATCTCACGATTGACGTGACCATAGGTGCGGATTCTGGCGAGAACTTCCTGTCCTGCGTAACAGCCCTTGTCATAGGCAACCGCATCTCCCAGGCCAACCTCGGGGGGCAAGGTTCGCTCCCCCATCTCTGCTCCGGACTTGGGCAGCCCCAGAAGAATACGTCCCTGTTCACGAAGTTCTTCGGTCGCAACCTCACCCAACTCTGCCAGAGAAGAAGCCAGTGCTTCACCGTGATCCGCAGTCACCAGCAGATCGTATCCCTGGGGATGGAATCTCGGCCTGAACACCAACAATGCCGTGTCAGTCCGGGTGGCCGCCAAGAATGTACCTGCTTCCGTGTAACCCAAATCACCCATTCGCCCGGGGGATCCGTCACCATGCAAGTGAAGCCACATGTGGGAATCGGTTTCGATCTCCACGTCTTCCAGAATCACCATCGACTCAAGTCGTGATTTGAGAGTGGCCGACTCCTGCTCACCGGTCACCAGGAGGAATCCATCGTTCCACTGCAGCAGATCAAAGACCGCCTGAATACGGCCCTTGCCATCAAGGAGGGTTCCCCGACTTCCCTGCTGCGGGGATATCCTCGCAAGATCACAGGAAACCATCCTCTGCAGATAGTCCCTGCTGTCACTCCCGTGGACATAAAGAATCACCAGAGAGCGATTCGCTCCCTGGTGATACACAGTGCTTTCGCTGTTCAAGTCGCTCACACGGCTCCTAGAGTTGACGCAAGGCTTCGATGACCCGGTCTCCCCACTCGGAGGTGGAGATTCCGCTGGAAGCGCTGACAGAAGTAACGTCTTCGGAGCTGAGCACCTTCTCGATGGCCTGTTCAATCTTGGCCGCGGAAGAGGTTTGCCCCAACTCATCCAGCATCATGTAAACCGCAGCAATCGCAGCGATGGGACAAGAGACATTCTGCCCCTTGTACTTTGGTGCCGATCCGTGAATCGGCTCAAAGAGTGAGACTTTTCCAGGATTGATGTTGCCGCTGGCGGCGACACCCATTCCACCCTGCAGAACCGCTCCAAGATCGGTGATGATGTCTCCAAAAAGGTTGGTGGTCACCACCGTGTCAAAACTTTCCGGATTCTTCACCATCCACATGCAGGCAGCGTCGACGTAAGCGTGCTCACGCTCAATATCCGGATACTCTTCGCCGACTTCGGCAAAAGTGCGGGTCCAGATATCCTGGGCACGGATGGCGTTGGCCTTGTCCACCAGCAACAGCTTCTTTTGACGATCTCGCTTTCGTGCGGTTTCGAAAGCGTAACGGATCACCCTCTCCACACCCTGTCGGGTGTAGACCATCTGCTGCATCGCCACCTCGTTGTCGGTTCCCTTCTTGAGAATTCCACCGATACCTGCGTAGGCGTCCTCGGTGTTTTCGCGAACCACAACGAAGTCGATGTCACGGGCGGTCTTGCCCTTGAGCGGGCAGAACTTCTCGGCCATCAGGCGAATTGGACGCAGGTTCACATACAGGTCGAGACCGAATCTCAATCCTGCGATCACCGCTCTTTCTACCAGGCCGACCTCTACACGGGGATCTCCGATCGCCCCCAGATAGACGGCGTCCATGCCGCGGACTTCTTCCAACACGTCATCGGGCAACAACTCACCGGTGGCGAGGTAGTGCTCACTGCCGTGAGGGAAATGTTTGCAATCAACTGTGAATCCTGCCAGTTCCGCGGTCACGTCGAGCACCCGGAGTGCCTCCTCGGTCACTTCAGGGCCGATTCCGTCACCGGCGAAAACTGCAATCTTGTAATTATCAGTCACGAATACTCCTCGTCAGTTCGATCAGGCTTCGACGAGGACAGCGATTCCCTGTCCTCCTCCGATACATGCACTCGCAACTCCAAGGCCACCTCCACGACGACGAAGTTCATGGATGGCGGTCAGGATCAAGCGGGTTCCGGTCATGCCAAGGGGATGCCCCAAAGCCACCGCACCACCGTTGACATTGCAACGGTCACGATCGAGTCCCAGATCCTTCTCCACAGCAAGGTACTGGGCGGAGAAGGCTTCATTGATTTCAAAAATTTCGATGTCGCTGATGGAGAGCCCCTGAGCATCGAGAAGGCCACGGATCGCAGGAGCGGGGCCGATTCCCATGATCGACGGATCGACTCCCACCACATGCCAGCCGCGAATCGTTCCGAGAACTTCGCGGCCTTCGGCTGCGGGAGCACCCTCAGCAGCAAGAACCAGTGCAGCAGCGCCGTCGACAATTCCGCTGGCATTTCCTGCGGTCACCGTTCCATCTTTTCCGAAAGCGGGACGCAGTTTGGCCAACTTCTCGTGGGTAGTATCCGGCTTGATGTGATCATCGCGGAAGACTTCGATCTCTTCACGACGACGCTTGACCGTCACCGGGAACATCTCGTCATCGAAGAGGCCCTTCTCCTGGGCTGCACGAGCACGGGAGATGGAAGTGATGGCAAACTCATCCTGCTCTTCACGGCTGATGCTGTGCTGAGTCGCCAATTTCTCAGCGGTCTGGGCCATGAACAATCCGCAGAATGGATCCATCAGTGAAGCCATCAGCAGGTCTTCCAACTTGCCCTGTCCGAGGGGAAACCCCTCTCTGGCACCTCGAATGACGTGAGGGCACTGGGACATATTCTCCATGCCGCCTGCGACCACCACCTTCGCTTCGTCCAGAAGGATGTGCTGCGCACCTGTCACGACAGCCTGAAGGCCAGATCCGCACAGGCGGTTGACGGTCAGTGCCGGAGTCTCGATGGGCAGGTCTGCACGAAGCGCCACATGGCGGGCACCATAGAGTGCATCGGCGCTGGTCTGCATGACATTTCCCATGACGACGTGGTCCACCGATGTAGGATCCACTTCACTACGTCGAAGTGCTTCCTTGGTGGCCATGGCTCCCAGCTCAATCGCGCTGAGGTCCTTGAAAAGGCCAAAGCCGGGGGTTCCGACATACTCGGCCATCGCTGTTCTTGCTCCGCCGAGGACCTGAATTTTCTGGTTCATACTGTGTTCCTTTGCTGATCACCCGACGGTTCCTCCGACAGGATCAGTTTGTGATTCAAATCGATTCAGCGCCCCTTGAATTCAGGGCTGCGCTTTTCGAGGAATGCGTTCATTCCTTCTTTCATATCATCCGTCGCACTGGTCAATCCAAACAGGTCCGCCTCGATGGCCAAACCCTCTTCCAGGTTGCATTCGCCACCACGAATGACCGCCTCGATGGCAAATCCGAGAGCCTTTGGTCCTCGCTGGGCGATGGTCTCTGCCACAGCCATGACTCCGGCAGACAACTCTTCAGGCTCAAACACACCGTTGACGAGACCCATGGCATGGGCTTTATCTGCACTGACAAACTCTCCGGAGAGAATCATCTCCAATGCACGGCCACGCCCCACCACTCTCTGGAGTCTCTGGGTGCCTCCGTATCCGGGAATGATGCCCAGAGTCACCTCTGGCAGTCCAAGCTTGGCCTTGGTGGATGCGTAACGAAGGTGACATGCCAAAGCCAACTCACATCCGCCACCCAATGCAAACCCATTGATCATGGCTATGACCGGTTTTCCGCAACCTTCGATGGCTGCGAGGGCAGACTGCCCCTGCAATGCCCTGTTTCGGGCTTCCAGAGAATCCTGCTGGGCCAACTCCTGAATGTCTGCTCCCGCAACAAAAGCCTTTTCACCAGCTCCGGTCAGAATGACGACCTTGATCGATTCGTCGGCAGCGATCTCATCGAAAACATCGTGGATCATTCCGATCGTTGCATCGTCGAGGGCATTGAGTTGCTTCTGGCGGTCGATGGTGACCGTTGCGATTCCCGAATCTCCCCGGGTCAAATTCACTGGGCTCATGACTCTTCCTGATTCCTTCGGTCTTGGTTATTTGGGTGCGAACTTCTCGAAGGTGTAATCCCGGTCCCTTTTGTTCCGAACCGTGATTCTCTTGATCTTGCTGCCTTCTGACAGGCGCATCGCACTCTTCTGTCCGCTGATGATTTCTCCGAAGACGGTATAGGTACCATTGAGGTAGGAAAGATCATCAAGAGCGATCAAAAACTGTGAACTCGCAGAATTGGGCCGCGTGTGATGGCGGGCCATAATCAGCGAGTATACTTTTGCCGGTCTTTTGGGGCTGGGTTCGTCCCTGATCGTGTAATCCAGGACTCCAGCACTGGTCCCATCCGGACTGCCACCCTGAATGAAGCCCTTGCTGCTTCCTGTCTGCACTCTGCGATGAAAATTCTTGCCATCGTAGAATCCGTTTTCGACCAGATGGATGAAGTGCGCCACCGTATTGGGCGCTTCATCTTCATAGAGTCTGATCAGAAAACTGCCATTGTCCGTTTCCATGAAAACAGTGGGCAACGGCTTCAGGGCCGCTGGAGCTGGCTTCTGTTCTTTCTGGACAGGAGCAGGCCTTTGAAGAGTCGGCTCCAACGGTATCGAAGCTTTTGGGGAAGTGCCTGCAGGATTCAGGGAAGCCCCGGGCTTTTCACCGATCTGGCTGCCAGCACTTCGCGGATCGACTTTCTTATTCACCGGTGCAACAGCGCCTTCAGCGATCGATTTTGCAGTGCGTTCCGGGAGCAATGATTCAGGCCACGCCAGAGCCAGTGTCACCATCGATTCTTGATTGGCACGTTTGCGTTCTTCGATCCGATTGATCGGGTCGCCCTCTTCCAGGACTACTTTGCCGATTTTCATACCGCCATTGAACTGTTTGGCAGAAGCATCGAGAACGATTCCAAAGCGCTTGCCATAACCGATCGTTCCATTGGAAAGTTTGGTCGGAAGAGCGACAAAATCTCCCCGGGCCAGACCTTCCAACGACTTGCTGCGATCGACAGGCTTCGCAGAGGGAACCCCCGTCGCCTCGCCCCGATCCACGAGTCCAAAGATGATCCCCTGATCAGGTATCACTTCGAGGTTCACCTTGTCCCACTTTGCTTCTCTGACATCTTTGACGATCCACTCTCGCAGTGGCGCGTAGGCCTGAGGATTCAATTCGATCCACGTGCGCCCACTGGAAAAGAGACATAGAAACCAGCGATCTCCAGCCTTGACCAGCGGCAGTTGATTGAAGTTGGCCTCTTCACTGCGGTAGAAACGCCAGCGAGAGCGGGCTTTCTCCGGATCGTCGATGAAAGAGCTGTCCACTTTGATCTCGTCGATGCGGTTGAAGAGAATATCACCACGCCAAATCACTCGAACGATGGGCCACAATTCCTCAAAACCGAGATAATCCTTGAGGGAATAGCTGCGCTGGATTTTTCCTCCGGCAGGGATCATTTCATTGTTGAACTGGGTCTTTGCAACGTCACCGGGAAAAACGACGGGGACATTCATGCGACCAAATTGATACCTGACGATCATTCCCAATGGCCAAAGCCTGGGATCGAGAACCTGCAACTCACTATCCGACTTGTTGGTCACTCGAATCGTGAACTGGATGTCGTCCCCGGGAGAGTAGGTTCTGTCAGAAAAACTGACTTCCCAACCCAGGTCGTCATTTCGATCCGCCATCGGGTCCACTGGGATCGGCTTTTTGGCAGCATCGGAATCGGTCTCTTCCGCCTGTCCCGCATCGGGTTTCACCGGCGGAGACTCCTTCGGCTGATCGACTGGAGGCTTTGGCTTTTCAGCCCCACGGATCTCCACAAATTGGATCACATGCCAGCCGTAACGGGTCTTGCAGGTGGCAAACCCGCCCACTTCAGGAATGTCGAAGGCTGCTCGGGAAAACTCAGGCTCCATCTGGCCCGGAGAAACCCAGTCCAGGTCCCCCCCGAGAATCTTGGTTCCCACATCGAGGGAATAACGCCGAGCCATCGCCTTGAAGTCGGTACCGGCTTTGGCTGCTGCCAACAACTTGTTGGCAACATTCTCATTGGCGACAAGGATGTGACGCAGTTTTCTCTGCTCCTGAGCCTCCAGGGATGGAGAACCGGAACCGAAGAACACCAATAAAGTCAGGGCCAAAAGAACCCAACTTCTGAAACTCCAACCGGCGTCTTTTGATCGGGTCAATGCCACGCAATTACGAATCATTTCTCTCCTGCCTGCCCCTGCCCTGGAAAGGAGGGGGCGGAATTACGAAAAATCGAGGGTCATCCCCTGTGTCACCATTAGCCTGTGTCACCAACAGCCTGTGTCGCCAACAGCCTGTGTCGCCAACAGCCTGAATCACCCCTTGTCAGCGGGGAATTCTGCGACGAGCCCGGGAATCGGGATCGTGGATCGTTTCACTAAATCCGATTCCCCGGTGGACTTCCGGGATTCTGTGCAAGATAACACGGAAGGCAGAAACTGAGAAGCGTATCCGAAGGACCGGAAAGGTCGAGAGATTGATTTCCAAGGCACGTAGAGCCGAATTCGCACTCTTTCTGGTGGTCGTGGTCTGGGGGGCAACTTTTGTCTCGGTCCAGAAGGCCATCGAGGAAATCCCGGTCCACTCCTTCCATGTTCTGCGCTTCGGAGTCGCCAGCGTCATCCTTCTGCCTCTGTTGCTCCTTCGGAGAATGCGCCAGAAGCAACCTGCAAAGAGTGATCCGCGTATTCTGTGGAAGGCTGGATTGCTGACAGGTCTCTCCCTCTGGCTGGGATACACCTGCCAAACGACCGGTCTCCTCTACACCACCCCTGCCCATTCCGGTTTTCTGACAGGACTTTCGGTGGTAGTCGTCCCCCCACTGGCACTACTGTTCCTCAAAGAAAAGATGAATCGGGATGTGATCACTGGAGTTCTTCTCGCCGCCGCTGGTCTGGGACTGATGACTTTTGGAGGCGAAGCACAACTGGCGGATCCGCCTGCAAACCTCGACATCGTTCGCGGTGACATGATCTCCTTCGGCTGCACCATCGCTTTTGCATTCCAGATCATCTTCAAGGCACGCTATGCCTCGAAACTCTCAGCTCTGGCATTGACGACTGTGGAGATCGGCACCGTCTTCGTTCTGTCTGTGATCGCGGCACTGACTCTTGAAGAGATCCCTGATTATTCAAATTTGTCGATGACGGTATGGGGTGCGGTCGCCCTGACCGGAGTTTTGGCGACGGCTGCAGCATTTCTGATTCAAACCTGGGCCCAGAAATCGACGACCGCAGTCAGTACGGCGGTGGTCTTCGCCATGGAGCCGGTGATGGCCGCTCTCTTCTCATGGTGGCTGATCGGAGAACTCCTCAGTTGGACCGCGGCTACCGGCGGTGTGCTGATGATCGCCGGCATGCTGGTGGCCGAACTGGGATTACCCGGAAAAAAACCTGACACTCAGGCCTAGGGCTTCTCCGGGATTCTGATTTGCTCGACCATCTCCATCACCTCTTCCGGTGGATCAGCACTCATACTGCGGACGATCCCTGCGACCATGAAGTTGAAACACATACCCAGGGTGCCGATCCCCTTCGGTGAGATGCCCCACCACCAGTGCTCAGCATTGTCCAGTTCCGGATACATGAAACGGAAGTAGACGATGTAACCCGCCGTAAAGAGCAGTCCGACCACCATTCCGGCGATCGCTCCCTCTCGGTTCATCCGTTTCATGAAAATGCCCATGAAGATCGCCGGGAAAAAACTGGCCGCAGCGAGACCAAAGGCGAAAGCGACCACTTCACCGACAAAACCGGGCGGGTTGATCCCCAGATATCCCGCAAAACAGACTGCCACACCTGCAGCGATACGTGCAGCCATCAACTCCTGGCGATCTGAAAGATCAGGCTTGAGCCATTTCCTGAGCAAATCATGGGAAAAGGAAGTCGACACAACCAGAAGCAGTCCTGCCGCAGTCGAAAGAGCCGCCGCCAATCCCCCAGCGGCTACCAATCCGATCACCCAGTTCGGCAGTCCGGCAATCTCAGGATTGGCAAGCACCATGATATCCCGATCGATGGTCAACTCGTTGCGGATCGGTTGGCCCTCACCATCGACAGCAGCGGCCCCCACGTATTGAACCAATCCATCCCTGTTATGATCCTCATGTTGAATCAGCCCGGTCCCTTCCCAGGTTTTGAACCACTCCGGCATACTTTCATGGGATTGGAACTGGCCATCGGTATAGACCGTATCGATCAGATTTGTTCGGGCGAAAACGGCAACAGCGGGAGCTGTCGTGTAGAGGATTGCGATGAAGAGCAAAGCCCAACCTGCAGAGGTCCTTGCATCACGAACCCGGGGAACTGTGTAGAAGCGAATGATCACATGGGGCAGACCTGCGGTACCAGCCATCAGGGCAAAGGTGATGGCGATCAGATTGAGGGTATTGCCACTTCCACGGGTGTAGGAGGCGAAGCCTAATTCCTCATGTAATCCGTTCAGCCTCTGTAACAGCGAAGACCCCTGACCCGGGGTATCCATCCCGAAACCGATCTGTGGAATCGCCCAATCAGCAACATGGATGGAAATGAAAATCGCCGGAACCATGAATGCGAAGATCAAAACACAATACTGCGCCACCTGGGTATAAGTGATCCCCTTCATGCCACCCAAAACCGCATACATGAAGACGATGGCCATACCGATCATGACGCCGCTGGTGATATCGACTTCCAGAAAACGGCTGAAGACCAGACCCACACCCCGCATTTGTCCAGCAACATAGGTGAAGGAAACGAAGATCGCACAAACCACTGCCACCACTCGGGCTGTTTGCGAGTAGTACCTCTCACCGATGAAATCAGGAACAGTGAACTTTCCAAACTTTCTCAAGTAGGGTGCCAACAACAGCGCGAGGAGGACATACCCGCCGGTCCAGCCCATCAAATAGACCGATCCATCGAAACCCGAGAAGGAAATCAATCCCGCCATCGAGATGAAGGAAGCCGCACTCATCCAATCCGCTGCGGTAGCCATCCCATTTGCCAGTGGTGGCACATGTCCACCTGCAACATAAAATTCACCTGTACTGTTCGCCCGTGATTTCAGGGCGATCACGATGTAGAGAAGAAATGACGCACCGACCAGGAGTGCCGTCCACTGCTGGATCTCCATTACTCGTCTCCATTCGTGAAGTACTCATCATCGAGCTTGTTCATACGCCAGGCGTAGACCCAAATCAGAATCACAAATGTGAAGATGGAGCCCTGTTGAGCAAACCAGAAACCCAGAGGAGTCCCCGGAAGAGGGGCCAATATGCCATGGAGTGAATCAGCAAAGGCCAATCCGAGGCCAAATGAGACAAAGGCCCAAATGAAGAGCAGTATGGCGATCAACTGAAGATTTTTTCGCCAATAAAGGCGATGACCTCCACATACTTTTTGTGGATTGTCCGGCAGGTCATTTTTCGATTCAGAAGCCATGTCTCCCCCCGATCCCTGCAAACCATCATGGAAGATGGAAATTAGGGGTCAAGAGACTAAACTCTTGGACGAGCCCGTTGGTGATCCGCCAGCGGAGGAAAGGGCCACCGATGCAAATTTCCCTCCTTGCTCTGATTTCCGCACTCTCTCTTTGGTGGGGATACCGCTTCTATGGAAAGTGGATTTCCACCCGCGTATTTGGCCTCGGTGAGTTTGAAGATCGTTCTCTTCCCAGTAATCAACAGGCAAATGGCATCGATTTCGTTCCCACAAAGCGATCGATTCTCTTTGGTCATCATTATGTCACCATCGCCGGTGCAGGTCCGATCGTAGGGCCCGCTGTGGCAGTGACCTGGGGCTGGCTCCCTGCATTACTGTGGGTCGTTTTTGGATCAATTTTTATCGGCGCCGTTCATGATCTGGGATCCCTCGTACTTTCTGCTCGCAATCAGGGTCGCAGTATCGGTGACCTTTGCGCCGAAATCCTGTCTCCTCGCGTCAGGACCATTTTTCTGATCTTCATCATGCTTGCGCTGTGGGTGGTACTGGCTGTGTTTGCCTTTGTCATAGCCAGTCTTTTTGTGGCTTATCCCGAAAGCATTCTCGCAGTATGGATCGAAATTCCGCTGGCCCTGCTCGTCGGTTGGAAACTGCTACGGGGTGGGTCGATGTTGATCTGGGGCGGATTAGCGTTGATCACCATGTATCTGTGCATCGGGATCGGTTCTCACGAATCGGTTCGACCTCTGCTGGCATTCGAATGGGGCGACTCTTCACTGGGAGAGACTCTCAAGGAGAATGCACGCCTCTTCTGGCTCTTCATACTCTTCATCTATGCATGGATCGCCAGCAGCATGCCGGTGCAGAAATTGTTGCAACCCCGGGATGCCATCAACTCCCACCAGTTGTTTGCGGCCATCGGTGCTTTGATCGTCGGCATGGTTGTCGCCACAGTCTCTGGCAGCTCTGATCTGGAAATTGTCGCTCCCGCCATCAATCAGAATCCTCCTGCAGAAGCTCCCCCACTTTTTCCTTTCCTCTTCATCACCATCGCGTGTGGCGCTATCAGCGGTTTTCACTGCATGGTGGCGAGTGGAACCACTTCCAAGCAGCTGGAGTCGGAAAGCCACGCACGCAGTATCGGCTATGGGGCGATGATTCTGGAGGGGGGCCTCGCAGTCATCGTGATCCTCTGTTGTGTTTCTGCTGCAGGTTTTGCGGATACTGCCTCATGGGCCGCAAAGTACTCCTCAAACTGGGTCGGCTCCGACTCACTGATCGTTCGTCTCGATGGTTTCATTTATGGCGGAGCTGCTTTCATTCAGGAAGTGGTTCCCTTTACTGCCATCGAGTTCCTCGCTTCAGTGGTCACCGTTGTCATCATTTCATTTGCGGCAACGACGATGGACAGTGCCACACGGATTCAACGCTATGTACTGGAGGAACTGGGACGCAGCAGTGGCCTCAGGATCCTTGAGAATCGCCATGTCGCCGCAGCAACGGCAGTCATCTCCGCAGGAGCCTTGGCGCTTCTGGCCGGAGAAGGAGGAACGGGCGGACTCGTGCTTTGGCCCATCTTCGGTGTGACCAATCAATTGCTTGCTTCATTGACCCTGGTCGTCTTGACCACTTGGCAATCCCGACGCGGGCGACCGGTATTGCCGACCCTGATTCCTCTGATCGCATTGACCTTTATCGTCGGCTGGGCGGCAACAGTGAAAATGGCGGAACTGCTGAGTGGGGATTCGATCCCATGGCATCAGGTCGGAGTCCTTGGATTGGGAATCTTCTTGCAGGCGTGGATGCTCACCGAGGGATTACTCGCCCTCAAGGGAAAGGAATCCCTCCATGGAAGTGTCAACGAACTCGGTGTGGTTCGACGAGTGGGCAAAGACTGATTGCGGTCAGAAAGAGCAGAAGCCCCGGTGCTTCTTGTAGTAATCCTGGTGATAATCCTCGGCGATCCAAAAGCGTGGAGCGGTGTCGATCACCTGTGTAACGATCGGCCTTCCTCCATAGGCTTTTTTCTCCTCAAGATTCCTGATTTGCGCACGCACCTCTTCTGATTCGGATTCCGAATGGCTGAAGACCACCGATCGATACTGGGTTCCCCGATTGGGACCCTGCTGATTCGGAGTGGTCGGGTCATGAAGTGCAAAAAACAGGGCAACCAGTTTGGCGTAACTGACTTCCGTCGGATCGTATTTGACCTCGACCGTCTCAGCATGACCTGTGTCCCCTGAACAGACCTGTTCGTAGGTGGGGTTGTCCTGATGTCCTCCCATGTAACCGGAGACGGCGTCGACGACACCATCGAGGGCCGCAAAGCGATCCTCCACTCCCCAGAATCAGCC
>CAJXMG010000019.1 GCA_913056395.1 uncultured bacterium | reverse complement strand
TCCTTGGTGTGCAGGGTAGTGATCACCACGTGACCTGTTTCCGCGGCGGTCAGGGCGAGGGCGGCGGTTTCCGGATCGCGCACCTCACCGACGAAGATCACATCCGGATCCTCCCGCAGGGCACTGCGCAATCCTCCACTGAAGGATGTCAGATGTTGGCCCAGTTCCCGTTGTGAGACGAGGGCCTTGTCTCCTTCGAGGATGTATTCGATGGGATCTTCCAGAGTGATGACCCGTTCACCCCGTTCCTTGGCTCTTCTTGTCAGCAGGCTCGAGACGGTGGTCGATTTGCCGCTGCCGGTGATGCCGGTGACGATGACGAGGCCCTGGTCCATCGCCATGAACTCTTTCCACGTGCTGTCGAAGGGGAAACCGATCTCTTCCGGTGGGGGAATCTTGCGTGCGAGAACACGCAGGGCGACGCAGGTACCTTCGCGGGCGCGGAAGACATTGATGCGGAAGGAGAGATCCTTCTCCGGCCACTCCCAGGAAGCATCCACATCCTCCCCTTGTTGAACCCGTTCGAGGGTGTCATCGCGCAGGGCGGGTTTGATGAGAGCCTGAACCGTGTCGTCGTCGAGGTCGGCACCGCCCGGCAGGGGAATCAGCTCCCCATCGAAACGGTAGTGGGCCGGTTTGCCCGGTCGCAGATGCAGATCGCTGATCCGCAGGACTCCCCCGGAGAAGAAGCCGGGATCGGCAAAGCGCTCGAGGAGATCGAGCAGGCTCCAGCGCTGTTCCTTGACGCCATAGACGGGACGGAATCGGTCGGTGGCACTCATGAGACACTCTTTTCAGGGGAACAAAGTCAGGGCCGGTTGCAGGCCCCGAAATCGAGTCTTATCCTCGACAATATAGATGTCAGGAAGGCTCCGTCGACCGCTGTCCCTGAAGGGGTCAGGTCCGGAAATGTGGTTTCCGGGTCGTTTTCAGGGAGAGAGACCGGGTTTTCCGGGCTTTTGCGGGATTCTTCAGGAATTTCGTAAGGCGGACAGCAAACAGTGCCGAAGTATCCAGTGTTGGCCGGTGGCCGGCTCGTATGCGTGACCTCCGGGAAGTACGCCCCCCGGGGGACGCATCCAAGCCCGCGATCGTTCCTGGAAATCAAGAGTCATGGTCGGTCCTCGCGGATTTGAACACGAAAATATTGCCCCTTCCGATCTCAAGCGCCTGGAGGCGTGTGAGAAACGGATCGGTTACCACTTCAAGGACCCGAACCATCTGGTTCAGGCCCTGACCCATTCTTCCCTGAAAACCATCGACAACCCCTGCAACGAGCGCATGGAATTCCTCGGCGACTCGGTGTTGGGAATGGTCATGACCGAGTTCCTCTTCAACTTCTTCCCCGAGCGACCGGAAGGTGAGCTGACGCAGATCAAATCTGCAGTGGTCTCCACCAACACGCTGGCGGAAGAGAGTATGCGTCTCGGTCTCGATGAGGCCTACGCCGTCGGCAAGGGTGTGACCAGCCGTCGCAAGTTGCCAAACAGTTTGCTTGCCAACGTTTTCGAAGCCGTGATCGCTGCCATCTACCTCGACGGGGGCATCGATCAGGCGAAGGAATTCATCGTTCGCAACCTCTACCACCAGGTCCTCGCTGTTCACCAGAAAGAGCACTCGGTGAATTACAAATCCATCCTGCAGCAGCATCTGCAGAAGGAGGATGGCTCGACCCCCAACTATCGGGTCAAGAGCGAGAGTGGTCCTGATCACGCCAAGGAATTTGTCGTTCAGGCGATGCTGAAAAAGGACATCCTCGGCGTCGGTGAAGGCACGACCAAGAAAGAGGCGGAACAGGCTGCGGCCAAGGCCGCTCTCGACAAACTCGGGGTCGATCCGACCCAGAGTTGAAGCCACTCCCGGTTTTTTCTTCACAAACTGACAACTTCTGCCTGTCTGATTCCCTGCTTCAGATGAATTTTTGCCCCCAGCGGCTATCCTGTGGATCTCCGGACGGTTCAGGGAAGCCATTTCGGCTTTCGGACTTTGCCGGAACTGAGCGGAGAAGCGGTGACTGCCTCTAAAGGGAGTGCCGAAACAGATCGTGATCCATTGATCGAAAGGGTCCTCTGCGACTCATCGGTCCTGGGGGAGGTCTGTGCCCGTCTCAGGACTGAAACTGTGGTTCATGTCGGTCGCTGTTCTGAAGGGGCTGTCGGTCTGCTGCTGACCGCCCTTACCGAGAACCAGAGTCGCCCCCTTCTGGTGCTGACCTCCAGCCCCGATGCTGCCCAACAATTGCGACAGGACATCACCACCTTTACCGGACAACCCATCGGCGACTTTCCGATGTGGGAAAGTCTCTTTGAAGAGGACTCGGAGCCGGACCTCGATACCTTCCGTGACCGCTTTGAAACACTGAGATCCCTGGAGTCGGGTCAGCTGAAAACGGTAATCGCTCCGGTGCAGGCAGTGTTGCAGCCGATCAGTCAGGAAATGGATGGGGACCACCGTGTGGTGCTCAGGGTGGGAGATCGCCGGGAGCGCGGTGATCTTTCCCGAAGTCTGGTGGAGGCGGGTTATCGTCGCTTTCCCCAAGTTGCCCGTCCCGGTGACTTTGCTATCCGTGGAAGCCTCTTTGATGTGTGGCCCCGGGAGAGTCCTGTGCCCTATCGCATCGATTTCTTCGATGACGAAATTGATGCCATTCAAACCATCTCTCCCCGCGATCAAAAGGTCAGCGGCGATCTCGACATGGTCGTTCTGTCGATGGCCCCGAGGGAGTCATGGTTTATCCGTGGTTGGACCGGGACCCAGAGTCTGCTCTTTGACGCCTTGCCCGAGGGATCCATCGTTGCGGTGTGGAATCCCAAAGAGGTGGAAGAGCGGGTTCACTTTCTTGTCGGACAGTGGGCAGCCCGTGACCGCCAGAAACTGTGCGAGGGATTCTGGGAAAGAGCCGGACGACATATCCGCCTGCAACTGGATCCGCTGATTCCCGAAGCGGGGCATCGACCCCTTCAACTGCCGGTGGTTTCCGCCGATCGTTATCAGGGCTCTCTGGAAGGTACCGTTTCTGCCTTGGCAGAAGTCTCTGATCGCGGTGAAGACGTCATCGTCTTCCTCAGACAGGAAGCGGAGGGGGAGCGATTCCGGGAAGTTCTGGCAGAAGCCAATGTGGGGCCTGGAGTGCGCGTCCGAATGGGCCAGCTCTCCACCGGTTTCCGCTGGCATGAAGATGGCGGCGGTATCTTTGTCAGTGGACATGCCGCTCTCGGTCGCCGACGCAGTGTCGAAAAGAAGGAAACCCGCAAGCGGGTCGAAGGTCGGGCGGTCGACAACTTCCTCGAGTTGGAGGAAGGACAACTGGTCGTCCATGTGACCCACGGTATCGCTCGCTATCAGGGATTGCGCGCGGTCCGGGACGGAGCACGCCAGGGAGACTTTCTGGTTCTCGAATTTGCCGAGGGTGTCACCCTGCTGGTGCCGGTGGACCGGATCGATCTGGTACAGAAGTATGTGGGTGGCGGTCGTGCCGCAGGTAAGCTCGACAAGGTCGGCGGCACGCTGTGGTCGAAGAAGAAGGCCCGTGCCGAGGAATCGGTCCACGATCTGGCGGCGGAACTGCTCGAGGTGCAGGCGATTCGCGCGGAGAGACCGGGCCATCCCTTTCCAGAGGACAACACCGCTGTCACCGCCTTTGACGAAGCGTTTCCCTACGACGAGACCGGCGATCAGCTTCACGCCATGGAAGCGATCAAGGGTGACATGGAAAAACCGAAGCCGATGGACCGTCTCGTTTGCGGAGATGTCGGTTACGGAAAAACCGAGCTGGCGATGCGGGCCGCTTTCAAGGCGGTCCAAGGGGGCAAGCAGGTCGCGGTGTTGGTGCCGACCACGGTTCTCGCCCAACAGCATCTGGTCACTTTCCGTGAACGGATGGCGGAGTGGCCCATCAGAATCGAATCGATCAGCCGCTTTCAGGGTCGCAGAAAGCAGAACGAGATTCTGGAGAAGGTGTCCCAGGGTGAGGTCGATATCCTCATCGGCACCCACCGTCTGCTCTCAGGAGACGTACACTTTGAAGATCTGGGTCTGATCGTCATCGACGAGGAGCAGCGCTTCGGTGTCGCCCATAAAGAGAAACTCAAACAGCTGCGGCGTCTCGTCGATGTGTTGACGATGACCGCAACGCCGATCCCGCGAACCCTGCACATGTCACTGGTCGGTGTGAAAGACATCTCAAGTCTTCATGAAGCGCCGGAGGGCCGGGCTCCGGTCCAGACAGAAGTGACCGCCTTCGACGAACGTCGATTTCGGCAGATCGCCCTGCGGGAGATCAATCGCGATGGGCAGATCTACTGGCTCCACAATCGGGTGACCAGCATCAACGAATGCAAGAACCGGGTGGAGACCCTGCTGCCGGAGGCGAAGGTCACGGTCGCACACGGGCAGATGGATGAACTCGAATTGGAAGAGAAGATGATCGAGTTCATCGACAAGCGCGCCAATGTGCTGATCTCGACGACGATCATCGAAAGTGGTCTCGATATCCCCAGCGCCAACACGCTGATCGTTGAGCGGGCAGACCGCTTTGGTCTGGCCCAGCTGCACCAGTTGCGCGGAAGGGTGGGTCGCAGTCATCACAAGGCTTACTGCTATCTGGTGGTGCCCGATGACCAACCGATCCGTCCCGAGGCGCGCACCCGTTTGCAGGCGATCGAAGAGTATTCTGATCTGGGCAGTGGTTTCCAGATCGCCATGCGCGATCTGGAGATTCGCGGAGCGGGTAACATCCTCGGCAAGGAACAGTCCGGTCACATCGGTGCGGTGGGCTACGATCTCTTCTGCCGTTTGCTGGAGAAGGCGGTCGCCCATCTGCGGGGAACCGCTTCCGAGGAGCCGCCGGACGTCGAGATGACATTGCCAGGGTTGTGCCTGATTCCCGACAGCTATCTGCCCGATACCCGTCAGCGATTGCGCCACTATCGACAGATCGCTACAGCGCTGCGATCGGGGCAGCTCGATGTCATCACCGAGGATCTGGAAGATCAGTTCGGACCGATCCCCAGCGAGACGCTGCGACTCATCGGTCAGCAGCGATTGCGCATCACTCTCGGTTCATGGGGCGTCAATCGCATCGCCGCCGAAGATGGCTGGATCATTCTCCGCGGCAACCGCGACGGAATCGAACGGGGCTTCCGTGGTTTCGGTTGGGAAGTCCGCCCGTTGCCGGACGGCACGATCGCGGGTCGACCACCAGCAGGCTTGGCTCCGGATGACCTCGATGGAATTCTTGTCGCCTGGAAACTTCAGCAGGCGGCGGGGGCTTCGACCTAGGTCTGCCCAATCTTTACGGACAGACTGTGACCTGACAGTCGAGAGTGTCGTCGCTGGCATCGATGCTGCAGTTCGATGGTTCGGGGATCGGTGGGGAGCCCGGGACGAAGAGTGCGCTCAGCAGAAATACCGCATCGGGAAGATTGAAACTGCCGTCGTCGTTGCAGTCTGCAGAGTCTGCACAACCCGGGAAGGGTGATCCGGGGACGAAGAGGGAACTCAATCCATAGATGGCATCGGGGAGGTTGACCGATCCATCGAGATTGAGATCGCCGCGGGTGAAGGGTGTTCCCACCTGGCCGGAAGTCGTCATCGACCAACTGAAGACTTCATGAGCCTGGGTCAATCCGCCGGTGGCTCCGGTAAAGCCGACCCAGGCATCGTCACCCTCCAGGTACTCTGAAAGATTCAGATCCACGGACATCAGGGGATTGTCGAGGTCGTCGAGGTAAACCTCAAAGGTGGTGCCGTCGTATCGGACTCGCATGGTGTGGAGGCCGGTCACGCTGACGCTGACGACACCGAGGCTGGCAGTGATTTCGTCGGCGGAGTTGGGCTGTCCGATCAAGCCGTGAATGGAAAGGTGTTGGCCGGCGGGGTCTGCCCAGTTTCCATTGGTGTAGTTATCGATTTCGACCACAAGAGAGCGGGCCATCCCGTGATAACCCAATTGACCTCCATTGGAAAAGAGGGCCGTTGCCGAATCATTCTGGATGACAAAGGCCATGCCATCCGCTCCGCCGGTGATCGGTGAAATTGCATACTGGAAAGTGGTATCAAATCCCTGACCAACCGATTGGGGTTCGGAGGTGTAGAGCGCACCGACCTGTGAGATGGCAGAGACGGTGAGGCGTACACGATCGATGAATTGGCTGGCGTCGCCGACAGTGGTCAAGCCTGTCAAATCGGTGAAGTCGGGGTAATCGAAATCAGCCCTGGCAGGGGTGGGGGTACAGCACAGGACGATCAGGAATAGGGTCAGTTTCCATGCCTGTTGCATCTGAAGCACCTCCCAATGCATTTTCGCATCATCGCTTCGAATTATCGCTGATCAGAACCAGCATCGATTATAACCCTGAATCGCTGACGATGCTTCCTTCCAGAAGGCCCCTCGGATATCTTCAAACAGTGTCATTGTTGACGTTTCATTCAAGTAAACAGAACCCAGGTGGTTCTCGAAAGGGTGCCCATGTCACTCCATTTTCGAGTTCAAAACAGGACCTTCCTGCAATGCTTCCTGTTGATGCTGTGTTTAACTTTCTCCGCCTCGATCAGTGCTGCGGATGTCCAGGCCTTTGTTGGCGCACGCATCGTTCCAGTTTCCTCTGAGGTGATCGAGGAAGGAACTCTTCTCGTTCGTGATGGAAAGATCGAACAAGTCGGACCGGTGAAGGATGTCATTATCCCGGACGGGGCCATGCGCATCGATGTCACCGGCAAGACCATCATCCCCGGGTTGATCTGCACCCACAGCCATATCGGTTGGGGAGGGGGTGGCGACAGCTCCGAGCCGATCCAGCCCGAGTGCCATACCCTCGATTCGGTCGACGTCCGGTCCGCCAGTTTTATGCGCGCACGCGCAGGTGGTCTGACTCTCGTCAATCAGATGCCGGGATCGGGACACCTGATCAGTGGTCGCACCACGTACCTGAAACTTCGGGATGGGGGCACCGTCGAAGACCTTCTGGTCCACGACGCCAGTGGCTGGCCGATGGGTGGCCTCAAGATGGCCAATGGAACCAACTCCCAGCGTTCTGCTCCATTCCCTGGAACCCGGGCCAAGTCCGCATCACTGGTACGTCAGGCTTACGTCAAGGCTCAGGAGTATCAGGCCAAGATCGCCCGCGCCGAGGGAGATCCTGAGAAGATGCCCGAACGGGACTTGCGCATGGAAGCGCTGGTTGAGGCTCTCGAGGGCAAGCGCATCGTTCATCACCACACCCATCGCCATGACGACATCCTCACCGTTCTGCGACTCAAGAAGGAGTTCGGTTTTGAAGTGGTGCTGCACCATGTCAGCGATGCCTGGAAAGTCGCCAAGGAGATCGCCGCCGCCGATGCGGCCTGCTCGCTGATCGTCGTTGATTCACCGGGTGGAAAACTGGAAGCGCGGGATATCAAACTGGAAAACGGAGCCGTGCTGGAGGAGGAAGGGGTCAACGTCGCCTTCCACACCGACGACTGGATTACGGACAGCCGCCTCTTTTTGCGATCGGCTGCTCTCGGAGTCCGGGCGGGAATGTCCCGTGAAGGGGCACTGCGTGCCCTGACCCTTTCCGGGGCCGAAATGCTCGGGCTTGCGGATCGAACCGGTTCCCTTGCGGTGGGTAAAGACGCAGACTTTGCAGTTCTTTCCGGAGACCCGTTCAGTGTATACACCCAGATCCTCCAAACATGGGTGGAGGGAAAGCAGGTGTTTGATCGTACAAACCCCGAGCATCTTCTCTTTGCCATCGGTGGCCGCGGAGCGGGTGACGATACCGCCTACAACTGTTGTGGCGGGGAGGATCACTAATGAAAACCCCAACAACCCTGATTCAATTTCTGGCACTGATCCTGCTCGTGGCAGGGACTCCTGAGTTGCAGGCACAAAACATCGCCATCTATGGAGATACCGTTCACACCATGGCGAAGACTGCCGAGGGCCAATGGCAAGACCCCATCGAGAATGGGGTCGTCCTGATCATCGATGGCAAGATCAGTGCTGTCGGACCCGCTTCTGCTGTGGAAGTTCCGGAAGGAACCCCGGAGAAGCGCTGCAAGGTTGTGACTCCGGGCCTCATCGATGCCCGCTCTGTGGTGGGTCTCGCCGGCTGGCTCAACATCGATCACGACTCCGATCACATCGAACGCTCTTCGCCGATGCAACCGGAGCTGGCTGCTCTGGATGCCTACAACCCGCGCGAGCCGCTGATCGATTGGGTGCGATCCTTCGGAGTCACCACCCTCCACACCGGGCATGCTCCCGGGCAGCTGATTTCCGGGCAAACCTTCATCGTCAAGACCCGGGGCAACAGCGTCGATGATGCGGTGGTTCAGAGACAGTCGATGGTGGCGGCCACTCTGGGATCGGATGCACTGCGCAGTGGCAAGGAAAGCCCTGGAACCCGTGCCAAGCAGATGTCGATGCTCAGGCAGAAGTTCATCGAGGCGAAGGCATACCAGGAAAAGGTGGCCAAAGCCGCAGCGGATGAAGAGAAGGATGCTCCTGCCCGCGACCTGCGCAAGGAAGCGATGGGTCAGATTCTCGATGGGGAAATGCCATTGATGATCAATGCCCATTCTTCGGTGGATATCCAGAATGTCCTGAGATTGCAGAAGGAGTGGCAGATTCCGGTGATCCTTCAGGGGGGAGCGGAGTGTTACGACTTCATCGAGCCACTGAAAGCTCAGGGAATTCCGGTGATTTTGCATCCGACGATGATGCGCTCTTCCGGGGCCGGCAAGAATGCCAGCATGGAGACCGCTGCCAAGCTGATCGCTGCGGGAGTACCGGTCGCGATGGGCAGTGGCTACGAATCCTACGTTCCCAAAACCCGTGTGGTTCTTTGGGAAGCAGCCATCGCCTGTGCCTATGGTTGTGAGTTCCGTGATGCACTGGGATTGATCACCCATTCTGCCGCCGCCCTTTTGGGGATCGGCGACCGTGTCGGCTCACTCGAGGTTGGCAAGGATGGAGACGTGGCTCTCTTTGATGGAGACCCGTTCGAATACACCAGCCACTGCCTGGGAACCGTGATCGAAGGAGAAGTGGTCAGCGATATCGCACGCTGATTTTTCCTGAAAGGTTTCGATGCAACCTGTGGGCACTGCAGATGAGAAAGCAATGCTGGCACGCCTGAACGGCGTGCCAGCATTGTTGATTTTGATGGTCTTGATCCTGATCGGCACCGCATGGCGTCTCGGCCTCGGTGAGTTCAAGGGGGAAGAAGGTCGTCGAGCCATCGCTGCCCGCGAAATGATCTCCAGTGGCGATGGAGTAGTGCCAACAGTTTGGGGTGAGCCTTATTTGAACAAGCCCCCCGGATACCCGTGGGCAGTAGCGGCATCCACTATTGTGACCGGCGAAGTCAATCCGCTGACAGTGAGGATCCCGGCCTACCTTTCCTTTGTGGGTCTTGCGGTCGTGCTGTTTTTCCTCGGTCGTCGGTGGGGCGGCAATGAGGGCGGACTTCTGACTTCATTTCTGTTCGTCTCCTCCATCGAAATGCAGAAGAAAGCGATGATCGGGGAAACCGATCTGATGCTGACTCTGGGCATCGCCGTCTATGCCCTGGCAATGCTGGACCGGGAGTGGAAAGTTCGGCATCTCTTTCTCGCCTGTGGAGGGCTGTTGATCGCCGGTTTTGCCAAGGGGCCCGCAGCGCTGCCTTTTGTGGCGGGATTGATTCTGTGTCGTTTTCTGCGGGATGGTTACAGCCTTCGCGGACTGGTCTTTTCAGTGGGGCCTCCCATCTTCATGGGTGCATCCCTCGGCCTCTGGTATTTGCTGGTGCAGAATCGGCTTGCGGAGATAGATGTCCTCACTTACTGGCAATCGGAGACGTTGAGAAATCGCAAAGGCGATCCGGCTCTCTTCAGCTCCCGACATATGCTGGAGTTTGCGCTCGGTTCTGTCCTTGGCATGATTCCCGCCGTACTGGTTCTGCTCGAACCGAAGCGCTGGCTCTCCAGCTGGCGAGAGAAGCACTGGCCGAAAGCGGCGATTTTGGCGAGCCTCGGTGTTCCCTCGTTGATCTTTTTCTTCTGGCCCGATACCCAGCCGCGATATCTGCTGCCGCTGATGCCCATCCTCTGTTTCTGGGCGGGTATCTATCTGGTTTCTCAGCAGGGGGGTCTGGGAATTCGCATTTTCAGTTTCCTGTTGAGAACCCTTCTGTGCCTGGGCGCGGTGGGGGTTTTTTACGAAGTCTGGTGGGGGGCCTATGAGGCGGTTGTGACTCTCTCGGCTGCGTGGGGAATCACAGTGTGGACGCTGGCGACGCTGGGGATCGCCCTGATCCCGGAAAACCGTTGCAGGGTCTTGTCTGCCGGTGCGTTGTCGCGAATCCTTTTACTGTTGTTCAGTGTCTCGGTGATCCAGCTGGTCTGGATTGTGCCCATTCGTACAGCGGAGACTCCTGCGGGAGATTTCGCCGGTTGGGTGGAGGAACGGGTTCCCGAATCGGAAACGGTGTGGGTGGCCGTTGAGGACCATTGGAACGAATTGGCGACGATTCAGCGTTCCCTCAGGGGGAGATCTCTGGCTCCGGCAGAAGGGGCAGGCGGCTGGATTCTTGAAGAGGTTCCGGACAACCGAAATCAGGATTCCTGGCGTCTGAAGAACAAGTGGGTTTCCCTGAAACCATGGACCCAAGAAGGATCGAAATGAACTCGGCGAACGATCACCGCAGGCAGAATCCGGGCCTTCACCTTTGGGGGTGGGCTCTCGTGTGGGCACTGGGTCTGCCCACCGGAGGACTCATCGCCCATGACGGGGTTCACGTCGATGTGGATCGGGTCAACAAGCAGATCGAAATCAGTAATGACCCGGGTCCTCTCTATCTGATTCGTGCCAAGTTGTGCCGCAAGCACGGTCGACCTGACCTTGCGTTACAGGATCTGAATTGGGCGCGGGGTTTGGGAATCGATCCGGAGGAAGAGCTACTGGAGCGGGCTTTGTGCCTGCGTGATTCCGG
This sequence comes from uncultured bacterium, assembly GCA_913056395.1. GTDB lineage: Bacteria > Planctomycetota > UBA8108 > UBA1146 > UBA1146 > UBA12191. Next base: position 39,900 of record CAJXMG010000019.1, on the reverse strand, counting down.
CAAGGAGCAGAAGGCTCTGAAGATGCTCGATCAGGTTGTCGGGCTTTCGGGAAAACTGTTGGTGGAAGCGCTCGATGAGCGGTCGGACCTGCGGCTCCGTTTGGGGAAGATCGATGGAGCCATCATTGATTTGGTACGGGTCCATTCACTGGAGCCGGATTTGGCGAAGACTTTGCGTCTCGGTGACCTTTACGAACGTCGCGGTGCCCATGGCCTTGCTGCTGCAATTTACCGTCAGGGGATGGACGCGGGGATCGACAGTTCGCTGCTGGTGATTGCGCGGATACGTTCCGAAACCGCAAGTGGTGGTTATGACATTGCCATGAATCTGGTCGATGAGAAGTTGCTCGAGGCTTCCCTCAAGGCGCCCTGGTATCAGCGCAGGGCTGAGATCTATCGGGCCAAGGGAGAAGAGTCCCGTGCGGTTTCCGATTTGGAAAAAGCGCTCGAGGAACTGGATGGAATTTTCAAAAGAAGGCCGGTACCGATTCATCAGGTGACCCGTGCCCGGGTTTTGAGATTGCTGGGGCGTACTGATGAAGCACGCAAGCAGCTGCAGGATGTTCTCAAGAGGTCGCCGGGATATGCCAGTGCACAGCGGGAACTGGAATTGCTTGATCAGATGGAGACTTCCGACGACCGCTGAGCCAGTGGTGATTCATTCGTCGAGAACCCTGCGTCCTTCGAAGACAAACTCACGATCATTATGAGCATGGCCCCAGACGATGGAGCCGATTGCATGAATCCCGATGACAGCATCGATCACTTCCCGGCTGGCCCAATCGGGGAGTCCTCCCCATTCGTCGACAAATTCATCCCGCAGTTCTGGCATTTTTTGCCACAGCCCCAGCTCGAGTCGCACCCAGTCGAAGGCGGGATGATCGGGGCGAGCATGTTCAAAATCGATGACCCCCAACTGTTGGCCATTCCAAAGCCAGTTGCGAGGCTGGAAGTCAATATGACAGGGAACCCTGCTGTGACCGCGAAAGAGACTGCCATCACCAAGCCGACCGCGAGCGACCGCAATCTCTGACTTTGAAAGACAGTCGGAACCTTTTGAAATCCAGTTTTCCAGTCTTTGCAACAAGGCCTGGTCCAGAGGCAGAGGGTCGTTGTCTTCGAAGGGTTGGCTTTGCCATCTTTTCAGAAAACGGGCCGCGAGGCGCTGGGCCTGAGACCAATCTGCCATGGAGAAAGAGTGGTGGGCCATGTTGATCCCGGTGACGGGAGTCAGGATCAGAGCCGGGGGAGAAGACCTGCTGTCCAGAATCATTGGAGTAACGACACTCGGGGGAAGATCCAACTGTTGGACCCGATCCAGAGCGTCTTTTTCCTGCTGCCAGCCACGGCCCGGTGAATAAGCCTTGAGAATGGCAGGAGTGCCCTCCTGCCATATTCCTGACCAGACTGAGCAGCCGGCGGTACCCCCCAGGTGTTTTTGGGGGCAAAATCCCGGGTATTCGGGTGTGTCCAATCGTCCTCCTGAACTGAGCGAATTTTACCTCCAGCCATCAGCGTGACCACAGGGGATTCATGTCCAGCCCGCAAAAAAACAAGTTGGGTTTCTTTTCATCGTCGGTGGTGGTTTTCACCACCGTCGTCGGAGCCGGAGTGTTCACCACCAGTGGCTATTTTGCTCCGGGTCTGGGCGAGGGCTGGGCGGTTCTGGCTGCCGTGCTTCTGGCTGGACTGCTGGCATTCGCCTCGGCGCTGACCACCGCAGAGTTGGGAGCGATGATTCCCAGCAGTGGGGGTGAGGTCGTCTATCTGCGAAGGGCTCTGGGCCCAACAGCGAGTTACGTCTTTGGCATCATCTCCGGACCCTGTGCATGGACGGTAGGCAGTGCGTTTGTCGCCGGAACCTTGGGGAAGCACCTCTCCAATCTGTTTCCGATGATCGATGAAAAATGGGCGGCCTTGTTGTCGATTGTCGTAATCCTCGGCATTCACCTGCGAGGGTTGAAGACGGGAGTGCTCTTCAACAATTTCATGACCGTGATCAAGGTAGCCCTGATTCTGGTTTTTATCCTCGCCGGGTTGACTGCATTGGGCTTTGGCGAAGAGACGTCGACGACCCTTTCAGAAGCCCTGTTTTCGTCATCAGAGAGTGAAACAGGGGGCTCGGTTGCCCATTGGCTCGAGCAGATCTTCTTCGCCAGCATCATCGCCGGATTCGCATTTTCCGGATACAACGCCATCGTTTTGATGGCAGGGGATGTGGATCAGCCAGAGCGCAATATTCCACGAGCGCTGATCGTTGGTCTGGGGGTCATCACGGTCCTCTATCTTCTCGTCAATACCGTCTTTGTCTGGGCGACTCCGGCGGCACAAATGCTGGGGCCCGATGGGGAGAAGATCCCGGATCTGGGGACCCACACTGCCCGGGTGCTCTTCGGTGATTCTGCGGCATTGATGTTTGATGCGGTCTTCGTACTGGTGCTGATTCCGACCCTGAGCAGTTGCCTGCAGGTTTCTTCTAGAGTCATTTGGAGATTGGCCAGAGACAGGGAATTGCCGACAAAATTGGGGACGACTTCAGAGAGTGGAACTCCGCGTCCGGCGTTGATCTTGCAGGCCCTGTTGCTGATGGTTGCGGTCAGTGCTGTTGAAAAAGAATACCTGTTGCTCCTCAACGGCATGTGTGTGCTGATCATGGATTTTCCGACAGCGATCACCATTTTTCTGCTGCGAAGAAAAGAACCGAAGACACCGCGACCCTTCAGGGTGCCCTGGTATCCATGGGTGCCTCTCGTGAGAGTGCTTCTGGCGGTTTATGCCGGTTACAGTTTTGTGATCAAAGACCCATATCATGCCCCTCTTGCGGTCGGACTGATTTTGATCGTCCTTGCGGCCCGGCCCATTTTTCAATGGGCCCAACCGGTTGAGGGAACCGACGAGTGAGCGCTTTTCAATCTTATTGGATCGGCGATATCCTGTCGTAGTTGGAACCGTTGTGCATACGGTCCTTCCTCTTTCATGATCCTTCTTCTCGTCTCTCCCTTCGCGAAACCTCGATTAAATTCGTGAGAGTTCGGTGATAGGGAATGGGTAAGAGATCACTCCTGAAGAGGAGGTCTATCAGCTAGAAGCCCGTTGTTTACGGGATTGATTTGTGAGCCGTTCTGCGAGATCGCAGTGAGAAGCCGTTCAGCAAACTCAGGAGAGATCCGTAACATCGACCAGATGCTGAAGAGCTACCGCCGACCTCTAGGGTGCGTGGATGCGGATGTCCCGGAACTGAATCGGAGTTCCCTCCGACTGCAGACAGATGGGACCGGCGACCTGTTCACAACCTGTTGCCTTGTTGACGACCTTGCCGTTGACGATCAGCGTCACATCTCCACCGATGCAGTGAATCTCATAACGGTTCCACTCACCGACTGGATACTCCGCCATCTCCGTCTTTTTGGTGTTCCTGCCATTGGTTCGATCGGGATCGGTGGTCATGACGAACTTCTCGATATTCCAGAAGTCGCCGGCATTTTTGGACATCAGTTGCGCCTCGATGCTGCGCGGCCACACCTTGTGTTCGCCGATCTTCCGGAAGAGAACCCCGGAGTTGCCCTCTTTTTTGGTGACCGGATCCCAGCGCCAGTCGAGTTCGAGAACGAAATCCTGGTAATCCTTCTGGGTGTAGATGTATCCGGCGGGAGTCCCCTTGCAAGTCAGGATGCCGTCTTTAACAGACCAGACCTGATCTTTGGTTTCACTGCCGTTGAGGAACGCATCCCAGCCGTCCAGGTTGCGGCCGTTGAAGAGTAGTTCGCCTTCACCGGTGAATCTCCAGCGTTCGGTGGCCGGGATTTCACGGATCTTGATGGAGCGGTACCAGAGATCACTGTCGTTGTGATCCTGAAGGCAGATGTGACCTTTTTTGACGGTTCCGAAATCTTTCCATGCGGCAAACTTGCTGTTGGCCACGCGACGGTTCCAGTCGAGAGAGCCAATTTTGGCGGTCAAAACCCGAACGCCATTGAGCCAGTGCTCGACATAGCCCCCGCAATGGACGATGCGGGTGTGATTGATTTCACCGGTGGGGTTCTGTTTCTTGTTCATTGGCGAGTAAAGGCCATAGAGACCTCCCGCAGAAGTGCTGTCTGAACTGGTCAGGTCATCGATGTCGAGCACCTGGTATTCCGGTGCCGATTCGTAGGGTGCTCCGTTGTTCTCGTTGGTCAGGTACATGATGCCGCTGTTGGCACCTTTGCCGGCTTTCCATTCCATTTCGAGAATGAAATCATCGAACTGGTCGACGGTCACGATATCGCCGCCGCCGCCCGCCTTGATCACCCTCAGCCAGCCATCTTCCACAAACCAGCCCTGCTTGGGGAAGGCATCCTTGCGGTAGCCCCTCCAGCCCCGGGGGGATTCTCCATCGAAGAGACTGACCCAGCCCGCAGCGGACTGCGAAGGCGTGAGCGCATTGGGCTCCTCGGCGATGGCAACAATGGGAAGAAGCACGGAAAGAAAGGTCGAGATTGAAAGACGAAGGAGCATGAGAGTCCCCATTTCCTGATATGAGCCGATCTCCAAGGTAATCGGCGATCTTCCTTGGTCAATCGGGGATAGCGGATTTGACCCGGCCTCTCTGAGGGCTTGAAATGGACTCAAATCCAGAGATTCAAGGAGACCGCAGTGCTGACCCTGATCATGACCCTATGCCTCGTCGCTCTTCCACCTGCTGAAACCCACGAAATTCAAATGGTGGAAGGGTGGAAGATCCGTGTGGATAAATCGCTGTTGGAGCAGGAGCCCGAGTTGGCAAAAGAGGCGCTGTCTCTAGCTGAAATGCAGCTCCGGGATCTGACCTGGGTCCTGCCCGAGAAGCGGGTCGAAGAGTTGAGGCAGGTGGTGATCGTTCTCGATCTCGACCATCCGAAACTCAAGGGCATGCAGTATCACCCCAGCCGTCAGTGGCTGAAGAACAATGGTCATGCGGAAGATCTGGCTCTGTGTGTGCACATCCCCCAGGTGCGCTCCTTCGTCTCACTGAAGCGTTCCAACATTCAGCCGTGGGTGATGCTTCACGAAATGGCTCACGCCTGGCATCACCAGTTCCTGGGCTTTGATCATGCGGGCATCAATGCGGCCTTCGACAAGGCGGTGAAGAAGGGCAATTATGAAAAGGTGATGCACATGAATGGCAACACCACCCGTCACTACGCCCTGACCGACGCCAAGGAGTATTTTGCAGAGGGGTGTGAAGCCTATTTTGGTACCAATGATTTTCATCCGTTTGTGAAGCCCCAGCTGAAATTGCATGATCCTGAGCTGTTTGGTTTGATTGAAAAGTTGTGGAATGGGCCTCCACAGGTCCGGAAGGAAGGATTGAAATGACTCAGAGAAACCGTTTGATCCCGCTGCTGTCTGTCTTGATCCTGGCTGGACTTTTCTGTTTTGATTTGGGAGGTCACGAGTCAGAAACCGACCCGGTCCAGCGACTGGTTGTCGGCTCGTGCCTTAAACAGGATAAACCCCAGCCCTGCTGGAAGCCGATCCTCAAGTATCAGCCGGATGTCCTGATTCTATGCGGCGACAACATCTATGGGGATTCACGGGACGTTTCAAAACTGGCGAGGGATTGGGCAACTCTGTCTGCTCAGCCAGACTTTGCGAAATTGCGGAAAGAATCGACCCTTCTGGCTACATGGGATGACCATGATTATGGAGAAAATGATGCGGGGCGTGAATATCCCGTCAAAAAAGAGTCACAGAAAGTCTTCCTTGACTGGCTGGGTGAGCCTGAGGATTCACCCCGTCGAAATCGGGAGGGCGTTTATGAATCTTACATGATGGGGCCGGATGGACAGCGGGTGCAGATCATCCTCCTCGATACCCGATACCACCGATCGGCACTGACCAAGTCGGGTCTGCGTCGAAAAGATGTTCCGAACTGGAATGGCCCTTATGTTCCGTCTCCAGATCGCCAGCAGCAGATGTTGGGGGAGGCCCAGTGGAAGTGGCTGGAGAATGTCCTCGCTGAGCCCGCAGAAGTGCGTCTCCTCGTAACCAGCATTCAGCTGATCCCCGATGAGCATTCATGGGAGAGCTGGGCTCAAATGCCGCTGGAACGGGCACGACTGATTTCACTTTTGCGAACTTCTGAGGCCGAAGGCCTGATCGTGATCAGTGGAGATCGTCATGCTGGCGAGATCATGGCTCTTCCCGAGTCAGACAGCGGCCTGAAGTATCCGCTTTATGAACTGACTTCGAGTTCCCTGAATGCTTCCTTTGGAATTGGCGACGAGCCCAATCGTTTCAGAGATGGCTCACGTTTTGGAGAGGTCAACTTTGGTACCATCGATCTCGACTGGGATGCCAAGGGAGGGGCGGCCATCCGCTTGTCTCTGCGAAATGCGGATACGGGCAAAGTGTTACATGCCGTCGATGTCCCCCTCAGTTCACTGAAGAACTGAGGGAGGCATCGGGTCTCAGATCAGGGAGCGCTGATTTCTTCCTCGGCAGATTCCACCGCCTGCAGCTTCTTGGCCTGATCCTCTGAGACGAAGTCACTGTGGCAGGAAGCCTTGTCGCTGTCTGCCCCAGTGGCCTTGCGGGTCTTGCTGGCCAATTTGTGAATCTCCGCAGGGTCGAGGACTCCCCGTTTTTCGAGGATCTCCTGCTGTTCCGGAGTGAGGGCGTCACTGCGGATCGTTCCAGCCCGCTCAAACCCTTCCGCCTTGCCGCTGGCAAACTGCTGGATCTCCTTGGAGATGCGCACACTGCACCAGTCGTGACCGCACATGGCACAGAAGTCGGTATCCACATCGAGATCCTCGTCATGGAGTGCACGGGCGGTGTCGGGATCGAAGGAGAGATCAAAGTGCTTCTGCCAGTTGAGGGCGGCGCGCGCCTTGGTCAACTCGTCATCGCGGTCGCGGGTGCCAGGGATTCCCAGAGCGACATCCGCGGCATGGGCCGCAATCTTATAGGCGATACAACCTTGTTTGACGTCATCCGCTTTCGGCAGTCCCAGATGTTCCTTGGGGGTGACATAGCACAGCATCGAAGCGCCGTGGTAGCCAGCGGCGGTGGCGCCGATGCAGGAAGTGATGTGGTCGTAGCCCGGGAAGATATCGGTGACCAGAGGGCCGAGGACGTAGAAGGGGGCGCCATGACAGAGGCGCCGCTGTAGCTTCATGTTGAACTCGATCTGATCGAAGGGCACGTGACCGGGGCCCTCGACCATTACCTGCACTCCGTGGGTCCAGGCGATCTCGGTCAACTTGGCGATCTCGGAGAGTTCACCCAGTTGAGCCTCATCGGAGGCATCCGCCAGGCCACCGGGACGAAGTCCGTCACCCAGTGAGAAGCTGACGTCGTGGCGACGCATGATTTCACAGATCTTATCGAAGCAGGTCACCATCGGGTTGTCGTCGTCATGGGTGATCATCCATTTGGCGAGGAGGGATCCTCCACGGCTGACGATGCCGATCAGGCGTTTCTCGATGGCGGGCAGGTGCCAGGGGCGAACGCCGGCGTGAATCGTGAAATAGTCGACCCCCTGAGCCGCCTGATGTTCGAGGGTCTCCAGAATGATGGCCTCATCGAGATCCTCGATGCGGCGGCCGATGATCATCGAGTAAATCGGCACGGTTCCGATGGGCACGGTGCTTTCGCGGACGAGGGCTTCCCGGCAGGCATCCAGATCTCCACCGGTGGAGAGATCCATCGCCGTGTCTGCGCCCCAACGCTGGGACCACTTCAGCTTCTCTACTTCTTCATCGGTTCCGGAAGAGACAGGGGAGGCTCCCATGTTGGCATTGATCTTGGTTTTGCTGGCACGACCGATGGCCATCGGATCGAGCTGGTGGGCCAGGTGATGCACATTGGCGGGAATGATCAGGCGGCCGGCAGCGATCTCATCGCGGATCTGCTCCGGAGTGAGGTGGGGTTCGCGCTCGGCGACCCGTTTCATCTCGGGAGTGACAATTCCCAAACGGGCACTTTCCAACTGGGTGATCGGTTCGAACCCTTCGGGAGCAACGGCGCGAATGAACTCGCCGATCTCCGGATGATTGTGGCCGGCACATCCCTGCTCGGCGGAAGACGCTTCAAGACTCCAATCCGCCGGAAGGAAATCCCATGCGGTCAGGTCGGAAGGTTGCGGCATTCCGGGAGTATCCGGGGAGGAGTAAGCAAGGGGTCCACCGACTTGAGCGGCATTGGCGAAAGAGCCGGGGTTGGTGCCCTCTTTTTGAGTGGAGGGGTTGGCGGCACCCCGCAGGGGCAGGGACCAGTCCTGATTTGAAGACATCGAAGTCACTCCTTGTTCGGTGGCCCATGGAATTCATGGGTCTTGCAGTCAGAAGGTGAATCAGGACAGGGAGAGGGCAGTCGGGGCGAGCCGCTGCTTTCCCTCCGCCGGCATGATCCGGATCAGGTTCCACGGGTACTTCTCAGTACTTCAAAAGAGGTACGCCCCGAGCAGATGCTCAATATAGGCGAGAATTGGGGCTCAGGCGAGGAAAGGAACGGGCTTGCCGCTGATTGCCTGTGAGGTTTGTCAGCGGAGGAAGGGGGAGATTCCGAATCAGCCCGTGGATCCGATACAATACCTGTGGATCCGAAATTCTGCAGTTTTGAATGTGGGAAACTCTTTCTCTCTGGCTGCATTTAAAGGAGAGCACGATGAATTTTACCCGAAAGCTGCTGATCGTCCTGACCTCAGTCTGGTTGATGGCGACCGCAATAACCATCGCCTCAGAGGCTATGGCGTTTCACTCCCAGCCTCCACAGGTTAAAGCAACGCGAGATAGGGCAGAGTTTGGAGATCTGGAATCTGCCGAGACCTTTCCACCCTTTGTTCGCCTGACGGAGAACGCCAAAGAATATCTTCAGAAATACAACAATGCGGCCAAATACACCGGGCTTGCAGTGAATCTCGTTCGTGACCAGATCAACCATCTTTACAGCGGCAATTTCGCAGAGGCCAGGAAGGACTGGCATCCGGAGGGGCAGGTTCTTCATAACTTTGATCAGTACATCACCGATAATGACCAAGCAGTTCATTGGTCTTATGATCGACCGTTTCATAAATCTGCCAGTCAATACATCGATATTCTCGAAAAGCATCGTCGGAATGGCCAAATAAACAGGCAGCGTCCCCGAAAAATAGAAGGTCCGTGGCCCCATTCTTTTTCCAGGCTTGCTGTGACGGTGTTGGATGTCCACTCCAATGGAGTTCTGATCAGTGTGAATGAGCCGGAAGTCATCGATTTTTGTGAACCCAACTCTTTCGAAAACCCGATCTCATTTGGAACGATCTTCGGGTACCGATCGATGCTTTTCACTGTGCAGGTTGGCAGAGTCTTTCAACAAAATGTGGACAATGGTCCTGAGGCTGACTATTCAGATGTCGAATACAGAGTTCGATTGCAGAATCTCAGTCTTTCTCCAGCAGCCGGTTGCTAATTCGGAAAGGTCACCATGTCCCGCACGTTCTCCGGTCTGTTGATTGGCGCAGTTACACTCCTGCTCAGTGGTTGCGCTGGAATCTCGAAGGGTCCGTTCGGTCAGCAGAGCGCGGATCTGCAGCCCCATGGCATCGTCCTGCCTCCCGGCTGGCCTGAAAATACGGACGAAAACGGGGGTGGGCGAAACTGGGCCAATCAGGGTGGCAAAATCATTGTTCTCGGCAATGCCCAGGATGGTGGAGTGCCTCACGTCGGTTGCCTGAAAGAGTGTTGCGAATCGGCGCGCAGAAACGGTCAGAGGCTGGGCCCCTCCTGTCTGGCCATCGTCGACATGGTGCAAAAGAAAGCGATTCTGGTAGAGGCGACTCCGGCCATCGAAGAGCAGCTGGCGATGATCAGTTTCGCCGGCCGACCGAGAAAGCCGGTCGAAGCGGTGCTGCTGACTCACGCCCACATCGGTCACTACACCGGCTTGATGCACTTTGGTCGAGAGGTGGCTTCGACCCAATCTATGCCCGTTTACTGCACACCGAAAATGGCGGGGTTTCTGGAGGAGAATGGCCCCTGGGATCAACTGGTCAAACTCGAACAGATTGATCTGAAGAAGAGCGAACCCGGTCAGGCCATCACTTTCGAAGATTTCGGTTTCGGGCTGAAAGTAACACCGATTGCCGTCAAGCACCGTAATGAATACGCCGATACGGTCGCATGGAGAATTGAATCTCCCAGCCGCACGGTGGTCTTCTGTCCCGACATCGATCGCTGGAATGATGACATTCTGGAGACGCTGATCGAGGGAGCAGATGTCTGTTATCTGGATGCCACCTTTTACGACGGGCGCGAGCTTCCCGGACGGGACATGTCCAAGATTCCCCACCCGCCGATGGTGGAAACGATGGACCGCTTACAGGATCTGGCAAAAAAGCACCCCGGTCGCTTCCGCTTCATTCACCTCAACCACACCAATCCCGCTCTTCATGATGAAGAGATCCGTCGTTCCGTCATCGAACGTGGATTTGGCATCGCTGAGGTGGGGGAGTCTTTTTATCTCTGGTAGTTCCTAGAGATCATTCTCAGGGTCGATCTCCAGGTCGGAGACCATTCCGGTGGCGTCGAGCAACAGTTGCTGGACACCGGACATCAGGTGGAGCAGCTGAACTCTGGGATCCTGAAGCATCTGTTCTTCATCGAGCTGGTCTTCCCACTCTTCGTCTTCAATCCCGAGCATCTCAGCCAGAACCAGACGCATATCTGTCAGCAGGGCGACAAACGCATCGAAGTCCCTTTCGCGAATGCGCAGGACGCCCATTCCTTCTCCACTGTCGGTGAGGATTCTTTCGAAGAGAGCGATCTTGGCCATTTGCCGCTCCTGCATCGCCTCGCCGATCAGGCGGCGATGCTCCTTCTCCTTCTTCTCGTCCAGATAGGTGGAAGGGAAAAGTCGCTGGAAAGCTTCAGGGTGATCTTCAGGGTTCTGAATCACTCCCCTGAGAGTACTGGGAACAGACCACAGGGCATTGAGGATGCCGGGGTGACCGGTCAGCCTGAATGAACCATCCTCTGATCTTTCCGCGTGCAGCATGAAGAAGTCCGTTTCCCTGAACTCTGCGGGGAGTTTATCTCCCGGGTTTGCATACGATCATCTGTGTCGCCTGATCTTTGCGGGTGATGACGTGCTCCACCACCTCAAATGTAACCGAAATGTAGCGAAAAAACTCCCTCGAAGTCCATTCTCTCTGGTGGCTCGGGTTTCTGGGAGGGCCCCAGTAGCGCTTCTGCCAGGGTCGATAGAGGAGAGAACGATCCGGAGTAGAGAGAACGATGTGTCCGGCATTCAATCGCACGAGAAAAGACAACAATTCGTCGGGATCCGTCAGGTGTTCGATGACGTCGGCACAGATCACCAGATCGGGTTGAAAGTCCGGAGTCGCCTGTAAATCACTGAGCCCCCAATTTCGTTGGGGGTATTTGGATTTCAGGAAATCGAGATTACAGGCGAGCTCCAGGCCGAGGGTGTTGAAGCCCTCAAAGAATTGAACCAGCTTGAAACCGGACCCGCAGCCGACATCGAGAATGTTTTGATATCCACTGGAGTAAGCCAGATTCGCCGCGTGCTCGTAGACCTCCTTTTGCCACTCGTCGGTGAGATCCCGGTCATCGTGATGGTGGTATTCAGTTCGGGATCGATAGGGCCAGGAGATTCCAAACCGGCGCGCCATCACCTGCTCCGTCTACCCATTGTCCCGGATATTGCGATCGATGGAGATCACGCCATCCCATTCGGTCGGGGGGTGAGCGATCAAATCTTCACAGCGGGAAACAAGGGTTTGAGAGGGAGCATCTTCCGGTGCGAGGGAGCGGATGCTGTTGAACGACTTGATGGCCTGGTCAAAATTTCCCTGAATGTATTCAGCCAATGCCGCTTCGTACATTTGAGCCAGTTCGATTTGTTCCTTTGAGACCTCTTCAACAGGGCAAACCAACTCGTAGATAGTTCCCCCCTGACGTCGGCCTTTGACTGCCACCCGATCGAGGATTCGGAAGTGGAAATCTTCTGCGGCGATCCTCTGAACCTCTTCGCTGGTGATGATGCTGGTGCCATAGACTTTGTTGAGGCCCTCCAGGCGACTGGCGAGATTGACAGAATCTCCCAGAATGGTGTAGTTCAGCCGTGTTGAGGAACCGATGTTTCCAACCCTGACGGGACCGGTGTGTAATCCTATTCTGGCTCGCAGGGCGGGGAGATTTCGCTGACGCCAGTCGGTTCGGAGCTCTTTCAGACTTTGTTGGGATTGCAGGGCTGCATGGCAGGCTTTGGAGGTGACTCGGCGTCCATCGACCTCAGCGATCCAGAAGGCCATGATGGCGTCCCCGATGAACTTGTCGAGAATTCCTGACTGACGATGAATCTGCTGACTCATTCCTTCGAGATATTCACCGCCCAATTGCACCAGTTGATCGGGGTCGAGAGATTCAGCGACTTCGGTGAAACCGATGATGTCGGAGAAGAAGATACAGGCTTTGGCTTCTTCCATGCCAGGAACAGCGATCTTGTCTTCCATTACCAGTTTTCGTACGACTCGTGAAGGAACATATTTTTCGAAAGATGTCAGTGCGTGACGCATCAATTCCATCCGCGATTGCATCTCGTTCAGTTCTCGCAATCTTGAAGGGCGTGGGGGGTGCTCTCGATCCGACTCCGCAATTTTGAACTGGGCGATCTGGTCCATACCCTTGTTCAGTTCCATCACGGGTCGAGTGATGCCTTCCGCGGTTCTCCAGACGAGGGGTGCGGTGATCAAAATCAGGATCAGAAAAGCGATGGCGGTGAAGCGGGTGCGTTCACTGATTTCCATCGTCAGGTCTGATCGGGGAATAGCCAAGAGACTGACCCACTTCTGATCTTCATCGAGCTCGACCATCAGCCACGAAAGAAAAACGTCACCCTTTTCTGAAGGCATCTCCACTGTGCCACTCGCCGGCCAGATGTCGGGAGAATCGGAGTGGATTTGTGTCAGGTGTTGAACAGCCTCACGAATAAGGGCGGTGGGAGAATCCACACCACGAACCCTGCGGTAGGTCGCCTCTTCTCCGCTGGTGGACTTTTGTAACTGGAAAGAATCGAGGGCACTGGATGCGACCAGAATGCCATTTGAATCGAGAAGGACGATTTCTCCATGTTCCGTGGTATCCAAATTGGAGAGAAACTGGTTAAGAGGGCCGAGGGTCAAATCGCAGGCGCTGATCAAACTCACACCATCATTGTTGGTGTTGACCTCGAAGTGGGTGATGCCCAGTTGGGGAACCCCTGAGAAGTGATAGACAGGGGTCCATCCCGATTTCTTTTTCGACATCGCTTCAGTGAACCAGGGGCGAACGGTGGCGTCAAAATTAGCGATCAAGGAAACCTTTCCTTCTGGAGAGGTTTCCGTGAGCCCCGGTTTCCCTGGGGTGCTTTGCAATTTCAGATACTGACCGGAATCGGAGCGCTGAATTCCGAAAAGTTCTCCTTCAGGAGAACAAGTAAAGAGAGTCGCGATATGGGAGTTTCGCTCGAGGACGCCTTTTTGATAGGAGTAAGTCAGCTCTCGCTGATTCTCCGAGCCGAGTGGAATGAGTTGGCTGGAAAAGACATTGGCTTGATTTGCAGAATGTGATTTTGCGGATTCAAGAACCGTCAGGATTCTTTCCTCTATTCGCAGTTCAATTTCAGAACTGAGCTGCCTTGAGAGGGTATCGACTGCGGATTTGCCGTTGCTATACCAAAGGAATCCTGTGACCAGAATGGCGACAAGCACCTCGCTGATCATCAACGTGAGGATCACGGATCGGATGGAATAGGTCTTTTTCATCTCAAATCAACTCGGCGAGAGGTCACTCTAACCGTCTTTCTCGAGGGTTGCCTGCAAGCCGAAAGCGTGAAGTTGAGAGACGTATCGCTCCCCTTTTTCCTGCTCTGTCGTGCAGACGATGGATTTACCATCGTGGTGAACTTCCAGCATATGTCGAGTGGCAGTTTCCTTGGAGTGGCCAAAGATTTTCTGCAACACGTAGACGACATAGCTCATGAGATTGACCGGATCGTTCCAGACGATGACCTTCCAAAGGTGGTCCAATTCCTCTTCCAGAGCAACGGAGGACTCTCGTTCTTCCTCTGGAGCACCCTCTGGAAAATAACTTCCCCGGATCGGGGTCAGCCATGAATCATCACTGCTGATGTCGTGAAATTCTGGTTCGGTACGCAATCTTCGTCTGTTTCCTGTTCTGGCACTGAAGCGTTTCCCCTCGCCCTTTGGGCAGGAATCGCAGGACATCGTATCCTTCAATGGAGGATTCAACGATGTCAATATTGAGTAAAAATCCGCTGTTTCCGGCTGTCCTTTTGACTGCGGTCATCGTTGGGGCCGCATTTTTTCTGATCGGAATGCCGGGGGAGGCAATTGGCGACTCTGGACCGGTTCCTGCGGCCGTGGAGCCTGCCTATGCTTCCGGAGAAGAGATCCTGATTCAGGATCTCATCCATCGAATCGAGCGTCTCGAGGGAGAACTGAACCGGGTTCAGAACAGTTCCCAGCAGCCCCAAATGATGGCGATGTTGGAGGGCTTCAAATCAGAGATTGAAGAGTTCAGGGAAAATCACTCCAACCAGCAAGCATCAGTGGAATCCTCTTATGCGGAGGATTCTCCAGCGGTGACGACAGAAGCTGAGTTCCCTGTTGAAGACACGATGAACTCCGTGATTCATGAACAGGTGTTTTCCTTTGAGGGTCCGGTCGTCCCTGAAGCTTTGGTTTTGATTCAGGGGAACGATGCCGGCCATCCGATTTTTGTTGAAGTGATGGATCGTCATGGTAACTGGGTTGAGGTGTACACCCAGAATTCTCCTTCAGGTCAGCCAGTATCCGAAACCTGGATCGAGTGTCCAGGGGCTCCCATGACGGAGTCCGTCAGGGTTTTCGTAGAGGGTGGATCGGGAGTCGAGGCGGTGGCTGCGGAGAATGGCGAGGAACTCTACTGGACTGCCTATTCAGACTGAAGAAGGTTGATTCACTGCAAGAGTGATGGCTGCGGCGAATAATGCGAGATCTGCGATCAGGGTCAACCTCCATGGCCACCGATCCAGCCCGCTCGCTACAATCAGCAAACCAAATGAGAGCATGTTTGCAAAAATCCACGGCTTTATTGCCAAGTCATGGAAGTATGAGATTCCAAAGAGTGCCACCAGGGAAATGACAAACAGTAGCGTCAAATCCCGAAACACATGTTTTCGATCCCCTGAATATCCGGTTCTATTGGGATTTTGAAGGTCTTCACTGCGGTCCCTGTAATCGCAGACCACCAGGTTTCCGCAAATCATTGGAATCAAGAGTGGCAACTTCGCTGAAATCTGTTCACCGGACCCGCCGATCAACACTCCTGCTCCCCCAATCAAAGTAGAGAGAAACACCCAGCGAACGATCAAAATACGGTCCAGTAGACGGCGAACAATTTTTAGGGGGAGAAAGTAAAAAGCAATCAGGCTGCAACCGAGAAGCATTTCCGCATACAGGCTTAATGGAAGTAGCTTAACGGAATAAAAACATCCAAGGATTGCGCAACATAAACAGATGAGAAGTCGTCGCGAAACCGGTTTCTTGCCTTCTTCGGAACCATTAGCGAGCAAATCTTTTAATGAATCCCATTGATAGACAACCAGAGTAAAGCTCACCAAAGTCGTAACGGCAGTGTCATACGGCAGGATCTCTTGAGCTCTGTTATCAAATCCATATCGGGCTAATCCTCCCACACCCAGTACTGCAAGGGCAGAGCTCCAGCGATAAGAGAGTGTGTGTTTCAGAAATTTGTCGATGGCGTTCTGCACACGAAGTTTCCGATCCATGGGTAATCCTTGGGGCCAAAGCCAGTAGGTCTGATCTCAATTTCTTTTAGTCCTGCGGCAGAAGCTAATTTGGGAAGGTCATGAATCGAGTGCCACGCATTCCCTGTGACAACATGAAAAAATGCCATCGGCAAGCCATGCCACACTTCCTGCAACAAGCGGTGAATCCTTCGTGGATCAGGTGCCATAAAGTCACTGATATGGATTTCTCCGTCCTTTTTGAGCCATGATTTGAAGGTGGAAAGAAGCGAAACGACCTCTTCACGGGAGAAGACATTCAGGAAATAGGGTAACCAGATACAGTCATAGAGTTTTTGGGGTTTGAAAGATCGAATATCGCAAGTATGCGTTGTCAGTTTGTTTTTGAACTCTTCACTCCACGCATTTTCGTTCTTCGCGAGCATTTCAGATGAGGAATCGATCAGGGTCAATTTGCACTTCCCCTTTTCGAAATCGTGAAACCCCGTGCACGTTCCAGGCCCTATAACCAGGACATCAGGGAAGTTCAGAATTCTTTTAATGGCTTCGTTTCTCGATTTGGATATATGACCCAACGACCATATCGCAGCGAGGGGGTCATATATTTCACTGAGTAGGTGATAACTGTGAATCGTTGTTTTCGAGGTCATGATTACAGCATGAAGTGTAGGAGGATTCGTTTCCAGATAAGAAAAAATGGGTCCCGGTGATTCTATCACCGAGACCCATTTTGATTTCACTTGAGCACGGTAAGCGCTCTTCGGAAATTTTGGTTTATCCAGCGTCAGGAATGCAGCTGTCCGGATCGTTCTCACAACGGTCAAACAGCTCTGAGAACTTGACGCCCTCTGTTGCGTGACGGGCTTCAAGGGTGATTCCGGTCACGTTGGCTGCATTGGCAGTCGGGATCAGGTCGAACTCAATGCGAGCACCGAACTGGGCACCCGGAGCCGGAGCGCCGTTTTCGTCAACGGCAGGCGCCAGCGGAATGTTGAACTCCAGGGAACCACCGTTATCGGTGTGAATGATCGCGACCAGCGTGATGCCGTCGGGCTCATCAACGCCTCCACGGAAACGGATCTCATTACCGTTGTCGTTGTAGCGCCAGCGCTCAACAGAAACCTCAACGATTCCGTCAAGGTTTACCAGGGTGGTGAAGACTTCCATGGCGTACATCACGTGGTCACCCACCATGAATCCAACCATGTCAATGCCCTGTCCCTGCATGTTCTGCATGAACATTTCGCGCGGAATGGCTTGCTCGAAAGCACCAAACACTTCTGCGGGGAAACGGGGATCCTGGTTGAACATGCACAGAAGACCATCGACCACGAAGCAGTCTGGGGTTCCGGTGACGAGGTTGCCATCACCATCAAGATGGGAAGGGGTTCCCGGAGCAACGAAGCTGACTTCACCGGCAGCGGTGTTTTCAGCAAGCTCGTAAACGTTGACCAGGTCCGGAATCAGGTACTCGGCTCCGTCCTGAGGATCGATGTAGACGTGACCGGCACTCTTGTAAACGCCAGCAGTTTGCATGGGGTAAATGTAAGTGGTAGTGCCGTCCTCATTGTCGATGATTCCATTACGAGCACGGAAGTCGGCAGGAAGGACGTCTGCAACACCCGGAAGATTCAAGGCGTTTTCAACCAAAGAGAAGTGGTTGGCTGCAATCTTCTCGATTGTGTTGGCCACATCACGCTCTCCACGGGTGGTAACACCTTCAAAACCGGTGGTCAGGAAGGCTTCCTGAGTGGAGAAAAGCGAACGAGTAGCTCCTGAGCGAAGCGGTCCACCGACACCTTCGGTCACACCCGAGAGGAGAGCCAGTTCAGTTCCTCCAAGATTGAGGTAAGGAGAACCTGGCATGGCGTTGATGTCAGCCATTCGATCAAACTGGGAAGTCGCAATCGGGGCATGGGTCAGCTCACCATTGAGACCAATCTCGATCATCTCGGTGGCATCGAATGCGTAAGGTGCACCGTCGATCTCCAGAGGAATCGTCACAACCTTACCCACAGCGGTGCAGGTCCAGGCCTCAAGATCGATGTCCCAGGTAGGACCTTCGGTGTTGTAGAAGCGAAGAGCCGGATCACGCTGAATCATGCGCAATTCGTCATCAGCGGTTCCCCAGACTCCGTCAGCACCGGGGTGCTTGATTTTTGCAGTTTGAGCCAGCACAGGGCTTGTAAACAGAACGGCGAGTAATACTGCCGACACTCTAAAAAGGTTGCTCATAGGTATAACCCTCTCGCAAATATGCCAGTTGCCCAACTCTTTTGGGACAACCTGACGAAATGGAATAAACACACACCAACAAAAACTACGGCTGAAGACTCTTCACAGCGGACCGGTGTCTCAAACAGAATGTGATGACCGGGATTCCTACTTCAGAGATCCTCAACACCGACAACAATACTGTTGTTATGTGCGATGCACTAACAAAAGTTTTTGTAATAGAACTATCGGGACAATACCGAGATTAGTTGTGAACAGGCCAAGCAAGGCTGAATTTAGGATTTAGACGTCTCTAGCAGCAGTAATTCGGCAATAGGCGCTTCTCTATAATAGATAGGAAGAGTCAGGTAGCTGGGAATACAAAAATTATACTTCCCTAACTTGCCCAATATCGTCCCATCAGAATGTTAATAAACAAATGAAAGGCAATAGACGTAAGTCAGGTATGACATATCTGACGATTTCTGGGGCAGCAGTGGGCTGAAATATTGGTGAAAATTTCAACTTACTTTGTTCCGCTGACCCTCTTCTTCCAGTCATTGGCCAGCTGTCCCAGATCGATTTCAACGGGCTGAGAATCTGTGTTTCCTGAGAAGAATGCAGATTCAACTGTACGGATGTCATCCTGAAGAAGTTTGACCAGGGCTTCGTCTCCGATTGAATTTGAATTTTCAATTTTCTGCAAGTACTGCAAAAGGCTCAAACCACTGAGGGTTTCGGGAACCTTCCATGGGTCGATGTGCTCTGCGGTCTCTGGACTGCTTCTCAAAAATCTGAAACCGAGCAAGAGTGCAATTAAACCTGCAGCGATCTGCCACACCTCGAGCCCACTGGATTTAGCCAATGACAATTCGGCAGTGGGAGAATCCAAAGTGACGATGTCAAAGTCCGTGTATTGTTTGCAGACTCTGTCACTTCCTTCTGCAACCTCCGGAAACTGAAAAACAGCGGCGCCTGTGGCGGTGAGATCTCTCTGGAATCGCAGCGTCCAGGATCTCTCTGTTTTGGCAACGATCGGAGTCGCCATTGGATTGGACGCGATCAGCTCGTCGTGCATCTCGGTAATGTTCAGACCGTTATCGAGAAAGCCATCGACCTCTGCGAGTTGGAATCCTGAATCCGCAAATGCTTTTTTCCAATTGGGAACCAATTGATTCAATGGAGGCAGAACCCCAAGACCATCCGCAAGAATCTCCATTCCCAGAGTTCCATTTTCCAATTCACGATCATCGAGGGTGAGCTCGATTTTTGCTGAGCCGTGTTTGGGTCGTGGGGTGCTATTGGTGGAAGCGACGATGGGAATCACGGGTGTGACTACCGGGATTCTTACGGATCCGTTGGTGCCATCTTCAAAATCCAGATCGATGCGGACTTCAGGGATGAGGTCTACCGAAGCGTCCTTCGCCTTCATGATCACATAGGCGAATGACTTTTCCATCCAGCCGGGACGGTTGAAGGAGAAGGGCTTGAAGTCTGGATCGTTGAATTGAATGGCGACGATTTCGAAGTGCTCGGAGAACGCTTCGCGAATTCGGCTTTCAAGATCGTCCTTGTAATCCATCGGCTGCTGGGCGAGCGGCGTGTACACCTGATTGTGGAGGTAGATGTCGAAACCCTTGGATTCACGCTCGAGGGCATCGGTGTAACGCAGTGACAAGTGAAGACCGAATGGATCCGTTCCGACATCGGTGCCGCCGTCGACCTTGCAATGGAATTCGACTTCCGCTTCAAGGTCTTCATAGAGCATCGCCAATCTGCGGGTCCCCATTCCTGCGGGGTGATCCTCAATGATGCGCATGGCGTGGCGAACAAATCTTGACCGGAGATCTGCGGGAACGTTTCCAATGGCAGATTCGACTCCTACGGAAAATTGTTCGAGATGGGCGGATTTCTTCAGGGAATCGAGTTCATTGAAGATTTCCAGAATTCTCATGACCTGATCATTCTCCGGTCGCGTGGTCACCGTCAGAAAACTCAGCTCACTGGCGCCGAGGGCGGTAGTAAACCACTGAAGGTAGAGACTGGTATCAATGGGCTGACTGCCCGAGAGCACCTGATTCATGTAAAGGTCACTGGCTTCACGATAGTTGGAGAATGCGGCCTCCCTTTGGGGAATGTAGCGCTCCAGATCCGGGTCGAGTTCACGCCAGTATTCTCCCAGATCAAAATAGAGGTTTGCGCTGACCACGCGGGCTTCCCATGACTCGGGATCCTGGGTGAAGGCCGATTCGAGAAGGGTCTGGCCGAGAGAGTAGCCTCGCTCCACCTCCTGTTGAATTTCCTTGGTCGTTCTGCGGGTTCCGGCGGACTTTTGAACATTGGGATCACGCCAGTTTCGCTGGAGTCGTTTCCAAAGACTGCGGGCGATCTCGATGGAAATCTGCGGATCCAGTTCGGCGACGGGGCCGAAGATCTTCTCGATATCCTCAACCCTATACACTTCGGCGCGACTGTGGCTAACCGTGAAGGCATTGACCAATCCGGGCCAATCCAGATCCTTGAGGCCGAGGCTCTTGAACTCCACGAGAACGTCAGCCAACTGCCTCAGGCTTCTTCTTTGTTTGGAGCGGGTAAGCGGAGCACTCGGTTGTCCGCCCATCATTCCCGGATAGTAGTAAACCCCCGAAGAGGTCACCGTCCTTCTCTCAAAGTAGTTTTCGTCGGGGCGGTTGGGGTCGAGGTTCTGTGACCAGGATTGGATCAGCGCTGCCGAAAGGGAGTCTGCATCCATGGCTTCGTCGGAGCAGCTTTGACGAACGAAGGCGAGAGCGTTTTGGGGGTCGTCCTGGGTCGCAAGGATCCGAATCGATTTTTCTGCCAATGGCTGGCGAATCTCAGGTGACACTTCAGGGAGCCAGGTGGCAGTCGGGGCTATTCGGGAGAGATCGGCGGTTTCAATCCACGAGTTTCTGCGCCCTGACTTGTTGAGACTGCGATCCATTTCCATGACAAAGACTCGGGCAATATCATCCATCAATGCTCTTTTAAGGTCCTTGTTGTTGGCGTCCTTCAGCAAAGCGGTTGTCAACTCACTGAGAGAGTCGAGAACATTCAGGAGTTCGAGAGGATTGATATTCCTCGCCTTGGCCAGCTGTGCATGCCGGTGAAGCAGTTCCAGAACCAGCAATCGGCCAGGATTATCGTTTGTGAATGCGCTGCCGTACCATTCCTCTTTCCACTCAGCGGGCATCATGATGATGAGTTCCGCAAATTTTTCCAAAGCACGAGCGCGTTGTCTCGATTCCACTTCTGAATCCGGAAACAGACCCAGAAGTAAATCAGCGGCAACAATCAGGGAATTCCTGCGTTCCAACTCAGGGGTTTCAAAATCCATCGCCACTGCCACATTGTAGATCGCATGGCGAACCCTCAGCTCAGCAGGAGCCTCTCCACTTGCAGGGAGAGGATCCATAAAGTCCACAGTTTCCTTATGCAGGCCCGCTTCAATCAGCAGGTCGCAAGCAAGTCCTCTGTCAGTGGGATTGATGCCACCGATAAATGGGAGGCCTTCCGAGAGCTTCTTGACCAGGTGAGAGACATTGCCACGGGCTTGGGATTTTCTCAGCAACTGGCCAAGGTGACTCAGGGTGTCCTTGTTAGGAAGCTGGGTTCGGAGAGAGAGCAGCATCAGGACATCACCGGGTGTCACTGATTCATCCCTTGCCGCGAGGTGTCCAATCACCTGATCAAAACAGGGTTCACAGTCCGCTTCTGCGGAAATCATGGAGGCGACACCCTGCCAGTCAGAGGCCGTGATCAATTGGGTCAGATAGGCGATTTTTTCGCCAACCTCTGCGTCTTCAGCGGGCTTTACTGGAGGATCGAGAAGCATCTTCTGTCTCGCCTGGATCACCCTGTCGACAGTTTTGGGGGGGAGGCTCATTTGGGCGACGGCATCCTTGAACGACTGGGCATCGGCTGAAGCGGATTCTCCCTCTGATTTGGTTTCCATCACAACAGCGGGATCCTCGGCCAGCATCAATACTTCGCCATCTTCACCAAGGATGATGTTGGGGGGGATGGGAACACCCGGGGCAATGATCACAGGAGCGACCACACCTCTCGCCGGCTGTACCGGTTGCAATCGGATGGCTCCGCCACATTGGGCAGGCAGGTCTGCAGCAGTGAGAATGCAGGAAGTAAAGACAGAAGCGAAGATCAGGTGGAAACGCAGATTTGCCATCATGAGAGTTCTTTCTGCAGAGGGATCCCGGGGGGTCTTGACTTTCAACGAGATGAATCATTCGTTGAAAGAAAAGAGATAAATCATCATCGCTGACAATAGTGACCGATGCAACAAAAGACCCCTTCAACCGGAGCGGTTGAAGGGGTCAATGTTGATTCAAGATTTGTGATCCGTGATCAGGATCCGCCACCCGTAGCACGTGCTCTGGAAGCACCG
This sequence comes from uncultured bacterium, assembly GCA_913056395.1. Classification (GTDB taxonomy): domain Bacteria; phylum Planctomycetota; class UBA8108; order UBA1146; family UBA1146; genus UBA12191. Next base: position 17,489 of record CAJXMG010000019.1, on the reverse strand, counting down.
ACGTTGTTGGCTTTGCTGCGACTGTCACTGATATTGGGTTTACCGTTTTTGCCCTTCGAACCGAGGAGCCCAGAACCCTGTCAGCAACCCCCTGGCAGAGGCAATGCCTTGAGTTCTGCCAGATCCATGCGCTCAAGCCAGATCACCGACTCGACGTTCTTTTTCAGATCGGCGGCATTGGCGAGATTCTTCTTTTCCGCTTCTTCGGCGAGAAGTCGGAAGTGTTGGCGCGCCTTTTCTGCTTCCGGTTTCCAGACTTCTGGCTTGGCCCCTTCGAGTCGAAGTTTCCAGGTAGCGAAATATTGGGCCGCAGCGATGCGGGCTCGGGCGTCGTCGGCCAGATCCGGCTGCTCTGTTGCCGCTTCATTCATGACTTCTTCCATCGCCGTAATGCCGGCCCAGGTATTGCCACTCATGAAATCGGCGTGACTGGTCTGAAGACGCAACCACAGGATCGCTTCCATATCGTCGTCGGGAACATCGGCCAGGGCTTGCTGGTAGAGTTCGACCGCCTTCTTCCAGTCCTCGGCTTCAGAAGAGAGTCTGGCTTCTTCCACGATGGAAGAGAGCCGGGTGCGGGCCTGCAGGTCCTGTCCCGGCCCAAACCACCAGATCGCCACGAGAACGGGAATCACCGCCCACAGCGTCCACAGGGTTTTTCTACGATCCATGACGTGTCCTTTCGGAAGTGCACGTGTACTCCCTCATGATAGCAGGGATCACGGCATGTTTCGACGTTACTTGCTGGCCTGACCTGTCAGCACTGCAGATCGACTGCGTGGGCTTCTACGGCCAAATTGAGCGAGCAGAAGTGGAAGCAGTGCCAGAATCCCTGTCCCGATTCCGGTTCCGGCAACGCAGAGATCTCGCAATAGCGTCTGGTCTTCGACACTGGGTACCGCCATCGCCAGATTGCGAACCACTTCAGTGGGAAGGTGCTTGGTGTTGGCATCGTGATAGAGACCCCCGAGGCGGACTGCCAGTCTTTGCAGGGCCTGAATGTTTTGCCTCGAAGTGCGTCCTGCCACCGATGATCCTTTGTGTGGATCTCCGACACCGAGAACGAGTACATCGGAAATCGAGAGTGGCAGTCTCGCCGGAAGTGATCCGCCGACCGTATCCCCATCAGAAACGACGATCAGGGTCGTGCTGCCCTTCGGCCACGCCTTGGCAAAGGAGAGCGCTTTTTCCACTCCCTGCTGGAGCTGGGTGCTTCCCGCTTCAAAGGCAAACTCCATCGGCAATCCATTGAGCACATTGTTGACGACGTTGATGTCGAAGGATTCGAGAACCACCGGAAAGGCATCGGTGTAGAAAGCGACGACCGATACACGCGTCCGTGACATATCGAGACGCTGGAAGACCGCTTCCAGAACTTCCGAAGCCCGGGTTCCACGACGGATATTTCTCTCGGGTCCTGAATCTTCCAAGTACATGCTGGGGGAAACGTCGAGAGCAATCAGCAGGTGTTGCGAGGGTTCCTGGGTCGGGTCGATCTCCGGAGGCTTGGATTCCAAGTGCGCCAAAACCCAAAGGGAGAAACCGAGAATCAGCGCAGCTGCAGTTCGCAGGAAAGGAACGAGAGCGGTCCAGCCACGGGGTCCTTCGGGACCGAAGGACAGCGCACGTGTTTCGTTAATCCGCCGCTGGTGCAGCCATTCTCCGAGACCCGCCACGAACGCACACAGGAGGCCAACGATGGTCGCCTGATGGATCAATGCCTGAATGGGATCGGTCTCTACCATGGTGTGATCCTCCAGCGCAGGAAGAGCAGCAGGTGGACACCCAGCAGTGCGATACCGCTCCAGGCAAAGGGTGAGAAGTCCTCGATGGGCCTTGCACCGGCCGGTTTCAATTTGGCGGGTTCCATTTCATCGATGTGGGCGAAAACCCGTTCGAGTCCGGCAGTGTCGGAAACCGCAAAGACTTCACCTTCAGTTTGCGAAACGACTTCATACAGTTGACCAGGAGCCGCTCCATCGCCAATGAAGATGGCATAGAGAGCGACGTTGTACTCAGAGAGCTCCTGACCGATCTGGCGTGCGGCTCCACCGCCAAGGTCGGATGAGAATCCGTCAGAAACGAGAACGATCAGTCGGTCGCCTTCTTCCACCTGAGAAAGAGTGGCCAGGCACGATTCCAGTGCAAGACCGATGCGTGTCGAACCCATATGCGGGGGGAGTCTTTGCGGATCGATGAAAGGGGCGGCCAACGAAATCGCTGAGAGGTCTCGGGTAAGGGGGGTCCAGCGAATCGTTTCTCCACCGAAGATGGTCAGGCCACAGGCATCGCCTTCGCGCATCTTACAGAAGTACTGGATGCTTTCGACCGCTGCTTCACTGCGCAGTTTGCCATCGGACATGTCGACTCCCATGGAGCCGGAGACGTCGAGGCAGATTTCGATATTGGAGATCTCCCGTTTCTTTTCAGGTTCACCCATGAACTGGGGACCGGCGACCACAGCGATGCCGATGAAGAGCAAAAGACAGGGAAGTGCATTGCTGAGCCAAAGAAACTTGCCGAGGAAGAAACGGTTGGTGTGTTCCCGATAATCGACGGGAATCGCAACCTTCTGGCCTTCTCTGAAGGATTCCCAGAGCAGGAGAAAGACCGGCACCAGCCAGAAAACCAGGACCCAGGGATGCATGAAGCTCACTCGGGGACCACCTTGTCAGCAGGCATGCTCTTGTAGGGTTGAAGCAGGGCTTCCACCTCTTCGGTGTGGGTCGCGGTTTCTTTGCCAGAATGCAGCCAGCGTTCGACGGTGACGATTAACTCACCGGCCACCTCGTGCTGGCGCATCGCCTGCAGGGCTTCTGCATGACGGAAGGATCCGAGATTCAAATCGTCGCGCCAAAATGCGAGGAGCAGGCGTTCGAGGGCTGCCTTGCCTTCCGAGTCCAGGTTTCCTGCCAGAGCCTGATCCACGTAGGGGCGGAGTTTGTCGGCAATGGTCAGCACCACCTCCACAACCGGCGCAGGTGGGGGAGGTCTCATCCAGCGCAGGATCCCGAGAATCAGTAGCGGCAGCACCAGCCAGAACCCAGCCACTCCCCACAGTACCCATGCAGGAAAATCGATGACCGGTGACAGGGTTCCGGGGAGGTTGGCCAGGTTGCCTTCGTGATCCGATCCCAGGAGTGAGTCCGCGTTCACCACCATCGGTGGAAGTTCCGCAGGGCGGTTTTCCCCATGGCGAAAGAAGACGGAGAGATCATGGTTACCGGGGAGCAGTGCCAGCCAGCGGATGTCGTATTGGGAAGAACCTTCACCCGAGCCACCCTGGTTCACCTGGGCGATACGCACCAAGACAGGAGAATCCTCCGGGATCGGAGCCACTTCCAGCGGATCTCCCGCCCAGTCGAAATGAAAATGTCCCTCGATACCGACACTGCTTTGCGAGAGCGGTTCCTGAGCAAGAAGTGATGAACCCCAAAGAAAGAAAACACACAGCAGAGTGATCTGCCGAAGGCAGGGAATACCGCTACTCAACCTTGCCCCCTGTCACTGAGAAATCTTCGAACAGGGGAAATGAAATCCTGATCGGTTTTCAGCAAGAGGTGATCGATACCGCCCTCGGCGAGTTCACCCCTGCGGCCCTTCTCGGGGTCGATTCCCCATTGGGTTCGGGGGCTGCCCAGAAAAGAGCGGCCCGTTTCCGCTTCTGTTCCGCGGTAGAACCCTCCGCGATTCAGCCCGCTTTCGACCGGATCCTGAAACTCCAGTACTGCCACATCGTGACCCTGGGAGAGCCTCCGACAGGCATCGATGGCATCGGGGTCGTGGAGATCGGAGAGAACGAAAACGACAGATCGTTGAAGAGTGGTGGCCCGGACCCAGTCGAGGGCTTCACCGAGACGGGTTTTTTCCTCAAGATCCGGATGTCGCAGAGCCTCGATGGATTGTTGCAGGGCACCACGAGAGAGACTCGTTTGCGAGGGGAGTTGCCTGGTTCCACCCCCGATCAGGCGAGTCGGGCTCATTCGCCTTTGGGCGACCATGCCGATGGCCGCCGCAATCCACGTGGCTTGCGCGTATTTGGAAAGTGGCCCCGAGCTGGTGACCATCGAACCGGAGGTGTCGACCACCACCTGCACCGGAACCCTTTTCAGGGTGTCATATTCCTTGACGTACGGAGTGCCGGTGCGGGCACTGATTTTCCAATCCAGAGAAGCGATGGAGTCCCCGGGTTCGTACGGTCTCGATTGGGCATATTCGAGCCCGCTGCCCACAAAGATGCTTTCGTCAGCACCGTGGGCCAGATCGTTGGCGAGCTTCCGCACGACCATTTCAAACTCGTGGTGACCCAACGCCTCCGGGGGAGGCAGGGAGACTCCGGTTCCCATTTCCAATCCCTTCCTCAGGCCAGCTGGTCCAGGATTTCAGCGAGAACATCCGCATCATTGCGTCCACGTGCGACCGCTTCGTAGGAGAGGCGGATCCGGTGCAGCAAAATATCTTCAGCAAGAGCAAAGATGTCTTCCGGCACGACGTAGTCGCGACCGTGCAGGAAAGCACGTGCCCGGGAAGCGGTCACGAGAGAGATTCCGGCACGGGGTGAGCCACCCAGTTCGATATCAGGATGATTGCGTGTCTTGTTGACGAGATCGACACAATGACGCACGAAGACATCGCTGACATGCACCTCGAGAACTTTTTCCATGGCCGCAGTCAAGTCTGTCACTCCCAGAGGGGCGCTTTTGTCGATGGCATCGAAGGCGGACATCGGCATGGCTCCACCGTCTTCGGAGCGGCGAAGCTTCAGATTCAGCGCCCGCTTCAGAACTTCCGATTCGTCATCGGCTTCCAGGTAGGTGAGGCGATGGCGCATCAGGAAACGGTCCAGCTGCGCCTCGGGCAGTTCGAAGGTTCCCGCCTGTTCGACCGGGTTCTGGGTAGCGATCACCAGGAACGGGCTCGGAAGAGAGTAGGTGCTCTCTCCGATGGTGACCTTCCGTTCCTGCATCGCTTCGAGAAGTGCGGACTGCACTTTCGGCGAGGCACGGTTGATCTCATCGGCAAGGAGCAGGTTGGTGAAGATGGGGCCCTTGTGTGTCCGGAACTCACCACTGTCCTTGTCGAGGATCTCGGATCCGACGATATCGGAAGGCAGCAGGTCGATGGTGAACTGCACCCGTCCGAATTGGAGTTCGATGGCGTGGGCGAGGGACTGGACCAGAAGAGTTTTGGCAGTTCCCGGAACCCCCTCCAGCAACAGGTGTCCTCCGGTAAGCAGTGAGATCAGCCCGCGTTCGAGAACAACGTCCTGACCGACCACTGTTTTGCGGACATGCTCACGGACTTTATCTGCGAAGGGAGAGGGGGCGGTTTGGGTGTTTTCGGGTGCCGACAAAGGGAAACCCTTTCGTGTGGGGTTCAGGGGCAAGGTACATCCCGGTTTTGCAGAAAGGTTCTACAAGTAGAGGTACCCAGGGCTATCCATTTCCATTTTTGCGATGAAAGCGGATCGAATCGGTACTGTAAATCGCCAGAGCCACCAGAATCAAGGTGAGAGGGATCCACTTTGTTCCCGGATTCTCTCCGATGTAAAAGATGGCGACCATCAACTGTGCAGTGGGGGCGATGTATTGCATCAGGCCCACCGTGGTTAACTGCAACTTTTTTGCGGCACGTGCAAAAAGCCAGAGTGGCACCACTGTCACAAAACCACCAACCAGCAAACCAAATGTGATCTCATTTGATTTCATGAAGAGGGTTGTGCCCTCATGGGTCAAATAGGTTTGCAAGAACAACATTGGCAGGAAAAGCAGAATCATCTCCACGGCCAGTCCGACTTCTGCGGAGGCTTTCACCTGTTTGCGAATCAAACCGTATAGCGCGAAGGAAAATGCGAGGACCAGACTGATCCACGGCAGTGATCCTTCCAATGCGGTGAAGATACCGACGCCTCCGGCAGCGACCATGACAGCCAACCATTGCAAGGGTCGGAGCTTTTCATTGAGAAAGAGTGCTCCCAAACCGACGGAGACCAGAGGATTGATGTAGTAACCCAGGCTTGCTTCTGAAACTCGGGCTTCGACGACAGAATAGATAAAAGTCAGCCAGTTGCCCATGATCAGCAATGCGGAACAGAGCAACAGTCCGATCGCCTTCGGAGACCGCAGTATCTCTCTCAGTTTTCCGATTTCAGAACGCAGGGACAGGATCAGCAGAATCACCGGAAGGCCGGCAAGAACCCGCCACGCCAGCAATTCGAGCGGGGTCGCCTCGCGTACCCAGCGGAAATAAAAGGTCGTGACCATGCCCCACCACAAATAGGCACCGAGTCCTTCCAGGACCCCGGTGAGCCGTTCTTTTTCCAGTGGCTGAGACGAGTTATCTTTCATGTTGCTGACATCCTCGCATCGTCCGTGGGCGTTGTCACTGAAAGCAGGAAGATGGCCCCCGATCATTTTTGTCTTCTGGTTGCGATTTGGGAGTTTCTCTTCGGTACCTCATTACTGGTTCAACGGCAGGATTTTTTGAGCCGGGTAGAACGTTTCACTCAGGATGCCCCCAAAGTCCGCTGGTTGATGTCAGCATGGCTGCTCATCGGAGCGTTGGCGGTCAAGGAAAACCCCTACCCTGCGGCGGATTTGCTCGGTGTTCTGAGCATTCTGGCGTGGGTGACGATGATCAAGTGTGCGATTGGAGCTCTCTGGACTGCAGGATTGATTCAAATGTCCCTGAGATTCTTGAGGGGAGCCCACTTGGGAATCGGGTGTCTCCAGTTGCTGATCAGTGGAGCACTGTTTTACGCCTACAGTTTGTTATAATCAGCTTCCCGCCCTTCGAGTTGAAATGAATCCCAATTTATTGGAGAGCGATGAAGTTGTTGAAGAATTTCACATCCATCTTTCTTGTCCTCAACGCCACAGTTTTTGTGCTCGCCGGATGCGTGGCCCAATCTGTTTCAGGGACTACGGCCTCTTACAAGATTTCAATCTCGACCGAGGTAGACGAGCCGGTGGAAGGCGGAATGACGGTCGCGACGGAAGCTTTGGGACAGGTGCATTTGGGGAAGCCGGTGCTGGCGGCAGAGATTTCAGATACGAAATCGATTGTCGATGACGGCAATCTCTACAGGGATATTTCTTTTGAATCACTGGGTCCTGAAAGGATCGTCAACCTGTCACCGAGGCTCTTTCTTCAGCGTGCCGAAGTAACAGGGATGAAAGAGGAGGATATTCTCGAGGCACTCCGGAGCGATGCTCTCGCTCCCGGCAGCTCGGTTTTTCTCGTCATTGAGACCGTTGAGAAGCGGCTGGCTTTCAAATTGAAAACCACCTGTCTTGACCATCCTGATCATGTGTACATACAGACAGACCTCAAGAAGGCCAAGTGGATTGACATAGCACGCGCCACTTCCTTTGAAATTCACAGCTTGAAAGATGCGGGTGATCCCGAAGCGGTCGAATTCTCCAACATTCGTACTCCCTTGTATGACGAGGCCGGATCCCCTGTTTTGCAGGGCACATCCCTATATGCCGGAGATTCTCTCTTCACCATCACCAAAAGTGGCAGGATTGCGGGCATGCCATCCTGGTTCAAAATCATTCGGGAAGGGAAAGATTTGGGTCTCTCTGAAGAAGATCTGGAATCCCTGAGCGACCGTCACGTTTGGAAGGATCCCAACAAAACCTGTCCCTCCCTTGATGAGATTAAGGTGATGCATGGTCGGCACATGCTCATGACGTGGAAGGAGCCCCGGGATTCAAAAGTGTATGCCAGCCGGGTAATCTTCTGGTCGAGTCCCCCGGGAATCCAGTTTGAGATGGATGAACCATGGCGCCTGGAAGAGATCAAAAGAGGGCTCCGAAATCTGGGCATCAGCGGATTGGGGTGGTCCAGTTTTGATTATATGGAGCGGGGAATTTCCATTTCCGGAGGGACACTATGAGACCTCCTCTGCAAAGGCGCCGATTGGCGATAGAATCAGAAGGTCTGGCAAGGTTGGTTGAAGACCGAAGAAAGGCTGTTTGTTGAAGCCGATTCGAAGAATTCGAGATGAAGAGGGGATCCCGGTCAGTCCGGCGCGGGTTCTTCGTGCCTATGGAGAGCGCTGCTTCCCCATGGCGGATCATCGGGATGGCCAGATCTTCTGGATTCGTCCTTTCGAACGTGCGGTCATCGATCTGGAAGAGTTTCATATCCCAGCCTCTCTCAAAAAATTACGCAACAAAAAGCCGTTTCGTCTGACGACAGATGTGGCATTTCGTGCTGTGATCGAGGCATGTGCGGAACGCCGTGAAACGTGGATTTGTCACGACATCGAAGAACTCTATGTGCAGTTGCACGCTTTGGGCTTTGCCCATTCGATAGAAGCCTGGGATGAACGCGGTCGTCTGGTGGGTGGAGTTTATGGATTGTCGGTTGGCGGTGTTTTCGCCGGCGAGAGCATGTTTCATAAGGAAACCGGAGCGAGCAAGTTGTGCATCGTTGCTTTGGTCGAGCACCTGAGAAATCTGGGCTATGCCATTCTCGATTGCCAGCAACAGACTCCCCATATGGAACGTTTTGGTGCACAGATGATCAGCGACGAAAACTATTCGAGCCTGCTGTCGAGATCATCCCCTCCGCTTGAATGGCAAAGCCGCCCCTTCCCACAGCAATAATTCAGGTAATGAAGTCGACGCTCATATTGGACTCGCCATCATCGGATTGACTGAAGCATCCATCATAGATTCCTTCTTATTTGCCAGTCATGTTCTGATACAATAATGCAACCCCGCCATCATTGAGTCTCTTTCCTATGACGATAAGTAGCGAAGAAGCTGAGTACCGATGAGGTTGAGTCGATGAGAATGAATCGCAGTTCGCTATCTCTTCTGATTACATCACTGGCGATTTTACTTTTGATTGGTGGATGTACTTCAAAAGATTCGTCGATGATGATCTCGATCACTTATGAAACGCCCGCTCCTGTTGAGGGCGGATCGACGATCACTACTTCTAAACTTGGTACCGTTCACTTGGGTCCCCCATTATTGAAAGCCAGTTTTGTGGATGACGAAGAAGTCGTATTCACAGAGCTCTCGCTGCCGCATTTTGAAGACTATTTTTTGTGTTTAAGTCCTCAGATGTTTCTTCAATCAGAAAAGAAATCGAGTAAATCTTCCGGGATGTCAATGGAGGATTATTTGGAGAGTATGAGTAGTGAGTTTCTGCAGTCAGGGAGGTCCATCTATTTATTGATAGATTGCGAAGGCAGAAGAGTCGCACACCGATTGAAGATTTCACAGAGAGACGATCCCACCGGCTTGTTTATTCAATACTCAAGCCCTTACCGGACGACGAACCCAAGGCGATCTCAGGTTGAATTTTTGAAACTGCTGGAGGCTTCTGACGAGCCTGTGAAGGAGATCCCAATTTGGTACTCTGAATCTAATCAGACGCTTTATGGAGGGGCTTTGGTGTTTCAACCCACGTTGACTTCGTCGACTGGATTTTTCAATCGAGCAAAAGAAACCGCTAATGAAAGACCTGATAAAAATGAAGATGGGTTATCTGCGGGTCAGATCTATTCAGATAGATGGTTTTGCAAAGAAACGATCGCCGCCTGGAAAGATTCCTCAGGAGATTGGGTAGGTGAGAGGGCATACCTTTGGCCTTCTGCGCCAGGTTTGCATATAGATATGGGAAAGACTGAAGTCATCGATGAACTCAAAGCAGATCTCACCAGTTTTGAGAGCTTTCGATATGACATTAGTTGGAACCGCATCAGCTTTACCAAGAAGGGGATCTCTTCCACTGGAGGGACATTATGAAAATTTGGATATCTCTCGTAGCAGTCATTTTCATCGGCTTGGTGTTATTCCCCGCAGTTTTTACGATCTACATATCCTGGCTAGTCCCTACTTCTGCGGGAAGTGCATTCAAAATTTCAGTTGCGACGAAAGTGGATCAACCTGTTGAAGGGGGCAGTTCTGTACAGACAGAATCTATCGGTCTCGTTCATCTGGGAAAGCCACTCCTTGCTGCTGAGTTTGATAGTGACATGAATGGAATAAATTTTGGGAAGGCTGGTCTGTCCCATTTTATGGACTTTTCGATTGAAAGCCTTGGGCCACAGAGAGCCCTCAATTTGCCGCCAACTTTGTTTTTGAATCGTGAAGGTGTGAAGGGTATGGAGGCGGATGTCATTCTTGAGCGACTCAAGAGTTAAGATCTTGCCCCAGGTAAGCAGGTATATCTGGTTGTAGAAACTGATAATAAACGAGTGGTATTCGCACTGAAGACAACTTGGCTGGACCACCCTGACTACGTTTTCATCCAGAAAAATTTTGATGATTTAAAGTGGGATTACAATTCCCGAAGAGGTGAATTTGAAGTGCGGCAAATCAAGAGCAAGCAAGATAAAGATTCTGCAGGATTTCCTGGACCACCTCAGTTGCAAACAGGTGATGGTTCTGGTGAAGGAATCGCCGACGAAATTTTGTATGCCGGGGAAAAACTTTTCAAAATCACCGATACTGGCTGGGTTTCAGGAATGCCTTCCAGGGTAAAAATCAAAAAAGAAGGGGAATCCACCGCTCTCACAATGGAAAAACTACAGTCACTTCACGGTGAGAAAGTGGTTTTGACTTGGAACTCAAGGCCTCCAAACAGCTACAGCGGGGGAGTTCCAATCGGCAACCTTCTGCTGAAGGAAAAGCAAATGAAGAAGTGATTTCCCGGGTTGCAGCAAGTGCCATTTTCTGGTCATCGATGCCGGGGCTTCAATTTGAGATGGATTCCTATTCGAAAATAAACGAAATCAAGAACGCTTTACTAAACTTGGACACTTTCAGTATTCGATGGAGGACGATCGATTACAGCACAGAAGGAGTAAGAATAAGAGGTGGTTCTTTCTAGGTTGATTGCTGAAATATTGATCAGCGTTGATAGCTATTTGAACCTTCTGTGGAAATCATCCCCTCCGCTAGAATGGCAAAGTCGCCCTTTTCCACAACAATAATTCAGAGATGGAAGTGGAAGTATCCTGATCAGAAGGGCAGACCGTAGCGGATGCTCATATTGAATTCGCCTTCATCTGATCGGCCAAGATCTGCACGGAACAGCGCCTGTCTTTCAAAAGTGAAGCGGAAGCCTACTCCGTAGCTGTAGTGAACTTTTTCAGAGAAGAGTTGATCGAAGGAGTTGGCGACAGACCCTGCGTCGAAGAAGAGGGCGATGCCAGAACGTTCGAGGCGAATCTTGCGATAGATGGGGATCTCATCCGTAAAGATCCATGGCCGCCACTCAAACCCTGCATTCCACGCGTGTCGATCACGCCAGCGGCCACCAATACTTCCACGAAGAATTTGACTGCCACCAATAGAAGGTAACGCCCAGAAGGGGATTTCACCGGAAGTTCCGGAGATGCTGAGGGAAGTGGCGATCGAGTCGATCAAAGGGTGGTCAGCGGTGGGAGTTCCACCCGAATGGAAGAGGGGGGTGACAGGACTGACCCAGGTTCCAGAGAGAGTGGTCACCACTCCACCATCCAATTCTTCACCTGCGAGATCCTGGGAAGTGATGGGGCAGCCAAAGAATGAGATGCCCACCGAGTGGCCTTCATAGGGAAGGTGCTGGGCATCACGGGTGTCATGGCGAATCCCCGCTTTAATCCATACCGCACCGAAATCGTCGGAACCGGCAGCCACCTCCGGATAAGCCACGGTCATGTCCAGTGCGTCACCGACCGTTCCCGAAGAGATGTCATCGGTTTGCAGCAAGAGATTGAAGTTCCAGATCCAGTTGCCACCGGTCTTGGGTAAAGACTTCTGGATTCCCAGACCGAGGGAATTGGTCTCCCGGCTGTACGAGGACTCCTGATCGAGAAGGGTGTCGGCACCAAAACCGAAAAAACGGCTGGTCAGGGTTTTCGATCTCTCCAGAGAGATACCAAAGAAATCGCGGTCCCCCTGCAAGCTGCCCCGGCCAGGGTAGTCCTGGTGAGCCAACCATTTTCTCCAGGAGAAGGCAAAGCGTTGCTGCCCCTCGGTGGTGTAGGTGATCCAGGTATTGGCGAACTGACGGCGACGCTTGTTGCCAAAATCGATATCGGTAACACCGAATCCCCCTCCCGCTCCGACATCGCTGTCAAAGAAGAAGATGGGAGAAACGAAGGAGGTCACCAACAGGCGCTTGACGAGATTCCCCTCCGGCATGCGGTCCTCAGGGATCCAGCGCCAGCGGTCGGGGTGATCGAGATTCTGCAGGAGATCTGCGGGTCGAATCTCGGCAGACCTCTCACCCTCATCCTCGTTGATTCCACTGAACATAGCGAGGATGAGGATGATGGAGGTCAATGGAGATCCTGTTCCGGGTCGAGATGTTTACTGTCCGTGGGAAACCGGGGTCACCTGATCGAGTCTCGGGTGGGAGCTTCTGAAATCATCCGCAGAGTAGCCCTGTGCATCCATCCTTCTCAGGGTGGCTTCCAGTGCGTGAATCGCTGCGAGGACATCTCCCGTGTGAGCACTCTCCGAAATGGTGTGCATGTTGCGAATCGGGAAGCCGATGCTGGTGGCAGCGGCATCGACGGAAGCGAGCACACCTGCCATGGCGTCGGTGCCGGTGTCGCGACCGCAGACATCTACCTGGAAAGGAATTCCCTGGTCTTTGCAAGCCTCCTGAATCATGGCATTGAGGCTGGCGGTGGCGATGGCACCCACAGAAAGGGTCATTCCAGATGACATTTTCAGGGGGGTATAGCGGCGATCACCAATTCCCGGTGCGGCATCGTAATCGTGGTTGACGTCGACGCCGATGATGACGTCCGGCTTCATTTCGCCGGCGAAGACGCGGCTGCCGAAGCGGCCGATCTCTTCGTAGGCGGCGAAGGCGGCGAGGTAGCGGACATTCTTCAGCGAATCCCCGGCAGCAATCAGGCGTGCAGCTTCTTCGACGACAAAACAACCGAGACCATTGTCGAGATAGGCTCCCACAAAACTGTCGGGGCCGAAGCCGCGGCGAATCGGACGGTCGAGCAGAAGGGGATCACCGGAGCGAATGCCGAGGGACTCGACCTGCTTTTTGCGATCGTCGCCACTCAACTGCAACTCCAGGTAAAGCTGGTTGGCCTTGATGCCTTTGGAACCATCGCGCATGGCGGGTTCGGCAAAGTGGATTGCTCCGAGGGCTTCGACGGTTCCTCCGGTGAGGCTGCGGAAACTGCCCGGGTTGTCGGGATCTTCACTGAAGAGTGTGACCTCGTGACCGATCAGGGTCATCGGCAGGAAGGAGTCGCTGTTGATCCAGATCTTGCCGTCTTCGCCGATGCTTCTCACCTGCATGCGGATCTTGTCGGCGTGACCGATGGCCATCACCGTCAACGTTCCTTCGGGGGCGTCCGGCCAGGTGTCGAGGACGACACCGGCGTTGCCGCGGAAACGATGCAGCTTCCAGCCTTCCGGCATGAAAGATTCGCACATCGGAGCCAGGACCCCTTCAGTCATCGCGGCCTCAAGCCCCACAGGGCTGGGTGCGGCGAGGATATCGCGCATGCGAGTGAACTGGTCTTCAGGCATGGACTGTTGCCAGGGGTGAGAGTTTTCGGACATGGGTGGCCTCCAGTCGGCAGTATTACAGGGGTCAAGTGCATCAAAGAGTGTGAGGGCTGAACCAACAATCGTCTGAACTCAGCCAAATCAGCGAACCAGATCGTAACGGTTCGGGAGGTTCCCCGGCAACCCCTCCAGCAGGGGACCTTTCCAAAGGGTTGCAGATTTCGCAATAAGATCACCACAATGCCCCGTGGAACTGAATGAAGGAGAAGAATGAACGTTTCATTCCCCGTCGATGGCTGGAGAAAGACATGGTTGCGGATCGTCAGCCCGTCGGGAGAAGCATGGGCAGTCCATCCTGCAGATCGCGGCGTTTGTGAGGGCCCTTTCCCCTTTGATTCACCGGTACATGTCATCACGGCATGGAACCCCCGATCTCAACCTTTGGACTACTCAGAGAACCTTCAGCGGCATCAGCAATTGGTTGGGCAACTGAGGGCTGCTGGAGAAGAGATCTGTGAGGGAACCGGCTCCGCTGCCGATGGATCCTGGGCAGAAGAGGGAATTGCCCGGATTGGCCACAGTCTCGATTCTTCCATCCGGATCGGAATTGATTGGCAGCAGGACGCGATCTGGGAGTGGCACCCCCGGGGGTTGGCTGCGGTGGAGTGTGAAAGTGGTCGGCGACATGAGTGGGGCTGGGTGTTGGCAGCGCTGACTTCGCGGGCCCCTTTCGATGATCGGGAGGGCCTGATTCATCACCCTGATTCGGATCTGAACCCGCCCCGACCTTGATCTGGGTCAGAACCTCGGCTATCCCGGTACCTCTTATGCAACACAGGGGAAGGGGCCCAGCGTGTCGGGGACAGTCACAGAGATTCCAGCGGATTCCTCTTCCGAAGACGATCTTCCCATCGACGCCATCCGTGAGGCCGCATCCATCCTTCTGCAGGAAGTCTTTGGCTATGATTCCTTCCGCGGTCCCCAGGAGAAGGTGATCGAACGGGTCGTCACCGGAAAAGACGCTCTCGTCCTGATGCCCACCGGGGGAGGCAAATCCCTCTGTTACCAAATCCCTGGATTGATTCGCGAGGGACTGACCGTCGTCGTCACTCCAACGATTTCACTGATGCAGGATCAGGTGGACGCCCTGACTCAGGCGGGTGTTAAAGCTGCAGCACTGAACTCTTCCATGGATCCGGACGATCGGCGTCGGGTGTGGGCGAAGTTGCATGCGGGAGAGATCAAGATCCTCTATCTGGCACCAGAGAGACTGTTGCTCGATGGATTCATGAGCGATCTGGAAAAATTCCGCCCGGGTCTTTTCGCCATCGATGAGGCCCACTGCATCAGCCAGTGGGGCCACGATTTCAGGGCGGAATACCAACAACTGGGTGTTCTTCGAAGAAGCTATCCGATGATTCCGGTGATCGCCCTGACGGCGACAGCGGATCCGCAAACCCTGAAGGACATCCTTCGTGTGTTGGATATGTCGGAAGAGGATCTCTTTTCGACCTCCATGAATCGTCCCAATTTGCGTTATCTGGTGGAGCCGAAGGACCAGCCCAAACGACAGCTGCTCCGCTTCATCAAGGATCGTCATGCCGGCGAAGCGGGCATCATCTATTGCGGTTCACGCAAAAAGGTGGAGGACACTGCTGTCTGGTTGCGCAAGGAGGGGATCCGGGCGGTTCCCTACCATGCGGGCATGGACAATCAGCAGCGTTCACAGAATCAACAACTGTTCCAGCGCGAGGAAGGCGTCGTCGTTGTCGCAACGGTGGCTTTCGGCATGGGCATCGACAAACCCAATGTTCGCTATGTGGCTCACCTCGATATGCCGGAAAGTCCCCAGCATTACAGTCAGGAATCGGGCCGTGCCGGACGGGATGGCCTGCCCGCTGAGTGCTGGCTCTGTTACGGCTGGCAGGATGTGATGATGGCCCAGCGTCGATTGGCGGAAGCGGAGATCGATCAGGCACAGAAGCAGATCCGCCGCCATCAGATCGATGCGATGCTCGCCTATTGTGAAACCTCCGAGTGTCGGCGGGCGAGCCTGTTGCGCTTCTTCGGGGAAGAGGCGCACTCCTGTTCTGAATCAGATCAGACCTGTGACAATTGCTCCGGCTCGATAGAAGTCACCGATGGCACGGTGCTCGCCCAGAAGTTGATGTCAGCGATCTCCAAGACGGGGCAGAGATTCGGCAAAGCCCATGTGATCGATGTATTGCTGGGAAACCCCACAGAAAAAGTCACCAAATTTGGTCACGATCACTTGAGTGTCTACGGCATCGGCACCGAGCTGGATGAAGCCGGTTGGCACTCGGTGTTTCGCCAACTTGCTTCCCGAGGAATGGTGCGCATCGATCTCGAGGGTCATAACGGCATCTCGCTGGATCCCCGTTGCCGCGCGGTCCTTCGGGGAGAAGAGACCTTTTCCTTCCGCAAGGATCGCCTGGTCAAAAAAGCCACCCGCAAGCGTCGCAAAAAGAAGGAGATGGGCCTCGATGCCATGGAGGCAAGCCTCTTCGAACGACTGCGTCAGCACCGACTGGAACTGTCCCGCCAGCTGGAAGTGCCGCCCTACACCATCTTCCACGACTCCACCCTGGTTGAGATGTCTCAGCTCAAACCGCAAACCATGAGCCAGTTGGCGATGATCTCCGGTGTAGGCCAGAAAAAGCTGGAGAAGTGGGGTCAGGGTTTTCTTGACGTCATCCTCGCCTGATCTGTCAGGGAGTGGTTCCCGCCCCGTATAGACCTTAGTCTGAAGAATCGTACGCCCTGGTAACCGGGAGAATCCGGTGTTGGAGGAGGCTCTGTGGAATTTGTGTGGCCCTTGATCTCGGTGGTAACCCTTCTGGTCGGCTTTTTCGTCGCCCGCAGCCTTGTTTCCAAACAGGTCGACGCGGCGCAGGAAGAAGTGGCAAGGCTCCGGGAGGAAGTCTCTCACCATCAGGCTGAGGCAGCGAGTCTCCGGGAAGAAATCTCTGGTCAGCAGGCAGAAGTCATGACGGCTCGGGAAAACCTGGTGCGCGCCACCTCTGAAAAGGAAGCGGCAGAATCCCAGTTGCAGCAATTGCGAGAGGATCGGGAGTCTCTGAAGGAGAGCATGCAGGCGTTTTCGGCGGATCAAATGGAAAAGAACCGCGATCAGTTTTTGAAGCATGCCGAGGAGAGGCTGGGTGTTTCCGAGTCCAAGCATGCATCCGAGCTGGAAAAGCGTCATGAATCCATCGAAAAGCAATTCCTCTCATTCCGTGAGCAGATGGAAAAGTTTGAGGAGCAGCAGCGGAAGATTGAGAAGTCCAGAAACGAATCTTTCAGTGCTCTCGATCAACAGGTCAAACTGCTCGCAGAACAGACGGTCAAGGTGGGGGCGGAGGCGGCATCGCTTTCGACCGCTCTCAAGGGATCGGGGCAAACCCGCGGTCGCTGGGGCGAAATGGCCCTCGAAAATATTTGCGAGCTTGCAGGAATGACCAAGCATTGTGACTTCACGCTTCAGGATCAGGAGGGGACAGGCAAGCGCCCTGACCTGGTGGTCAACATGCCTGGCAAAGGCAAGATTCCAATTGATGCCAAGGTGCCCTTTGCTGCTTACAACCGGGCGATGGAATCGACCGATCCGGCTGAACGCGAGGCAGAGTTCGATGCCCATGGAAAAGTGGTGCGGACGACGATGCTGGAACTGGCCAAGCGTGACTATCCTTCTGTGGTAGGCGGCAAAGTCGATTTTACGGTGATGTTCATTCCGATCGAATCGGTGGCTGCGGCCGCATTTGCTGCCCAACCGAATCTTCAGGAGGAGGCGATGGAGAACAAGATTCTTATCGCTACGCCGGTCACTCTCATCGCGCTCCTGAAAACAGTGGCCCTCTACTGGAAACAGGAAGAGCTGGCCGAAAATGCACAAAAGATCTGGGAAGAATCGTCCCAGTTGCACGATCGTCTCAAAACCTTTACCGATCATTTTGGCAAGGTGGGAGGCAATCTCAC
>CAJXMG010000018.1 GCA_913056395.1 uncultured bacterium | reverse complement strand
CCTCCCATGTAACCGGAGACGGCGTCGACGACACCATCGAGGGCCGCAAAGCGATCCTCCACTCCCCAGAATCAGCCGCCGCCGAAGTAGGCGCTCGCCAATCCCTGCTCGGGGTTTTCGGGTGAATCAGGCATGAGAGGGATCTCCTTGTCCAGAGTGAGAAACTCAAGGGAAGCAGAGTTCAGGCAGTGACGAACTCCGGTAGGCGGCGGCCCGTCTGGGAAGACATGACCCAGGTGGGCATCGCAACGTGCGCAGCAAATTTCAACGCGGATCATTCCATGGGAGTCGTCAGATTTCTCTGCGACATGCTCCCTGTCAAAAGTGTCGAAGAAAGAAGGCCACCCTGTTCCTGAATCAAACTTGTGCTCAGATCGGAACAATGGCAGGGAGCACACGACACAGCAGTAGACCCCCGCTTCTTTTTCACCGAGAAAGCCACCGCAGAATGGAGCTTCCGTACCGGATTTCTGGGTCACGTGGTGTTGTTCTGGAGTGAGGGCCCCGACTCGGGCCTGAAGTACCTCAGCCGGTAACGGATCCAGGGGGAAACCACTTGCTGAAACTCTTCGGGTGTCGCTCATTTCGGCTCCTTCAAATGAAATTCTCCTTTTCCATGGTACCCTTTGCAAATCGGTTGCCCAAGGACAGCGAAGCGCCATGGGCAAGGGAAGCACAGAAATTCAGGTTGGGAACGATGGAACTCACTTCTTCCGAATTCAGCGATCGCTTTATTGCCGCTCTGGGGCCCTTTGCCCCCGGCTTTGCCAGGGAGGCACTTGCCCTTCACGCATGGCGAGTCCGCGAGCGCAATGAAGTGATGAACCTGACCCGTATCACCGAGCCTGAAGAGATGGCGATCCGTCACGCGGCTGATTCGTTGGCAGCCTTGCCACTCTTGGCGGAGGGTGGCGAAACCCTCTTCCATCACGTTCTCGATCTCGGAACAGGAGCGGGATACCCGGGACTCTCCATCGCCCTCGCCTGCCCCCACCTGAAGGTCACCCTCCTCGATTCCCGAAAAAAGAAGATCGAGTTTCTGCAGGAACTCGTCGACGAGTTGGGCCTCTCCGACCGGGTTCAGTGTGTGTGGAGCCGCTTTGAAGAGTGGATCCGCGCCCATCGCAAGGAGGTGGATCTGGTCACCGCTCGGGCGGTCGGTCCCGTCGAGAGACTCCTCGAATGGTGTACCCACAACTACTATGGGCCGTTACTCCTGTGGAAAGGTCCTGCTGCCAATGAAGAATTGGCTGCGGTCGAGGGGCTGATGTGGAAGCGCAAACTGTTTGTTGCGCTGGACGAGCCGTATCAGATTCCGGGAGACGAGGCGATTCGCCGATTGATCCTCATCGACAACCAGAAGAGTTGAGGCTATTCGTCCAGTTTGCGGAACTCGGCCTCCGTGCCACGGGATTCTTGAGGGTTCGGGCCCCCCGGCTGCGCGAAGGAACCAAGCAGCATCATCACTCCCGAGAAAACCAGCATACCGGCCAGTGCATATTGGATGATGTCCGGGAACTCGAAGATCACCATCCCTGAAATGATCAAAAGCACCCCGAAAATTCTTTTTGGAAATCTGAAGATCATCGGTCTCCCTCTATCTCGTCTCCTGTGTAGATCCCGAGGATGTCAGGAAAGCACTTCGATTTCCAGCGCGAGCCCCATTCCGCCACTGATGCAGAGAGAGGCCAACCCTTTTCCGCCGCCCTGCCTGTGCAAACCATGCACGAGAGTCGTCAGAATTCTCGCCCCCGTGGCACCGATGGGATGACCCAAAGCGATGGCCCCTCCCATGGGATTCAGCTTTTCCCGGTCGATGTCCAGTTCACGCAAACAGGCGAGAACCTGAGCCGCAAAGGCCTCATTGATTTCGACAGCAGCGAAGTCGGACAGTGATCCACCGGTCTTTTCCAGCAGTGCATGAATCGCCGGAACGGGTCCCATTCCCATCCGATGCGGTTCAACACCACCACGGGCAGACGCACCCAAAACTGCGAGGATCGGCCAACCTTCAGCCTTCGCCACCTCTTCACTCGCTACGACGAGGGCACAGGCTCCGTCAGTTATTCCCGAAGAGTTTCCAGCATGAACCGAACCATCCTTCTTGAAGACCGGCTTCAGCTTGGCCATCGATTCGAGATTGGCACCATCGCGGGGATGCTCATCCTTCGCGATGATCGTGGGCCCCTTGCGACCCGGGATTTCCACAGCAGCGATTTCGCTCTCAAAGTGTCCCGCTTCGCGGGCACGCTCACACCGTTGCTGGGTCTCAACCGCATAGGCATCCTGCTCTTCACGGGAAATCGAGAACTCTTCGGCGAGGTTTTCCGCCGTTGCACCCATCAGCTGATCTGCCATGGGGCAATGGAAGCCGTCCCGATACATGCCATCGACCAATTCACCCTGGCCCAGCTTGTAGCCTTTGCGAGCCCCCAACATGTAGAAGGGCAACTGGGACATGCTCTCGGTGCCACCGGCGACCACCACCTCAAACTCACCACGTTCGATGGCATCCCGCGCTTCGATCACCGCCAGCAGACCAGATCCACACGCCATGTTGACGGTGACGGCAGTACTCGTCACCGGAATCCCGGAGCGAACAGCAATCTGCCGGGCCACATTGGGACCCCCTCCTGCTTGTCGCCCACAGCCAAAACGAAGTTCACCGACTCGATCCGCAGGCACTCCCGCCCGCTCCAACGCCGGTTTGACCGCTGCCACGCCCAAGTCGGCGGGGCTCAGCTCCGAGAGTCCGCCCAGAAACTTGCCGATCGGCGTCCTCACCGCAGAACAGATGACTGCACGACTCATGAACGCACTCCCGCCATGGAACGGGCGACGAGAATCTTTTGCAGATCTTCACCACCACCGAAGGGAACGAGAGCCTGAACGTCTCGATACGCTCTCTCTACCGGGTACTCACGACTGTATCCATTGCCGCCAAGGATCTGAACAGCATCCCGTGTGGCCTTGTAAGAGGCCTGCTTGGCGGCGAGGTTCGCCATCGAAACTTCACGTCCTGCAGACTTTCCGGCATCGATCAAGCCAGCTGCACGCCAAAGCAACAGACGTGCCCCCTCGACGGCGGTGGCTGCCTCAGCATGCATGGCACGAATCGCACCGAAGCGATCGATGGAACGACCGAAGGCTTTTCTCTGGGAGGAATATTCGAGGGCATGGGCGATGGCTCCACGGGCTACACCGAGACTGACGGCAGCGGCACCGAGGCGAGCGGTATCTATCACCTTGGTGATCGCAGACCACCCCTCACGGCTCCCCTTGAGGTGCTGATCCGCTGACATCATGACACCATTCAGGTTCATGTTGCAGAATCCAGCCCCACGCAAACCCAGCAGATCTTCCATCGGCTCACGCTCGCAACCATCCACTTCGGGGTCGATCACGAATGCACCCAGATCTTCCAGATTTTCTTCTCCGCGACGGGCGATGACGGTCGTCAACCCCGCCATCATGCCACCCATGATCCAGGTCTTGCGCCCATGAATCACAAATCCATCCCCCTCTGCACCTGCTGAGGCATCGATGGCGGAGGCATCCGATTCTGCTTCTCGCTCCGCGAGGGCAAAGGTAGCAAGGGTTTTTCCGCTCGCCATGTCAGGAAGCCAGCGCTCCTTGCCCGCATCATCCGCCAGGCGAAGAATGGCCGCGGTACCTTCGAAGAGGTGTGTCGAGAGGATTGCTCCGGTGGAACCACAGTTCCGGGAGATCTCCTCGACGACCAGACATGCACTCAACAGGTCGAGGCCAGCTCCACCATGTGCCTCAGGAATCGTCAATCCGAGCATTTCCAGTTCAGCGATTTCAGCGATGGACTCCTTCGGAAGCCCCTGGGTTTCATCCAGGTGCTCCGCTCCGGGTGCAATCTTTTCATCGGAAAAGTCGGAGATCATTTCGCGAATCTCCTGATGGTGTTCTTCAAACCGAATCACGGCTGTTCCTCTCCTGTTACTTGAGCATCGATTACTTGAGGATCGAGGACAGGGCTGCACCCACGTCCATCTGACCGCTCATCACGTCATCGACGAGACGATCGATACCGGAATCTCCACCCGCCTTCTCGAGACCTTTTTTGATCCATTCCTGGTGAGCCCTGCGCATCAATCGTCTACGCAGGCGGGATTTTTCCCGATCAGTGTCCGGTTGTTGTCTTTGACCCTCAGCAGCCTTGCGAATTTCTGCCACCACTTCATCCAGCCCTTCACCGGACTGGCTGCTGACAGCAATGGGAGCCGGGGAGTGCTGATCACGGGCGGCTTCATCCGCCCAACGCATCAGATCATCGGATCCAGGACGATCACATTTGTGAACGATCACCCGATGAACCACTTCCAGGACACCCCCTTTGAGCAACTGGATGGCATCGCCTCCCTCAGGGGACAAAAGCAACCAGGATTGATCCGCTTCTGTGGCGATCTCCACCTCCAGTTGGCCCACTCCCACAGTTTCAATCAGAATGATGTCGAAGCCGGCCCGGGCCAGGATCTCTGCTGCGAGATCGGTGCACCCCGCCACTCCTCCGGTGGAACCACGGCTTGCGAGACTCCGGAAAAGACAGGCTTCGCCCATGTCCTTGACCATGCGGGCACGATCCCCCAACAGGGCTCCTCCTGTCAGAGGACTGGTTGGATCGACTGCGAGAATCGCAACCTTGGAGCCCGCTTCAACCAGCCTCGGAACCACCTGTGAGATAAAAGTGGATTTCCCCACCCCGGGGGCACCGGTCAATCCGAGACGAAAAGCCCCGGATGTGGGTGGGAGAATCGAGAGCAAGACATCCGCTGCACTCTCATCGGTCTCAACGGCGGTGATGGCTTGCGCCAAATCACGTCGCTGTCCCTGAAGGATTCCCTGGGCCAGTTTTTCCAGTAGAGGATTCGGCATTAACTGCGATCCGGCCTGACGTGACGGGCGATCACCAGTCGCTGAATCTGGCTGGTTCCTTCGTAGATCTCACAAATCTTTGCATCCCGGAAAAGTCTCTCGATCGGAGACTGGCGACCAATGCCGGCCCCTCCATGAATTTCCAGTGCCATGCGTGCGGCATCATTGGCAATTTCGGATGCACTCAACTTGGCCATCGAAGCCTGACGACTGTGTGGAGCACCGGCATCCTTGAGCATCGCTGCGCGCAAAGTGAGCAGACGTGATGCCTCGATACGTGTGGCCATGTCAGCAATCTTGTGAGAGACCAACTGATTGTCTGCCAGGCGGCGGCCAAACATTTCATGACCTTCTGCGAATTCCACAGCGGCATCGAGACAGGCCTGGGCAATACCCACAGCCTGCGTAGCGATTCCCACGCGTCCACCATCGAGAGTGTGCATGGCGATCTTGAAGCCTTGCCCCTCTTCACCCAGAAGATTGGCAGCTGGCACACGCATCTCATCGAAGACGAGCTGGACCGTGTCAGATCCCCTGATGCCCAACTTCAATTCCTTTTTACCGACCGAGAAACCGGGCATCGATGGATCGACGACAAATGCATTGATCCCCTTCGATCTCAATGCAGGGTCCATGGTGGCAAAAGTGATGATGGTCCCGGCGCGGGAACCATTGGTGATCCAGGCTTTCGTACCGTTCAGGATCCACTCATCCCCCTCTTTGCGGCAGGTCGTCTCAATGGAGAGGGCATCCGAACCATGATCCGGCTCAGTGATGGCATAGGCGCCGAGGGATTTTCCCGAAGCCAAACCGGGGAAAAAGCGCTCCTTCTGTTCTTCGGTCCCAAAGTGAAGCAACGGACTCGAGAGCAGAGAGTTGTGCACCGAGAGGGTGACCCCTGTACTGGCACAACCGCGGTTGATCTCTTCCAGAGCCAGGGTCAGAGCCAGATTGTCGAGGCCCATTCCCCCATATTGCTCCGGAGCAAGAATTCCGAGGAAGCCTTTTTCTGCGAGAGCGTTCACCTGGCTCTCGGGAAAGGACTCCTCCCGATCGTGAAGATCGGCCGCGGGGATCAGAACTTCATCGGCAAACTGCTTGGCTTCTGCATACATCTGACGATGAGTCTCAGGAACAGAGACTCCGAGAATCGCTCCCAGTCTTCCGGAAGATTCAATTTCGGTTCCGGTACTTTCCAGCATCCGAACTCCTTACAACTGCTTCTATTTTTCGGAGTAGTCGTAGAAACCACGCCCGGTTTTTCTGCCCAAATCTCCTGCGGCCACCATTCGGCGAAGGAGCGGGCAAGGACGGTATTTGGGGTCTCCCAACTCTTCATGCAAAACCTCAAGAATGTTGAGACATACATCGAGGCCAACAAAATCTGCAAGGGTCAATGGGCCCATGGGGTGACCCATACCGAGCTTCATGACTTCGTCGATGGATTCCCGCGTCGCGACGCCCTCCATGAGTGCGTACATCGCTTCGTTGAGCATGGGGCACAGAATCCGGTTGGCCACAAATCCCGGGTAGTCCTCTGCCTGCCAAGGCTCCTTGCCGAGACGACGGGACAACTCCATAGTCGCCTCAAGAACCGCATCTTCGGTTTTATGCCCGCGAATCACTTCCACCAGTTTCATCATCGGCACCGGATTCATGAAGTGCATGCCGACGAACCGCTCGGGGCGCTGGGTGTAACTCGCAAGCCGCGTAATCGAAATGGATGAGGTGTTGCTGGCGATGACTCCGCCCGCTTCCACGTGCTCGTCCAAACCGGAAAGCACCTCTTCCTTGAGCTTTTCCTCTTCAGGAATCGCTTCCACCGCCCACTGGGATCCTGCCGCAGAAGCGATGGAGGTTTCAAAGGAGACCCTCCCCAGAATCGCCTGGGCATCTTCGGCGCTGATCTTCTCTTTTTTGACCATTCTGCCAAGACTGTGATCGATGGCCCCGCGGGCTCGCTCGAGGGAAGCCTCAAAGGGATCGATGATGGTGACTGGATACCCCGAGGACGCAAAAACCTGGGCGATTCCATTGCCCATGGTTCCAGCCCCGACGACGGTCACTTTTTGGATGTTTTCGACGATGGAGACAGCGTCACTGCTCATCTCTGGATCTCACTTCCCCGGGGATCGTTACCCCTGCGCAAATGCTGAAAATGGGCGACGAATGCGCCCTTCGGTCTCTCCGGATCACTCATGCGGAAGAGTCCGGGTGACCCTCTTTTTCCCATATTGGATCGTAGGAGGACCAGTCCCCACGGGCAAGCGGACCGGAGGGCCATTCAGGAGGGAATTGACCGAAATATGCCCTCAAAGGTGCTGATCCGCAGCCACAAAAAAACCCCGTGGAGCGGAATCCGCTCCACGGGGTCTGTCAGCTCACCTGTATGAGAATCAGGGACAGGGGGCAAACTGATCACATGTGAGACCATCTTCAGTGGGATCGACTCCACACACACCAAAAGGTGCCGGTGGCAAGGCACCGTTGCTGAAGAGGGCCGACAGGGTGAACACCGGGTCTGCAACATTGAACTGCCCATCGTCATTGGCGTCGCAAGCGTCGACACAATCGATGGGTGCACTGTTGAAGAGACCATTCAGGGCCTCGACCGCATCTGCGATGTTGAAACTGCCATCCGCATTGCAATCTGCTCTGGAGATAACACCCCCCAACTGTGGCTCCAGGGTAACCGACCCGTGAACCTCGACGGGAAGGACCGTCGCAGCATTGACCACGACAATGTTTTCCACAGGATTCGGACCGACACTCTCGGACCATGTCAGTGCGGTCTGGACCGGATCGACCTGACCCGCCAGATTCCCCGCGACAGTGTCGTATGAAATGTTGGCCACCGACGATTCCGAAGTGAACTGAATCACATCCAGACCCGTGAAGGAGTAGACCACACCAAGAGTGATCCCCCCGGCAAAGATCCCTTCCGTGAAGAAATCTGGCCCCGAACTTCCATTGAGTTGCTGCAGGAGAGCCGAGGGCTGCACAGAAACGGGTTGGATCAATGCAGGGTCATTGGCGATGGAAAGTGAGAAACCCTGAGTCGCATTGGGGAACCCGGGGTTGGTGGCTTCTTCAGCGACCGACAGATCGACGCTCACTGAACCGACACCGGTCACGCCATCAAAGCTGGCGGTTACCTGGGGTGCAACGATCGAGAAACCGGACGGCTCCT
Source organism: uncultured bacterium (assembly GCA_913056395.1). Taxonomy (GTDB): domain Bacteria; phylum Planctomycetota; class UBA8108; order UBA1146; family UBA1146; genus UBA12191. Next base: position 46,385 of record CAJXMG010000018.1, on the reverse strand, counting down.
GAACATCGATGACACAGACTGCAGTCGCTTCATTCTGGGCGCAAACTCCAATGACCGAGTAGACCCGGTTGCCCGCACTTCCACCATTGTCAGTGTATGAGGAATCGGAGCCGGAAAGCACCGCCTGAAGCGCCCCGTTGCGAGTGATCTGAATCTCCTGATAAAGCTCTCCATTGCTCCAGGCCAGATCCACGGCCAATCCCGCAGTTTGGGAACAGGTCAGATTGGTGATGGCATCACATGTACAAACCGGATCTGAGGAACAATCGGTATCGAGGCAGTCGATCAGACCATCCAGATCATCATCGATTCCATTTTGGCAATCCTCCGGTTGAGGAATCTCCAAGGTCACTTGCAGGTTTCCGGTCACCGATTGACCTGTATTCGCTGCACCAAAACGGATCAGGATTTGCTGTCCTGCATTCACACTCGCTGAAACAGAAGCGGCAAGGGGATTACAGCCTTCACCGGAACAACTGATCATGCTCAGGGCGCCACAGCTTCCGCTGTAGATCACGATACCTGAATCAAAGGCACCCATATCACATGCAGAAACCGTCAACACTCCTGTGGCAGAGGCAACATACTGGTACCAGGTATCATTGGACATTGCACCCAGGAAAGAACCACATGCGGGTACTGACTCTGAACTGTCACTGGCACCGCTGGTATCGAGACTATTCAGCCCCTCAAACACAGGCAATGCATCGGTGCACTCGTCACCCGGGAATGGAATGCAACCCGGATCAGCGGAACAATCGGGATCCTCACAGTCTGTCAGGCCATCCAGATCATCATCAGTCCCATTCTGACAGTTTTCCTGACTGCCGCTGCTCAGAGTTAATTCCAGATCACCCGTTCCGTTGGCAGTTTCATTCCAACCACCTACACGGATTCGGTATTCAACACCGGAACTCACTGGAACGTCCGTGACCCTTGAAGACAAGCCTGCGCAACCGGGGGTATCTCCGTTACAGGCAATTTGAGAGAGAGATCCGCACGCTCCCTGATACACGGCGATGTCGGAATCAAAATTGATCAATCCACAAAGACTTGCGGTCAAAAGACCATCTGACGCAGGGGTAAAGCTGTACCAGATATCTGAATGGAAGCCTCCCAAGAAAGTGCCGGAACACTGGGTAGGATCAGAGGCATCCGTGGAAGTGGTCGCCAGAGTTGTATCCACTGCATTGAGGCCCGCCGAAGCGACGATGGGATCATTGCATTCATCACCGGCGATTCCGCTGCAGCCGGGGGCCCCGACACAATCGGAATCCAGGCAATCAACGGCTCCATCTCCGTCGTCATCGACCCCATTGGTGCAATCTTCCACGGGAGTTCCGGAACAGGCCGGATCGGCGCTGCAATCTGTATCCGCACAATCGATGGCTCCATCGCCGTCATCGTCTGCACCGTTATTGCAGACCTCGATGGGGGTTCCACCGCCAGGATTGAAGACCAACTCCAATTCACCCACGCCGCCACTGGTTCCAAAAGCACCCAGGCGAACCAGGTACTCGGTCCCGCCGGTGACTGGCAAATCCGCAAGAATCGAGGTGAAACTGCTACAACCCGAAGCGTCCCCGTTACAACCTTGCTGAACCAATGAACCGCAGACACCGGTGTAGACCACGAGATCGGTGTCGAAGCCGCCGATGTTGCAAGTACTAACGGTGATCGTTCCATCCTGAACCGGTGTAAAGGAGTACCAGATGTCTCTGGAAACTTGCCCAAGGTAAGTTGCTGAACATTGTGTATCGTCGGCAACGATTCCGCTGTCGGTCGCTCCCCGATTGTCATGGGCATGCAATCCTGGAGTGATCACTTCTGCGGTCGCACAGTCATCATTGGCGGGTGCTGGAGGCAATGCACAGATTCCACTGGCATTCATCTCCACAACCGTAAGAGCGTTGGTCACCTCGGTCACATCTGCAGCAGTAAACGTACTGGATGACGGAGCTCCTGTGCGTGGATCGAGTGGCGTGGAGCCAACCAGATCATTGGCTGCCTGAATGAAAGCGTTGTAGGCCTCATTGAACCCTGAAGCCGGCGTCAGGTAGACACTCAGAGCGCGATACCAGATGGCACCGGTTTTGATGGGGCCCAATGATTGAATCGTGACTCCATTGAAGGTCTTGCCATCCGTCAACATGGCAAACGCATGATTGGAAACACCGGATCCGAAATGGACTCCGCCCGCGTCGAAACCGGGGTCACAACAGGTCGACTCATAAAGCGCACTTAATGCCCTGTCCGGATCTCCCGCACAGGTCGGAGACCACATGTCACGAATCGCTCCGAGTGAACTGTCTTCCCCCATCAACCAGCGTACCGATCCATCTCCACAACCACTTCTCGCTGTATTGGGAGTATCTGTCCCGGAAACTCCACTTCCGGGCCATGCCGGTCCCCCAGGGGGGCCCGCTTCTGAGGCATTTCCGTTATAGAGATCGATCAACTCACCGAAGACATCGGCAAAGGACTCATTCAATTGTCCCGACTGATTCTGATAGATCAGATCTGCGGTGTAATCGACGAGGCCGTGACCAAACTCGTGGCCGACGATGTCGTCGGTTGCCAGCCCTGCGCAATAAGCGGTTCCGCTGCCATTCCAGATGGCGTTGGGACAGATTCCCGCACTCCAACGCCCCGTTGCCACCAGGGGAGCTCCCGCTCCATCGATACTGTCACGACCATACCCCTGAAGCAGGAACTGATGAAAATCACCGACGAAATCATAGAGATTGTCGAGTTCAGGATCACCGGTTTGACTCGCCCCCTCACCCCTCACCAGATTTCCGGGAAGTGACCCGCCCGATCCGTCATAGATCTTGCGGTCGATGGCGGAATGAACCGCAGGCCATCGGTCGAAGACGCTTCGGTCCCTCGCGTCGATCAATACGTATTCAGCAAAAAAGCCATCACCCGCAGCACTCATTTTGTAGGCGAGTCTCACCAGTCCCGGGCTGGGATCGCCGTACCACCCGGGGTCAACCAGAACCAGTCGAGCTTCTCCAAAGACCGGATTGACGAGACCCAACTCGTTCTGAACCAGCAACTGGGCCTCTTCAACAGAGATCAGCGGCTGAGTGGGAACACCGGGGCGAATCGGATAGAAATCACCGTTGACCGCCAGAAACTCGCCTTTTTCATTTTGATGAACGATCAGTCGTCCGGTGAAAACCTCGATATCCCTGTGAACTTGCTGATACCGGTGATGGATTTGACCCAGGTGATCCTTGAAGGTTTCGATGCGAACCAACTCATTGATGGCATCCTTGACTCCGAAAGCCTCTCCATAGGTCTTGAATACCGCGAGAGGGTCATTGGGATCGGCTTCAATCGGTAGGATCCCCTGATTTTTTCCGCTGATCATGCTCGCGAGGCCAGTCTTGGTAGAAATTAGAATGTCGGCTTTAGCCGTCTTCGAATCTCCAGACTCCAATACTTGCGCAAAAACAGAAGGAGTGAAGCTCGCCAGCAACACCCAGAACAGCAGGGTTCTCGGAAAACCCATGGGATCCCCCTCTCAGAGGAGTGATAAAACAGATCCAGAGCCATGGAACTGCAAACGACTGGTAACAACCCGCACTCTACGGATTGCATTACCCTGAACACCGATCAGGGAAGCGGTTCAGTAACTGCGGATCAGGCATGCGAGATCGGCCTGCCAGGAATTTGGAACCCTGACACTGCCATCGCCCGCAATGCGACTTCTCCGGAGTCAAAGCTGATACTCCGTTTCCCGATAAATGGTGAGATTCCCTTACCCGAAAACCGGGGAGCCCAAGAGAATCCATCATTGGAATCAGAGAATCTGCGAAGACCGGACAGGAAATTTTGAAAATATTTTTTACCGGAGAAGTCGTGCTACCCTGCGTACAGAGAGCTGAAGGGGGCTGCTGGAGCGATGATCGAGGTCAAAAACCTGCGCAAGGTGTTTCGAATCCATCAAAAGCCCCCTGGACTGCTCGCTTCGGTTCGATCCTTGTTCCGCCGCGAGTACGTCGACAAGGTCGCCGTTGCCGGTGCGGATTTCAGTGTCGGAGAAGGCGAAATCGTCGGCATGATCGGGGCCAACGGGGCCGGCAAAACCACTCTCGTCAAAATGCTCTCGGGTATCGTCCACCCCACCTCCGGGGAAGCCAGGGTTCTCGGCTACAACCCATGGGACAAACACAACGATCTGCGCAGACAAATCTCCTTGATCATGGGGCAGAAAGCCCAGCTTTGGTGGGATCTCCCAGGGGCGGATTGTTTTGAACTGCTACGGGAGATCTATCAGATCCCGCGACCGGAGTATGAATCGAACCTCAAGCGATTGACCGAAATGCTTCAGGTGGAAGACGAGCTCAATACCCAAATCCGGCGCCTCTCATTGGGAGAACGCATGAAGATGGAGTTGATCGCTGCACTGCTCCATTCTCCCCGAGTCGTTTACCTCGACGAACCGACCATTGGACTCGATATCACTACTCAAAAAGCGGTCAGAGATTTCCTGCTCTCCTACCGTCAAGACCATGCACCTGCGATGATTCTCACCAGCCACTACATGGAAGACATTGAGAGACTCTGCGAACGCATCATCATCATTCGCGAGGGAGAGCTGGTCTACGATGGAAATCTCAAACGAGTCATCCACGAATACGCCCCTTATAAACAACTGACCGTTCATTTGAACCGGGCAGAAACGGCAGCTGTAGACAAGGATTATCTCGAGCGAATCGGGAAAGTCATGGAAGAGAAAGCCGGGACCATCATTCTCCGAATACCGCGGGATCAGGTCACTTCTGCAGCTGCAGAAATCCTGCGAAAATTTTCTGTGCAGGATCTGTCGATTGCTGACCCCGAAATCAGCGAGATCATAGAACTCATCATGGGTGGAAACGAAAAACCCCAAAGATGAACCCGGCCCTTTTCCTGCACCTCATGTCGATTGAATCCCGCCGCCTCCTGAGTTACCGGGTTGATTTCTGGATCACCATGATCTTGACCCTGATCGTTCAGCTGGTGGTGATCTGGGCCCTGTGGACCGCCATCTTTGCCGAGTCAGGCAAAGACATCGTCGCCGGCTGGGATCTGCAGGGCATCCTGGCCTACGGTGTCTTTGTCTTTCTGACAGGACGGGTGGTGCGCGGGGGAGATCTGCAGATGGCCGTGGCAACCGAAATCTATGACGGCAGCCTCAGTCGCTTTCTGGTTTATCCCTGTAACTACTGCTTCACCAAGTATGCCCAACAGCTGGGAAACATATTCCCTGACATTTTCCAGAGTGTGCTGATGGCTCTGCTCATCATTCCTTTCATGGAGAGCTCCACCACTGTCGACCTGAATTTGACCGGCATTCTGATGTGCCTCCCCTCCATCTTTTGTGCTCACCTCCTCTTTTTCATGATGGGGCTATTGCCGCAGATGGTGGCATTCTGGGCGGACAATGTGTGGTCATTGTCGGTCATGATGAGAATGGTCACCATGCTGATCGGGGGAGCCACTTTTCCCCTGTCCCTCTTTCCTGATTCGATGCAGTCGGTTCTTTACATGTTGCCATTCCGCTACCTCTTTGAGTTTCCGACGCTGGTGCTACTCGGGAAGGTGGGAATTGAGGAATGGATCACAGGAATCGTCTCCTGTCTGATCTGGTGCGGCTTCTTTCTGCTACTGCTGATACCGGTCTGGCGCAGGGGAACCCTGAGGTACACGGGGGTGGGAATTTGATGCGCTACCTGCGGCTGTACCGGCAGTTCCTGTCTTTTTCCTTCAGCAGATCCCTCGAGTACCGCCTCGACTTCTGGTTCCGAATCATCATGGACTGCATCTTCTATGTTGTGGAAATCGCCTTCTTCATGGTGATTTACCAGCACACTGAAATTCTCGGAGAATGGAATTTTGATCAGACTCTGGTCTTTGTCTGCGGATTCCTTCTCGTCGACGCCATCCACATGACTGTTTTCAGCAATAATTTGTGGTGGCTGCCGATCTACGTAAACAAGGGAGATCTCGACTACTATCTGGTTCGGCCTGTTTCGTCGCTCTTCTTCCTAAGTCTTCGAGATTTTGCCGCCAATTCATTTCTGAATCTGGTCATTGCCAGTGGTTTGCTGGGTTGGGCCCTCATGCGATATCCGGAACCGATTCCAACGACAAATCTGCTTTGGTATCTGTTCCTGCTCCTTAATGGAGCCCTTCTCCATTACACACTGCAAATGTTCTTCCTGATTCCTGTGATCTGGCTTCATTCCAATCGGGGGCTGACGAACGCATTTTTCTCCACCACCAAACTGGGAGAACGGCCTGACAAGATTTATCCAAAGTGGACCCGCAGAATCCTGCTCTTTGTTTTCCCATTGCTGCTGATGGCGGCCATCCCGGCCAGAGTTCTCTTTGAGGGCCCCAGCCTTGAACTGGTTGCCCTGACACTCGGTATCAGCGCGGTCTTTTTCCTGCTGATGGTCAGTTTCTGGAACTTTGCACTGCGTCACTATTCCAGTGCGTCCTCCTGAATAAAAGAAGGCTCCCGCAACAGAGTCGCGGGAGCCTAGCGGGTCACTGCCACCCATTGGGTGGCCCTGATGTCTTTTGATTAAATGAATTCGGTTGAACCCGGTTTCGGAATGACGACTTCGGGTGCAGCACCAAACTCATAACTCGGCGGGCAAAGATCCAACTTGCTTTCGCTCACCTGTTCCCAAGTCAGGGACTTGCCGGTGTACGCTGACATGCGCCCCATGATGGAAACCAGAGTGCTATTGCACATGTATTCACCATCATTGATTCGGGGTCTCTCCCCTTTGAATGATTTGAACAGCTCGGCCCATTCCGCATCGTACATATCGAGGTCATCCCCAGACCCCTTGTAGCGCCAGTTTACTTCGCCGGAGATTTTATTTGCCTGAATGGCGGCAGTTCCCCGGGTGCCATAAACGAAGTCACTGACATTGCCGTCAGCACCACTCCACTGGCGGCAAGAGTGGAACAGTTTCTCCCCGGTCTCCCACTCGAAGACACAGTTGAAGTGATCGTAGATATCACCCCACTTCTCTTCGGTTCTGCGAGAGCGGCCGCCGCTGGCGGTGCATTTCTTGGGGGGGACGTCCTTCATGGCCCACATGATTTTATCGATGCTGTGAATACTCTGCTCGGTGATGTGGTCACCACTGAGCCAGTTGTAGTAGTACCAGTTGCGGATCTGGTACTCCATGTCGGTCCAGTCGTCCTTGCGTCCGTTGTACCAGAGTTCTCCCGTGTTGTAGGTGCACTGGAGATTGATGATGTCACCAATCGACCCGTCGTGAATCCTGTCGATGGTCTCCTGCTTCGACTTCTGATAGCGATAGCAAAGGCCACTGACCACTGTCAGGTTCTTCTCCTTGGCTTTTTCACACGCAGCCCGAACTTTGGCGACACCGATGGCGTCAGTTGCGATCGGCTTCTCAGCGAAGACGTGCACCCCTTCTTCCACAGCCTTTTCGATCTGCTGGGGTCTGAAATGGGGAGTGGAAGCCAGAATGACCACGTCACAGTTCTGGATGACCTTTTCATAATTGTCAAAACCGGAGAACATCATCTCTTCGGATACCTGGATCCGATCTCCGTGATCGCCATCGAGCAGATTTTGACGGGAATTTTCGACGCGATCCATGAACAGGTCGCCCATGGCGACGATGCGAGCTCGGGGTTCCACGTTGAGGGCGTTGGTGGCAGCACCGGTTCCACGGCCACCACATCCGACCAAGCCAACACGAATCACATCATCCACGGAGTTGTGAACCCCGGTCGCATGGGCCTGCACAGAGTTCGAAGCCAATCCACCGGACGCAAGGGCTGCCAAGAGTCCACCGGTCGTTCCCATAAAAGTACGACGGTCGAGCTTCTGGTCGGGATGATCATCAGAATGGAGTTCGGCATCCTTTTTGTGATTCGTCACGTGGACATCCTCTCGGTCAAAATGCGGATTGAAATTCCGGAGCCCCCGGAAGGTTCAATTGTACTCACCCTCTGGCCTATTCACCAGCACTGCTCCCCCTCAGGGCGCAACAGGATCCGGAAACTTACCCCAACTCTCCACTTCTCCGGATACGGAGATTTTCTCCACACCGAGAGGAATACCCTTCATTTCTGACTTGCCTGCGGGGGGCCAGCCTCCACGGACCGAGCACGCCGTTGCCCAGGCATCGGCGACCGTCGCCGAAGAAGCCACGACGGTCACAACGGGAGACTCCTCTAACCCCAGGCCAGTTTTCGGATCGAGAATATGACTGTACCTGCGACCTTCAATTTCCACGTGCTTCTCAGAATCACCGCTGGTCGCCACAGCTCCCGCAGACTTGAATCTTCTTGGACCTGAGGGCAGGACGATTCGCCAACCTGCTGAGTCGGGATGAGGGGCACTGAAAGCCAGGTCTCCACCGCCATCGATGAGGGTATGGGAATAACCCCTGTCGATCATCAGCTGCAATGCCTGGTCCACTGCATATCCCTTGGCGATTCCTCCCAAATCCAGACCCACTCCCCCTTTGGTGAGCCGAGCCTTTCGCCCTTTCAATTCGATGAAGTTCATTCCGGTATGGCGAAATGCCCGTTCAAGGTCTGACTCCGAGGGCAATCGCCCTGCAAGAAAACAGCGCCGCCAAAGACGCGTCAGGGATCCCAGAGAGATATCGAAACGCCCTTCCGACAGGTCATGCATGTCGAAACTGTGACGGAGCAACAGGGCGAGGTCTGCACTCACCGAAACCGGGTCGGAATGGGGAGCGGATCGACACCAGGTGCGGATTTCACTCTCCCTGTTCCAGTCTGAAGCGGCTTTCTCGACTTCATCGATCCGGGCGAAAGCCTCTTTGACTGCATTCTCCGGATCACCATGAAAGTGCCCCACCACCACGATCCGAAAGAGAGTTCCCATGGCAATATGGCGATACTCGGTGCGCGGAGGTTCTTCTCCGCCAGCCCCAACATCTGATGGGGTCACCGGATTCTGGAGAGCACACCCGGTGAGAAGACCGAAAACCAGCAATCCCAACAGCCAATATCCCGGCACAGGATTCCTGATCGTCGGAGATGGGCACTGATGGCCCAGCCGATCGGACTCTGAAGAAATGCTTGAACTCTGGATGTCGGTTTCCGGGTAAGCCATCATGTTTCTACTTTTAGCCGCAAGAGAGGGTGGGATCACCCCCCACCCCCCTTGGATCATGGCGATTAAGACTTGTTGGAGACCGACAGGGACTCCAGGACCGGATTCCCAGATCGAATCTGTGTCAAGAAAGGGCAATCTTGCTGATCACTCTACTTATGGCCCTCCACCTCACTCCTCTGGGATGGACTACCGCCCCCGACGATTCGACACCGGGAAAACCGATTCAATCCTATGAGGAATTACTTCCTGGAACGGATCTGAAAATAGAATGGGTTGCGATCCCTGTCGGAGAAACCGGTTACCCGGCAACGATGCAAATCGGATCACCGGAAAGTGAGAGCGATCGCAAATCGGATGAGGGTCCGGTCTGGCAATTTCAGCCTGAGCCATTCTGGATGATGAAGTTCGAAGTCACCTGGGATCTCTATCAGCAGTTTCTCAATGAGTACCGAATCTCCCAGGACCTCCGCCTCGATCCCACTGATACTTCCGAAGAAGTGTGGGCGGATGCGGTCAGCATTCCAACTCCTCTCTGGGAACAGGATGCCCGTCCCATCATGGAAGGACTGGGAACCAGTGGTGGATACCCTGTCGCAGACATCACCCAATTTGCCGCAATGCAGTTTTCCAAGTGGCTCTCCAAAAAAACGGGGCACTTTCTGAGGTTGCCCACCGAAGCAGAGTGGGAATATGCGGCTCGCTGTGGTCAGGCAACCGCCTACTCCTTTGGAGATGACCCTTCAAAGCTGACCGATTACGCTTGGATCTTCGACAACAGCGAATACGAAGATGAAGATCTCGGTTATCCAGGACTGGGAGCCGGCTATCGGAAAGTGGGTACCCTGAAAGCGAATCGCTGGGGTATTCATGATCTCTATGGAAACGTTGCTGAATGGACCATCGATCGCTACTCCGCAGAAACCTACTCGGGCCGATCTGGAAAGATATTGAGCAACGTTGAAGCCGTAGTTTGGCCAGAGAAAGTCTGGCCCGCCGTGGTTCGCGGAGGATCCTGGCAGGATGATGCTGATCGCTGCCGATCCGCAGCACGAACCGCTTCCACCTCCAAATGGCAGAAGCGTGATCCACAGATCCCGAAGAGTGTCTGGTGGTGTACGGATGCCTTCCATGTCGGTTTCCGTCTGGTTCGCCCCGCTGAAATTCCGACTGACGCTCAGTACTGGTGGGATCCGAAGGTCTCCATGATTCAGAGAAAACTGAAGAATGGTTTCAAGGAACTGCGTGTTCCGGTGAAACCCACTCCATCGGTGGAAAAGGAATGATCTCCTTGCGCTTTTGGCTGATTCTGACCTGTTTATTTTTACCCACACTTCTGAGTGGGCAGGAATCCACCGATGATCGCTGGAAGCGCAGCGGTTCACCCGAAACCTATGTACATCACATCGAATTGCGGGATGCCCGTGGGCAGGTGATCTCCGGAAATGGTGAGACCCACCAGACTCCGGACATGGAAGCGACCTGTGCCCCTTGCCACGATGTTCAACGTGCTTCCGGGGGATTGCATGGAGGAAAAGGACCGGACGGTCCTGCAGGAGAACCCTGGTTTCTGATCGACTCCCGCAGTGGAACACGCTGGCCATTTCACTCGCGGTTATGGCCAGGCCTGGCGACGGTGGAAGACCTTGACCTCGATCAGCAATCCCTGCGAAAGAAGCAGGGCCCCTTCGATGCCGGTGGGCACCACTCCATCAGCGGACAACCATCCGATTGCCTGATCTGTCACCTGCAGGGCGCTTATGATTTTCAGCAACGAAGCAAACTGATCAAGGATGGCAAATCGGATCTCGCCCCCTTCGTTGCTGCAGGACTCTTCGATTTATCCGGATCGCGGTCGGAAACCCGATTTGATTCACAAAACAGGGTTGTCCTCGATCTGCATGCGGATGCAGGTCCCCAGGCCTGCCTTCATTGCCATACGGTGACCCCCGCAGAAGAAAATGCAGAGAACCCCCGCTGGACTCATGCAGGAGATGTTCACCTCGCCGCTGGCATGAGTTGTGTCGACTGTCACAGGGCCGGGATCGACCATCATGTTGTCCGGGGCAAGGATGGGGAAATCCATCCCAGTGGAGTTTCGGTCGAGGCCCTCTCCTGTCGCGGTTGTCATCTCCCACAAGGGGATCCGGTGATGGTCTCTGCCCCACGACCAGAGCACCGGGGGCTGCCCCCTTTTCACCTTGAGGCGATGACGTGTACGGCTTGTCATTCTGGTGCTGCACAGGGGGAAGAGGGCATGTCTGTCTGGACCTCCCGCGCCCACGATCTGGGTATCGCCAAACAAGGTCGAAAGGCTGAAGACCCGCCCACCATCTTTTCAGGAATCCTGTTGAAGGATGACCAGAATCGCTGGGCCCCCCACTATCAGGCATGGCCTGAGGGTTGGATTCAGACTTCCGGAGAAGGTCAGTCTGCCGCAGTGATTCCCCCCGGAGATCTGCGAACCCCCCTGAGAAGAACACTGCGGGTTCGCGGAGACCTTCTGGAAAAAATTGAAGGCACCGACGATGACCCCGGCAGGGCTGAGCGGAGCCTCTCCGCTTTTCTGGGTCAGCTGGAATCCCCATCTGCCCTGGTCACTTCAGGCCACGCCTGGGAAAGGTCACCAGGGGATCAACTGAAACCCCTCTCCAATGATTTTGCAGCGCCGGTTCAATGGAAACTGGGTCATCCGGTTCGACCTGCGTCGATGTCTCTGGGTAGTAACGGGTGTACCGATTGCCATGCCCCCGAAATGCCGTGGCCTGTCCTCGTCAGTGAACCCACCCCACTGATTCCCGTGTCTGCGGCCGAAACCATTTCACAAACCCGACACATCGAACCAATTGCACTGGCTACCTTCGACTCATCGCTTTGGAACTTCTGGAAATGGGTCTTTCCCACCCGCGATCTCGCCAAGGTGTTCTTCACAGGAGCAGGGGCACTGGCTCTTCTCGCGTCTTTGCGCTGGTTTTTGAAGGCCATGGAAGGAAACCGACCATGAATCGCTGGCACCGGTTTCTGATCCCCCTGTTGATCCTGACGATGCTGAGCTCAATACCCGGGATTCCATTGGGCATCGACCTTCGTGGATACCCGCTGGTTCTTCACCTTGCTACGGGATCCCTATTTGCAGCAGTTTTGGTTCTCTTCCTGTTTCAACCACCGACGAAGCTCGGCAGATTGTCCAGCCTTTCATGGCTGTTGATCAGCAGTGGACTGGTAGCACTGGTGGTCCCCATGCTCGGTTGGGTCTCCGCTGAAGAGGGGCACCTGTGGCTGGAAACCCATGGTTGGCTCTCCATCGGTGGCCTGGGACTGCTCGGCCTATCAGCCTCCCTGGATAAAAAAGTCACCGGCAACAGGGATTGATCCACGTCCTCGCTACATGTTGCGACGGTAGCGTCCACCCACCTCATAGAGTGCTGCACTGATCTGTCCCAGGCTTGCTACCCGGACCGTCGACATCAACTCGCGGAAGATGTTTCCTCCGGACAGTGCAACCTCCTTGAGTTTCTCGAGGGCTGCCCCACTCTGATCCGAATGCTTCTGATGGAAATCGGCAAGATCAACGATGCGCTGATCCTTCTCATCCGTGGTCGAACGACGCAGCTCGATCTCCATGTCAGGTTCCTCAGAGCCTTCTGGACGCAGGAAGGTATTGATGCCGATGATGGGCAATTCGCCGGTATGTTTGCGGTGTTCATAGAGTAGCGATTCTTCCTGAATCTTTGATCTCTGATACTGGCGCTCCAGAGCACCGAGAACACCACCCCGATCATGCAGACGACGGAACTCTTCAAGTACCGCCTGCTCAACCAGCTCTGTCAGTTCCTCGATGACGAAAGAGCCCTGCAGGGGGTTGTCATTTTTGGCGAGCCCCAGTTCTTCTGCGACGATCAACTGAATCGCCATCGCCCTGCGTACAGACTCGGTCGTCGGTGTCGTGATCGCTTCGTCATACGAGTTGGTATGAAGTGAATTGCACTGGTCGTAATAGGCCATCAACGCCTGCAAAGTTGTTCGAATATCGTTGAAGTCGATTTCCATCGCATGCAGTGAGCGGCCCGAGGTCTGAATATGATACTTCAGCTTCTGACTACGTTCGTTGGCTCCATAGAGGTCACGCATGATCACAGCCCAAAGGCGACGGGCCACCCTGCCCAGTACCGAGTACTCTGCATCGAGTCCGTTGGAGAAGAAGAAGGACAGATTTCGTGCGAAATCGTCCACATTCATTCCCCGTGACCGGTAGTACTCGATGTAGGTCAGACCGTTGGCGAGAGTAAACGCCAACTGGGTGATGGGATTGGCTCCTGCTTCAGCAATGTGGTAACCACTGATCGAAACCGAGTAGTAGTTGCGTACTTTTTCATCGATGAAGAATTGCTGGATATCCCCCATCATTCTCAATGCGAAATCGATACTGAAGATACAGGTATTCTGTGCCTGATCCTCCTTGAGGATATCCGCCTGAACTGTTCCACGGACATTCTGAAGAACGAATTGCTCGATCTCCTCCATGGCTTGCTGATCAGGCTCTGCCCCCTTCTCCTGACGGTACTTCTCCACTTGCTGATCGATGGCGGTATTGAAGAACATCGCCAGAATCATCGGTGCAGGTCCGTTGATGGTCATCGAAACGGAAGTACTCGGCGCACAGAGATCAAATCCGTCGTAGAGTTTCTTCATGTCATCGAGGGTGCAAATGCTAACTCCACTTTCACCGACCTTGCCATAGATATCCGGGCGGCGATCAGGATCTTCTCCGTAGAGGGTTACCGAATCAAAAGCGGTCGAAAGGCGATGAACGTCTTCGCCCTTGCATAGGTAATGGAATCGGGCATTGGTTTTTTCCGGTGGCCCTTCGCCGGCAAACATCCTTTTTGGATGCTCGTCTCTTCTGCGGAAGGGGAAAACTCCTGCCGTGTAGGGGAAATGCCCTGGGAGGTTTTCCAACATCAACCAACGGGTGATATCCCCACGTCCTTCGATTTTGGGCAAAGAAACCCTCGGCAACTGCGTTCCTGCCAAGGTTTCAACATGCAGAGGCTCCCGAATCTCCCGGTCACGAATTTTGAAAACCAACTCTGATCCGGAATAGGCTTCTTTCATCTCTCCCCATTGGTCGAGGAGACGTCGAATCTCTGGTGGAAGATCCTCTTCCAGAGACCGGGCCATTTCCTTCAGAGGGTGCGACTGGTCTTCTCCCACCAACTGGGCACTTCGATCAAGAGATTCAACGTCAGCGACCTTCTCGGAGTGGCGTTGAACGTTTTTGTGGTACTCCTGCACAGTCTGGATGATATCGAGAAGATACCCACTGCGGTCAGCAGGGATCACTGCCGGGCGGTCATCTCCCGCGACACTGAGCCTTGAAGAGGGAACTTCCCAACTGCTCTCAGATTTCCCCAGATGCTCCAGGAGGTAGCGGTAGAAGGTTTCCACTCCGGCATCATTGAAATGGCTGGCAACGGTACCAAAGATCGGCAAATCGTCATCGGCAACTTCATGATCAAAGATCTTGCGGCTTCTGCGATACTGCTTGCGGATATCACGGATGGCATCCCGTGCTCCCGCCCGATCGGACTTGTTGAGGACGATGGCATCGGCATAGTCGATCATGTCGATCTTCTCGAGCTGACTTGCCGCACCATATTCGGGGGTCATCACATAGACAGAGAGATCAGCAAGATCTGTCACCCTGCTGTCCCCCTGGCCGATACCGGAAGTCTCCAGCAACACCAGGTCAAACTCATCCTGGCTGACTTCCCGAATCGCACCACGGATGGCCTCAGGTACTTCGACACCGCTTGATCGGGTTGCCAACGACCTCACGTAAGCTCTCGGGTGATCGCAACTGTTAATGCGGATGCGATCCCCCAGAAGTGCACCACCAGTGCGACGTTTGGTGGGATCGACACTGACGATGGCAAAGCGTCGATCAGGGAAATCCTGAAGGAAACGGCGCAAAAGTTCATCGGTCAGTGAAGATTTTCCGGCTCCACCGGTTCCGGTGAGCCCAATCACGGGAATTTTTCGTTCCCCGGAAACTTCTGATTCTCCCAATTCGATTCGGGTGATTCGCTGTGGGAGTCTCTCGCCCCTGACAGGATTGCCATTCAGGTTCCCACAGCGGGCAACCATGTCTTCAGCCATCCCCTCGAGACCCAGATCACGCCCCTCTTCAGGGGAGTAGATCCGTTCAATTCCGTAAGCATGGAGAGCCTCAATCTCGGCAGGAACGATGACGCCGCCACCACCACCAAAAAGTTTGATCCAGGGAGCGCCTTTTTCTTGCAGAAGGTCATACATGAATCGGAAGAATTCATTGTGGCCACCCTGATAGGAGGAGACGGCGATGCCATCTGCGTCCTCCTGAATGGCAGTGGTCACAATTTCCTCTGCGCTTCGGTTGTGACCCAAATGGATCACCTCCGCGCCTTGATCCTGAAGAACACGGCGAATGATATTGATGGATGCATCGTGACCGTCGAAAAGACTGGCTGCCGTGACGAAACGGGCGGGACGCATGGCTCCTCCTGGTCCTTCTCTGGGCGAAACTGCAGAAACCCAGCGGATTCCTGAATTTCTATCATCAAAGGTGAAGGCCGGAAGTTCAAGTCGAGCCGAGGGGGAATTCGCAGAAGAGTGGCCGGTCAGGCCCGAAAAACGGTCGAATTCAGGATTCGTTGCGCTCTTCGTGGCGTGAACCGTTGTAGCCGAGAATCTTGACCTTGTTTTCGATCTGCGTTTTCAGATGCACCGGCCTGCCCCAGAGTTTCTCCAGATTCTCCAGAGTTCGCCTCGCATAATCCATTTTCAGGGGAGTTCCGGTCCAATGATGCTCCAAAAGCAGTTCACCCCGGTTGCCGTAATTTCCGTCGGTCACTTCGATTTGGGGACGGCCGGAATTAGCCAACTGATCCAAAAGCCGATTTTTGACATCCCGGAAATCGCGACTCTCCATCACGTACTGTGATTGGGATCGATCGAATTTGTAGGTGTAGAGGTTTTGGCGAACGGCAAAGTCTTCAGTCATGAATTCATCGATGAAAGTAATATCATTATGAGTCGATCTCACCGAGTAAATCTTTTCCAGACCCTTGTTGTGACCCAGATCCCAGTCATTACGACCATGGACATCTTCACAGGACTCCCACTCGCTGCCGTACTGACCTGCATCCCAGCGTCTCTCAATATCGCGGAACAACTCGATGCCCAGTTTATAGGGATTCAGTTTTCCTGACCCTCCACCCATAGTTCCAGCATGGTGATCGGCGTAATCGATCAACTCACTCGCATCGAGGATGCCACCGGTCATGATTCGACTGTGCCAGAAGGATGCCCAACCCTCATTCATGATCTTGGTCATTCCCTGGGGGGCGAAGTAATAGGCCTCATCCCTGACGATGGAAAGCACATCGCGCTGCCATGATTGCAGACGCCCGTGATGCAAAAGGAAGAGCAACACATCCTTTTGGGGATCCTGGGGAAAACGTTCCGTCTGCTCAATCTTCTCGAGAATCTCCTGCTTTTCCTGTTCGATGACATCCGGAGGGTTGATGAAACCTTCCATGTAAGAACGGGTTGGGATTCTGTTGCCTTGAGCTTCTTGGCGCTCTTTCGCTCTTTGCTCTTCCGTCACTTTCTCCTTTTGGGAAAAGTACGGTGAGTGGATATCGATGAGATTTTCCACGGATAGACAGACGTCGATGAATTGCTCAACAGTGTCTTTACCGTGTTCATCGATATAGCGATTGATTCTGACAGCATGATTCGAAATGGTGTCGACCATTTTGCGATCGGTCTTGCCGAACCAGGCGTTGTTTTTGAAGAAGTCGCTGTGCCCATAGACGTGTGACATCACCAGCTTCTGGTCCACCAGTGGATTACACCGCATGAGGTAGGCATAGCAGGGATCATTATTGATCACCAGCTCATAGATCTTCGCCATGCCGTAGGAGTATTGCTTTTGCAACTCCTCAAACTGCATTCCCCATCTCCAATGGGGATACCGAACCGGGAACCCTCCATAGGCCGCGATCATATTCATTTCGTCGTAGTCCACCATTTCAAAGAGGACCTCAAAGAAATCCAGCCCTGAATCAACGGCGACCTGACGAATCGTATCTTTCCACTCGACCAACTCGGGAGTCAGATCACGATCATGAAACATGTCAGTGTCCCTTCCCCAGGAAAGTCTTGATGGACGGCAAAATCTCATCTCGTGAGTTAATCTCTGACAAGAGGACTTTTTCGTGCTCTTGGTAGGCTTGGCGCAGATCCTTGATGAACTGCCCACTCCCGTATGCGCTCTTCACCTGGCCATAGCAGAAAACGTTGACCGCTGGCAACAACTCGCTGTTGAGGAGTTCGAGGCATTGCGTGGTGTCATCACCGCCCCAGTTATCGCCATCCGAAAAATGAAACAGATAGATATTCCACTCTTCCGGAGAGAACTCTTTTTGAATCAGTTCTTTCGCAAGCGAGTATGCACTGGAGATCTTTGTTCCACCCGACTCACGGATGTGGAAGAAAGTATGCGCATCGACCACCTTGGCTTTTGCATCATGAATGATGTACCGGGTCTCCAGGTTTTCGTATTGACTGCGCAGCCACGTATCGAGCCAGAAGGATTCGATTCTGACGATCTCCTTCTGCTCATTTCCCATCGAGCCGGATACATCCATCATGTAAAGGATGACCGCATTTGATTGGGGAACTTTTGAGGTGTTCCAGGAGCGATACCGGCGATCTTCCCTGTGAGGGGTCACCACCGGGTTCTCTTTGCTGTAAGAACCTGAAGAGATTTGCCTGCGCAATGCCTGCTTGAAGGTTCTGCGGAAGTGCCTCAAAGATTCTGGGCCATTACGGGTAATCCCGGTGTACTTGTCCTTTTCAACGAGAATGCTGCTCGAGCCTCTCGGCTCGATGTTGGGCAGCTCCAACTCTTCTCCGAGAATCTCGGCCAACTCTTCGAGGTTCACGTCCACTTCAAGGACATGTTCCCCCGGCTGATCTCCCGCTTCCGGGCCCGGCTCCGCCTGCTCAGCACCGAGGGGATCCCCCTCGTCACCTTCTCCCTGCCCCACACCACCCTGGTCAGCCTGACCAAACCGGAAGTTGGGCAAATCGATTTGCGGCAGGGGCACGCTGACTGATTTCTTGCCCTGTCGGGCGATCAGCTCTCCCTGAGAAACGTACTGTTTCAGATTCTCCCTGATTTTACCGCGGACAATCTTCCGAAAACGATTGGCATCAGGATCGATCTTGCGCATGTGCATGACCTCTCATGATCAGGTTGCGTTTTTGGAATCACCCCGGGCAAAGATACTGGAAACGTAGTTCAGCACGTCTGTTGCGCTGTCCTCATTGTATCCGTACTGCTCGATCAAACGGGTCTTGACCACATCGATCTTGGCCTGAGACTCCTTGTCCACCACGTCGGAGACCAGTGAGGTCAACTTGATGGTGTCCTTCTTGTCTTCGAAGAGCTTCATCTCCAGGGCCCGCTGAAGTCGAGCATTGGTGGAGTAGTCGAACTGTTTGTTCTCAACAGCCAACGCACCAATGTAGTTCATGATTTCCCGGCGGAAATCATCCTTTCGACTCTCGGGGATGTCGATTTTCTCTTCGATGGATCGGAGCAATCTTTCATCCGGATCCTCAGACTGTCCCGTGTAGGGATTCTTGACCTTTTCACGCTGGGTGTAGGCCTTGACGTTATCGATGTAGTTGGAGCAGAGCTTCTGAATGGCTTCCTCATCTGCACTGATCGCACGCTGGACTTCGTTTTTGACGATGTCTTCGTACTCGCCCTTGACCACAGAGAGCAACTCCCTGTAACGCTGGCGAACCTCTTCAGAAGAGATCAGGCTGTGGTGCTTCAAACCCTCATCGATCTCATTGAGGACCATGAATGGATTCACGTAGTTGTAATCGGATACGAGGGCATTCGAGATCTTGTCCTGAATGTAACGAGGTGAAATACCTTCAAGTCCCTCGCGTTGTGCTTCGTCACGAAGTTCCTTGACGTTTTCTTCCGTGAATCCGGACATCGTCTTGCCGTCGTAAAGTTTCATCTTCTGGGCAAGAGTGATCTGGGCATTTTTCGGCTCCTCAAGACGTGTGAGCACAGACCACATGGCGCAAACCTCGAGGGTGTGGGGAGCCACGTGCTGCTGGATCGCCTTGGTGGAGTAATCCTTGCGGTAGATGCTGACCTCGTCCTGCAACGTGGTGTTGTAGGGGATGTCGATCTTGACGGTTCGGTCCCTGAATGCCTCCATCAGCTCATTGCTTTGCAGCTTGCGGTATTCAGGCTCATTGGTATGACCAATGATGACCTCGTCGATGGCAGTCTGGGCAAAACGCTTCGGCTTGATCGACTGCTCCTGGCTGGCCCCGAGAAGATCATAGAGGAATGCCACATCCAGCTTGAGCACCTCGATGAACTCGATCACTCCCCTGTTGGCAACATTGAATTCACCGTCGAAATTGAAGGCGCGAGGATCTGATTCGGAACCATACTCAGCGATCTTGCGGTAGTTGATATCACCGGTGAGCTCGGTTGAGTCCTGGTTCTTTTCATCTTTGGGCTGGAAGGTGCCGATGCCGACACGGTCCTCCTCAGACATCACAAGTCGACGGACCCGGACATGCTGAATCATGCGCTCCCAGTCTCCGTCGTACTTCTGCATGTAATGGTTGTAGTACCAACGGCTGAAGGGACACAGGCTGCCCTTCATGACGATGGGGTATCGCACGTCACTCTCTTGACTAATTTTCCCGATGACATCCGCACGAGCTTCTTCCGGGATGAGATAGAACGGATCCTCGTTCATCGGCGAATCAACCCAGTTGCCGTTTTCATCTTCCCACTGGAATGTGTAAAGGGCGCCTTCCGGCTTACGGCTGTAACGCTCGAGACCGCGCTTGATCAAACTGACGATCGTGCTTTTTGCGGAACCCACTGGACCATGAAGAAGCAATACACGCTTCT
Organism: uncultured bacterium; assembly: GCA_913056395.1. Taxonomy (GTDB): domain Bacteria; phylum Planctomycetota; class UBA8108; order UBA1146; family UBA1146; genus UBA12191. The sequence goes on along the minus strand of CAJXMG010000018.1, from coordinate 26,247 downwards.
CTGTTCCCAGATTATGGGCAGCGGACTTGAAGAAACTCACCAGCTGGTTAATCGGCTGATCCAGACCAAAGACGGCATTGTCTCCGTCATTGTCCGGGTCATCGAAAAACTTCCAGTGAAGACCGTCCTTCGAATTGAGTTGCGTCGAAGGTTCACTTCCATACGAGACGATCATGTCGTGGACTCGCTGAAACGAAGTCCTGAGAACGTCCGGGTTCCGCGCAGCGATCGACATGTAATCGTCGAAGGTGCCGGTCCAGTGAAGTTCACGGAATCTTTCAGACTCCATGTTTTGGCGAATCAGATCGTGAAAAATGAAATGGTTGTTCATCGGTCCCTCCACCTCCAAACATCGGCCGTTTGGTGGCGCATCTTTAGCCCGAAATGACCTGCGGGACATTCCCGAAGGCCCGACGGGAGGACGGACGAACCCATCCCCCTTTATTCCCCTGGTATGAGGATGGCGAAAATCTACTTTTCCTGCAACACCAGAGACGTTTGGGAAGGCAGATCAGTTCCCCAAGGGGGCTCTGAAGGGGTTGGGCCTGGGGATATCAGCCAAAAAAAATGGCGGAGCCCACTGGGCCCCGCCATTCCAAGTTCCGAAAATGTAAAGCAGCTCAGTCCTTGACCGTGAAGTCCGCATCAACCACTTCATCGCCTCCTGCGGGCTCTCCGCCTGCACCAGCGGTACCTCCCGGACCGCCGGCAGCGGCTCCTTCAGCGCCCTGCTGGGCCTGCTCCTTGGAGGAGTCTTCGTACATCCGACGGGCGAGATCGTGGGAGGCGGCATTCAGGGCCTCGATCGCTGCGCGAATCGATTCCGCCGTGGCGTCCGGGGCATCCTTGGCCTCCTTCAACGCCTCGATGGCGGCACGAATCTTCTCCTCTTCACCATCTTCCAGCTTTTCAGCGTACTCCTTGAGGCTGGACTCCGTGGCGTAACAGGCCGTGTCCGCTTCATTGCGAAGGTCGACCAACTCGCGGGCAGCCTTGTCCTCATCGGCGTACTTTTCTGCCTCCTGGCGCATACGCTCGACCTCATCCTCACTCAAACCGGAGGAAGACGTGATCTTGATGCTGTGCTCCTTGCCGGTTCCCAGGTCTTTTGCTGACACTTCCAGAATTCCGTTGGTGTCGATGTCGAAGGAAACTTCAATCTGCGGGACACCACGCGGAGCTGCAGGAATGCCATCCAACTGGAACTTGCCGAGGGTACGGTTGTCCTTGGCCATCTCGCGCTCACCCTGAAGGATGTGAATGTCCACTGCAGGCTGGTTGTCCGCAGCGGTCGAGAACACCTGCTTTTTCCCGGTCGGGATGGACGTATTGCGCTCGATCAGCTTGGTGCTCGCTCCACCCAGAGTCTCAATACCGAGGCTCAGAGGAGTCACGTCCAGCAACAGCACGTCGTTCAGCTTCTCGTCCCCGGAGAGGATTCCGCCCTGAATGGCGGCACCCATGGCGACCACTTCATCCGGATTGACGGAACGGTTCGGCTCCTGACCAAAGATCTTTTTGACGATCTCCTGGATCGCAGGGATTCGTGTCGATCCCCCCACCAGAATCACGGCATCCACGTCATTGGCACTGAGGCCGGCGTCAGAGAGCGCCAACTCACATGGCTTGCGTGTACGCTCGATCAGGGCGCGAGCCTGATCCTCAAATGTTGCGCGGGTAATCGACATCTGCAGGTGCTTCGGACCGGTGGCATCCGCCGTCACGAACGGCAGATTGATTTCGGTCTCGGCTCTGCTGGAGAGTTCGCACTTGGCTTTCTCTGCAGCTTCCTTGAGACGCTGGAGCGCCATCAGATCCTGACGCAGATCGATTCCCTGCTCTTTCTGGAACGCATCGGCAATGCTGTGGATCAGCACTTCATCGAAGTCGTCACCACCGAGCTGGGTGTCTCCGTTGGTGGAGAGCACTTTGAAAAGCCCCTCGTCCACCTCGAGAATGGAAACGTCGAAGGTTCCTCCACCGAGGTCGAAGACGGCAATCTTTTCACTGCCTTTTTTGTCGAGACCATACGCCAGCGAAGCGGCGGTCGGCTCGTTGATGATGCGCTTGATATCGAGACCCGCGATGCGGCCCGCATCCTTGGTGGCCTGACGCTGACTGTCGTTGAAGTATGCGGGGACGGTTACGACTGCTTCCGTCACCTGCTCACCCAGGTATTCCTCTGCGGTGCTCTTCAACTCCTGCAGAATCAGTGCGGAAATCTCAGGAGGAGAGTACTCCTTGCCCTGCAGCTTGACTTTCACCAGGTCGTTGGCACCACCGGTGATCTTGTAGGGAATCAGGTCCGCTTCCTTGTTCAGTTCCTCGTGACGTCGTCCCATGAATCTCTTGATGGAGAACACGGTGTTCTCGGGGTTGGTCACGGCCTGACGCTTGGCGGTCTGGCCCACCAGCCGATCTCCCGACTCGGTGAAGGCGACCACAGACGGGGTCACGCGGTTTCCATCCCGGTTGGGAATGACGGTCGGCTCGCCGCCTTCCATGACGGAGACCACTGAATTGGTGGTTCCGAGGTCAATTCCAATGATTTTGCCCATTTTCAGGCTCCCTTCTCGAACCGGGTCTTTGGGATCCCGGTCTCCAAGGGATCACTTGGCAAAGAATGTTCCAATTTGAGGTCAATTAGGGAAAAAGAGCGCAATTTTGGCAGGAACCATGGTTTTTGAGGGGATCATCCCAGGGAACCGAAGTGGACTGGCTGTCAAAATGACACCCCGCGAGGGAAGGCAAGGCCGAAACTGTCTATTTGGCAGGGTCTTCGTCTTTTTCGCGCAGATCATATTCATCGATCTTGCGGTAGAGGGTTCTCTCGCCGATTCCGAGGATTTCCGCCGCTTTTCGACGATTTCCTTCCACCACCTGCAGGGTGTTCCTAATCAGCTCCTTCTCCAACTCCTGAATCGTCGTCCCTACCGGGAAGCTGCCCACACTTCCGCCGACACCGTCCGGTCGAATATGGCCGGGAAGATCCTCCACCTCGAGCACCTTGCCTGGGCAGGTGACGACCATGTTTTCGATGGCGTTCTTCAACTCACGAACATTTCCTGGCCATGAATAACCGGTGAGAACCCTGAGAGCATCCCTGGAAATCCCCTCGATGGATTTGTCATGAATCCGTGAATACTCGTCTAGGAAATGGTTCACCAGAAGCGGAATATCCACCGCCCTGTCCCTCAATGGCGGAATCTCGATCGTCACCACGTTAACCCTGTAGAAAAGATCTTCTCGAAACTTTTCTTCTGCAATGCGCTCACGGAGATCCCTGTGGGTCGCGCAGATCAATCGAACGTCGGTGGCTACAGGATCATTCGATCCCATTCTCACCACTTCGCCCTCTTCCAGAACCCTCAACAATTTGACCTGAACAGAGGTCGGTATGTCCCCTACTTCATCGAGGAAGAGGGTACCGCCATCCGCATGTTCAAAACGGCCCTTGCGCAGGGTAGAAGCACCGGTGAAGGCACCCCGTTCATGGCCAAAGAGCTCACTCTCCAACACACCCTCACCCAAAGCGGCGCAGTTGAGAGGGACAAATACATTGTTTTTCCTGCGGCTGTTGGCGTGAATCGCCTTGGCGATCAATTCCTTGCCTGTTCCACTCTCCCCCAGAATCAGCACCGAGGCATCCGTGGGTGCCACCTGTTGCATCTTCTGAACGATGGCATGCATGGCATGACTGGATCCGATGATGCCTTCGAAGCCGAATCGATCATCGATGGTTCGTTCTAGTTCTTCCGCACGCCTCTTGAGTGCGGCACCTTCCAGAGCCCGATTGACCCGGATTCTCAGGCCCGCGAGATCCACCGGCTTTCGCAGGTAATCCACAGCTCCAAGCTGCATCGCCTCAACCGCTGTCTCTACGGTGCCGTGACCGGTAACGACAACCACGGCGATAAAGGGGTCGATGGCCTGGGCTTCACGAATGAGGTCGAGGCCATCGCGATCCCCCAATACGAGGTCGGTGATGACGATATCCGCACCATTTTTCCGGAGAAGATCCCGGGCTTCCTCTATGGTGGTGGCAACGAAGCAGTCATGGCCGACTGCGGCCAGTGCATCCGAAAGGATCTCGGCGTGGGAAGCCTGATCATCGACGATGATGATTCTAGCTGCACCGCTCTGTTGACTTTCAGCACTGTCGCTCATGACTCTGATTCCTCTGCGGGAAGGATGATGGAAAATCGACTTCCCTGTTCGGGCTCACTCTCAACAAGAATCGTTCCGCCGTGAAGCCTGACAAACCTCAGGGTGGTCGGCAATCCCAATCCGGTTCCCCCCTCGGTGGTGGAAACATAGGGTCGGAAGATTCTCGGGATCGCTTCTTCGGTGATCCCCACACCAGTATCGGTCACCTCGATGACTACGGCAGGGGATCCACGATAACGGGTTTCCATCACCCTGACCAAGAGTTCTCCCCCATTCGGCATCGCCGAGCAACCATTGATGATCAGATTAAGGATCGCCTGGTGCAACATAGCAGCATCGCCGGTGACAGAACTGACTGATCCGGGCTGAAACAGCACGCTGACACCATCCAGCTCGATGACCTCGCGATTCCTCGATATCACCTCCTCCACCAATCGGCTGACATCGATGGAGTCGCGGCTCATCTTTTGTGGTTTTGTCAGTTGCAGGAATGAAGAGATGATTTTTTCGATGCGCTGGATCTCTGACTGCATCATTTCAAGTCGACGAAGGGTGCGTTGTTCCTTGGGAGTGTCGGCAGGCCCCATCTCCTCAAGGATCAACTGGGAGGAGATATTCAGGGTTGACAGGGGATTCTTGACCTCATGGACGAGCATGCCCGCGAGGCTTGCCACGTCCTGCTCCCAGCTCCCTAGTTGACTGGCATCAAATGCAGTCACCGCCCTGTCGTTACCCTTCGTCGTCTTCTCCGGAGCTGTCTTCATCTCCGGAGTCTTCCTCGCCCGGTTTGGGTCGGTACAACTTGTAACGACAGCTGCGAATCCTCACCGATTCTTCGGGACGCAAGAGAACAGCAACACCGCCCATGGGAAAGTAGGGTCTCGAGTCCTCATCGAGGGGATCGAGCGTATCGAGGTCTGTGATCTTGATCAGACCCTCACGCAATTCGATGCGCACCTTGAGCCACTCACCCTCAGCGGTCTCAAAACTTTGAACATCATAGTTTTTGACGGCTCTGCCAGGACGCGTTCCGGCAGTGATTCCCAGGTTGATTTCGCCTCCCGTCACCAACTGGATCTCCAGCTCGACGGTGTACTCTTCCCAGGTATCTTCGCCGATCTCCAATTGGGCAGGGCCTACGGAATCGTTGGTTCCGACGATCTCCCCACCCTCTTCAGACCAGACCTCTGCGTCCGGGTCGGAAGCGGAAGCCCTGAATGCGGAGAGATACTGGTCGATTTCCAGCTCCACCCATTCGACTGACAACTCCGCTTCACGAGCCTTGCGCTGCTCCTCATAAACGACGAGGTATTCCGCAATCGTCTCCTGAACTTCCTTGTACTGTTCTGTCTCCTTGTAGTCGTCAGAGTAGGAAGCCAACAAACCGATGGCTTTTGCGTATTCTTCCTGGCGCTTGAAGGCTCTGGCCCTGCGGGTGATGCGATCAAAATCCACTTCAGCCCTTTGGCGGGTTGCCACGCTTTCAACCAGAGTCTCCCAGCCTTTTTGCGCTGCGGTCTCTCCGTAGACTCCATCGGGGTCAAATCCTTCGAGGATTCTCTCTGCTTCGAGAGGGTCTCCCGCCGCGATCAGTGCCTCGACCCGTTCTTTCAAGCGATCGAGATCGGATTGTGCCTGGGTCTCTCGAACCTTGAGTTGATCCTCCAAAGCCTTTTTCGCCTTGCTGTGCAAAGAGGTGCCCTCGGTGGCATAGACCAGATTTTCAAGGTTGGAGATCCACTCTTCATTGCGATCCGGATACATGCGAATTGCATTGAGAAGTTTTCCATAACTGTCCTGAAGTTGCTCCAGCCGCATCTTCTCCTGACGCTCGGCCAACTCTTCCTTGGACAGGGGTTCAGGCTCGGGAGCCTTTTCCACAGCGGTGTTTCCGCCCCCACAACCGATGAGGCCGAAAATGAGCACCAACGCCCACAGACTTGTCAGGAAAAACCGGCTTTGCTGACTCAGGTTTTCTCGCAGGAAAAATGACACCTCAATACCTCTTCCGAAAAGGAAACACCGTTCCTGTCAGGCACGGTCCGTCGCCGGATCTGTCGCCGATTCCCCCAGCAAGTCGCGGCAAGCATCGAGCAATCTGGAGACCACTTCAACTTCAGTGCCCTCAAGACGGCAACCTGCAGCCTTGGCATGCCCCCCACCCCCAAAACGGGTCGCAATCGCATGGACTGAGAAATCACCGTGGGAGCGCAGACTTACTTTATAACGCATGGGACCGATCTCAACGACGAGAAAGACGATCTCGGCACCCTTGACCTGCCCCAGGGAATCCACAAAGCCGTCCAATTCCTCCATACTGACTCCCCTGCGGGAGCGAATTTCCTCGGTGAAGACGGAATGGAGGATTTTGCCATCCTCGCTCAGGACACTCTGGCTGAGCAAATCACCCAGAGACAGAGTTCTCTCATGGGAGAAAGATTGGAAGATCCGGTTATAGACCGGGTCTGCCTCCACACCCAATTGCACCAGCCGGGCAGCATACTCATAGGCCTTGAACCCGGCATTGGAGTGTCGAAACCAGCCCGTATCGGTCGCCAATGCAACAAACAGAGACTCTGCTGTATCTCGATCCAGCTCAATTCCCATCCGCTGGAAGACCTCAAAAATCAGATTGCCGGTGGCCGGAGAACCGGGTTCACACCAAATGGCACTGAAGTATTCGTAGGCTCCCTCGAGGTGATGATCGATGCAGATTCTGGGAACGTCTGAGGAAGTGACTGCAGGTTCCATCAATCCCAGTCTGTCCGGGGCGGAAGTATCGACGACCACCACCAGATCCGCAGCGTCGACCAGATCCTCAGGGTTCAATTGTGGGTTTTCAGTGAGAACTTCTGCTTCACCGTCATGGTCGATGAAGGCCAGTTTTTCTGGAACCGGGTGGGTTAGGATCGTTCGTGGATTTTTGCCCGAGGATTTTAACAGACGGTGAATCGCGATCGCGGATCCGAGTGCGTCCCCATCCGGATAGATATGAGTCAGAACCAAAGGGTTTTCACACTCTTCGAGAGCGGTAATCAGTTCATTAGGAATCTCACCGGGTGACCACGATGACTCGGCCGAACTCATGGGGCTCCTTCTTGTGAGAATTGCGAAACTGCAATAAACTTAAATGACATGCACTGTCTCATTTGTTCCGGTCTCATTAGATGTTCCGGTCTCATTAGACAAAACACGAGACTGAAAACACGAGACACAAAACATGCTTGCACTCGATGCGTGAAACAGGCCGGGATCCTCTGTGGATTCCAATCTTCGTTGTACTACGGGCCCCGGTTCAGAACCAGCGGATCAAGTCGGGTTCAGTGCTTTTCAGGCCCTTTCATGTTAGCTCAGTGCAGTCTTTGATTCCCTTGCAGAAGCTGTCAGAAAAGCGGCAATAGAGAAGGTACCTGAATGAAAACGGGACGAAAAATACTCAACCTGAGACGAGATCGGGGAGTGGCCCAAAGGTCCCTTGCCGAAATGACCTCAGTGACTCCCAGTGCTCTCTCACGAATCGAAGCAGGGATTCACCAGCCCAAAGGCCCCGTCGCTCTGCGTATTGCCAGGGTTTTGGGCGTCTCCGCCGATTACATACTCGATGAATCCGCACCCTATCCGCCTCCCCTGGAAGCGCTGATCGAAACAGAAGTTGACAAGGACTCTCGGGTGACAGAGAAACTGAATCCCACAGAAAAGAATCTAGTCGACGCGTTCAGGGTCATGGGCCCAGACGAAAGGGCTGCTTTCAGTCAATTGATGAAGGCCTGCAATCAGGACATGGGTCTTTTGCGGCGAATCGTTGACGAGGCCGGAATCGAATAGGAAACAGAGTCCGGACAATAAAAAGGCCTGCAAATCCTTCCGGATTTGCAGGCCTTTTTTAAAGTTCACCGAGAATCGGTCTCAGGCAAGACTCAGCATTCCTGCGATTTCCTGCTGACCCTCATTCACTGCGGAAGCAGAGGCATGCAAGGCTTCACGGTCTGCGTCGCTCAAGTCAACTTCGAGGATTTTCTCTACTCCATTGGCTCCGAGAACCACAGGAACACCAACCCAGGTGTCATCGATGCCATACTGTCCATTGAGGAGAGCACAGCTGGGCAAAACCCTTTTCTGGTCGAGAAGGATCGACTCTGCCATCGCCACTGCCGCAGCACTCGGTGCGTAGTAGGCACTGCCTGTTTTCAGAAGCTTGACGATTTCAGCTCCACCATGACGGGTTCTGTCGACCAGTTCCTGCAAACGATCGGGGGCGATCAACTGCTGAACGGGAATACCACTGACCGAAGCGGTCGAAGTCAAAGGCACCATGCTGTCGCCATGACCACCGAGAACCATCGCCTGAATGTCTTTTGGAGAGCAACCGAGTTCCATGGCAATAAATGCGCGGTAACGGGCAGTGTCGAGAACGCCCGCCATACCGACGACTTTGTTGCTCGGAAGACCGGACACCTGGTGAGCCACGTAGCACATGACATCCAGGGGATTGGAGACGACGACGAGGGTCGCATCCGGTGCAACTTCCATGATTCCAGAAACCACTTTTTGCTGGATCTCACCATTGACCTTCAACAGGTCGGATCGGTCCATGCCCGGCTTTCTGGGCATACCGGCGGTGATCACGACCAACTCCGCATCCTTGAGATCTGCGTAGTCATTCGTTCCATATACACCGGTCTCGTATCCACAAACGGGTGCTGCCTGCGCCAGATCCAGAGCTTTACCCTGGGGCATGCCTTCTACGATGTCGAAGAGCACGACATCGCCGAGTTCTTTTTCTGCGAATCGCTGGGCTGTAGTTGAGCCGACGAATCCTCCGCCGATCACTCCGATTTTGCGCGTTGCCATGTCTACCTTCTCTCTTCAGTAATCAATTTCGATTGAATTCATGATCAGGAATTTTGTGCTGAAAGAACCTCAGACAGAGTCTGTCCGATTCCTGCTGGAGAATCAGCCACATGAACTCCCGCAGCTTTCAGGGCTGCCACTTTTTCATCGGCAGTTCCCTTGCCCCCACTGACGATTGCACCAGCATGACCCATTCTGCGTCCTGGAGGTGCCGTACGACCGGCGATAAATCCGACCACGGGCTTTTTCACCTCTGCTGCAATGTACTCGGCGGCTTCTTCTTCAGCGGTTCCACCGATTTCACCCACCATGACGATTGATTCGGTCGCAGGATCCGCATTGAAGAGTTTCAGAACGTCGAGGAAGGTGGTCCCGATAATCGGATCTCCACCGATTCCAACGCAGGTGGTTTGTCCCAGTCCCAGTTGGGAAGTCTGGTGCACAGCCTCGTAAGTCAGGGTTCCACTGCGGCTGACGATTCCCACGGATCCGGGTTTGTGAATGAATCCGGGCATGATGCCCATCTTGCACTCTCCCGGGGTAATGATGCCGGGACAGTTCGGTCCCAAGAGGCGTGCTCCTGCGGCCTTCACCGCAGCCTTCGCATTGACCATATCCAGCGTGGGTACTCCCTCTGTGATACAGACGATAAAGGGAATGCCTGCTTCAGCGGCCTCGATGACGGCGGCAGCAGCGAACTTTGCCGGCACGTAAATGATACTGGCATTGGCATCGGTCGCCTCGCGTGCGCTGGCGACGTCATTGAAGACGGGGCGATCCAGATGTGTCGTCCCACCTTTACCAGGTGTCACCCCGCCGACAATGTTGGTTCCGTAGTCGATCATTTGCTCCGAGTGAAGGGTTCCATTCTTGCCAGTGTATCCCTGAACGATGACCCGGGTGTCAGAATTGATAATGATACTCATGCCAGGCTCCCTTCCGCGGCAGCCACAGCCTTGACGGCGGCGTCTGAAAGATCATCGGCAGTAATAATATCGATTCCGGAAGACTGAAGAATCTGATGTCCCTCGGCGACATTGTTGCCTTCGAGTCGGACTACCAGCGGGACCGAGAGATTGGTCACCTTTGCGGCCTCGACGATTCCCTCTGCGATCAGGTCACAGCGAATGATACCTCCGAAGATGTTCACCAGAATGGCGGCGACATTCGGATCTTCAAGAATGATCTTGAATGCCTCAGTTACGCGCTCAGCAGTGGCGGTACCACCCACATCCAGGAAGTTGGCAGGCTCTCCACCGCGAAGCTTGATGATGTCCATGGTGGCCATTGCGAGGCCGGCACCATTGACCATGCAACCGATGTTTCCATCCATGCCGACGTAGGACAAATCCCACTCTTCCGCCCTTGCTTCACGGGGATCCTCTTCAGAGAGGTCGCGCAGTTCAGCATGACCGGGATGACGGAATGCGGCGTTCTCGTCAAAGTTGATTTTTGCGTCCAAGGCGATCACATCACCACTGCCCGTCACAACCAAAGGATTGATTTCGGCGAGAGAGCAATCTTCCTCAACAAAAACCTTGGCAAGATTGCGGGACATCTCCATGAACTGGCTTGCAGTATCGCCCTCCATTTCAAGGGCGGTGGCGAGGTGTTGAAGATCCTCATCCGAGAGTGATCCATCTCCAGAGATGGGAGCTTTGTGGATCGCTTCCGGTCTCTCTGCAGCGACCTCTTCGATGTCCATTCCACCTTCTGAGCTGACCATCAACACGGGGCATTCCGCTGCCCGATCGATAACCAGTCCACAGTAGATTTCGCGAGCGATGTCACAACCTTCCTCAATGAGAAGGGTCGTCACCTCTTTGCCTTCAGGGCCAGTCTGATGGGTCACGAGTTGCATCCCGAAGATGCTCTCGATGGCCTCGTGGCACTGTTCGGTGGAAGTCGTCACCTTGACTCCCCCTCCCTTGCCTCGTCCACCGGCATGAATCTGGGCCTTGACCACCCGGACTCCCTCACCAAGAGCCTCGGCCCCCTTCTTGGCTTCTTCAACACTGAAGGCCACCTCACTTTTTGGCACGGGGATTCCGTACCTCGCGAGGATCTGCTTCGCCTGATATTCGTGAATCTTCAAAAGTGATTCCTTCCTGCCCACTTCTGCTGGCGGCCCCTCTGGAACGAGTCCTGAGCCTCCAAAAAGGGGAGCGGGTTTTGTTGGATCCGTAAACTCGCGCAGACCGACTTCAAATGCTGAACCTGCGTGTTCAAACGCATGGGACAGGGATAATCTGAAAATCGTACATGCGACGATGGGGCAGGTTATCCCCCGGGATCAGGGGGTGCAACGAGACCCGAAGGAGAGGCCCTCAAGAAGCGCTAAAAGACTGAAAAATCACCCGAAAAAGAGAATTTTGAGGAGACAGTCCTGCCTCAGCGCCCCTCGGGAGTGGGACTTCCAGTCCCTGACGACTCCGGAGCAGCTCCGTCGGGAGCCTCGGCTCCCTTGAGACGGGCCCTCGCCTTGCGGGACAGAAACTGAAGATCCTCATTGAGAGATTCTTCCATACGAGCGGCTTCATACTCGTCGATCACCCGCTGGTCGTCTCCAATCATCCACGAAATCGCAGCGATTCGGGCGCGAAAGCGACCGAGGTCGGCAAGGATCCGCAGACGAATTTCGCGCAGGGACCTGTTGTGATCCCGTGTGGAGAAAGGCAACTGGCTGTCAAAGGGCAGGTTGGTTCGGTCGACCACGACCAATCCCTCGCGGTAACGCTTGAGGGTTTCCAGCCCTCTGGAAAAGGTTTCCCTCGATTCCTCGAGGAGGCTTTTCCGATCAGATATCTCTCCACTGTTCAGCAACGCTTCGTCATACTGGATCTGACCAAGGTCGTACCAGGCTACAGAAAAGTTGGGATCGAGCTGAACTGCTTTTCTAAGCGCCCCTCGTGCTTTTTCCAGGTCAAAGGCCAGGGAATAAATCTTGCCGATGTGATAGTAGCAGGCACGCTCATTGACCAGATCACCACTCCCCGGCTTACGACCCAGTGCTTTCGAGAAGGACTCCAGAGCATCACCAAAATTGGATCGCTCTTGATAAAGCAGAATCCCCAGACTGACGTATGGCCCCATGGCACTCGGATCAGCAAGTGTCGCTTCTTCAAAAAAGCGTTCCGCCGAGTCGACTCGACCATCTTCCAGTGCCACCAGGCCTTTTCGCCAAAGATCGGAAGAACGTTTTCTTTCAATCGTATCAGTACGTCCCTCCATGGCAGAAACCGTCACACTTTCAATCTTTGATCTGTGGGTTTCCCACCATTCTTTCCACTTGGCGATGGCCTGCTGACGCTGCTCAAGAGGCCCTTCAGCCTCAAAGCCAAATGTTTCACCGGTGTACTCTGCCAACTTGGTCGCCGCCAATTGACGGGCTGCGACCTCCTCCAGTTCGAGAGCTTCCAACAGTGTCGAGAATCCGATATAGATTCCGTTTTCGCCCAGAGCGATGGCCAAAGCCAACTGGGCTTGCCCCACAGAGACCTGCCAGGCTTTCACCAGTTCATTGATGCTGTGGGTTCTTTGCAGGATATCGATGGAAAATGAGCGAACCTCTGCACTCTGACCTTCGTCGAGAAGCAACAGACCCAGGAGCGGATAAAGATCCGTGCCATTCTCCAGCAACACTTCACGGAGCAGACTGACCTGATCCCTGGGCTCACCGGTCGTCAAAGCCTCGAGGAATCCGGGGTGAGATTCGGATACGCCAGCAGGAAGCGCCATTCTGAATTTCTGGTCCAACTGAAGTCTTCTCAACTCCGGGTGAAAACTCTTTTTCAATTCTTCATCGAGAACCTGAGAGGCAAAGAATCCTGCGGATTGGATAAAATTGATCCCATCGGTTTTCGCCAACAAGTCCCCTTCACGAATTCCCTGAATCGCTTTGGTCAGACGATCGTTGAAGCCTTTGCGAACCGTGAATCGGTTGTCGCTGGTCGTTCCATCCGGCTGGATGGTACGCAACACTTCTGAATCTTTGTAGCGGGCACTGCCAAGCTTGATCTTCACGACCCATTCACGGGTTCCGGAATCAAAACTGACTTCTCCCCCAACCTCATTGCCACTTTCGAGGACTAGGAGGATTCCGCCCTTGTCCTTCTCTTCGAGGATTTCAGAACTCCAGCCGAGAACCTCCCTCTTGAGAATCAGCTTGGTCCCCAATCTGCGACTCAATTCGAGATACTCATTTCCCAAATCATAGATTCTGCCCTCAACGATTTTCCCGTCGAGCATGCGAACCCTTACCTGGGCCTCTGCAGGCGTTGAGAACAGGGTCAGCAGCAGCACGACCACCATAAACAGAGGGGTCAGCAGTTTGAGATTCCGGATGGCGGCCATCGGGTAATCCTCCCTTGGGGGGCGTTTCATTTCTTCCGAAGAATGATTGTCCCCCTATCAACCTTTTCCTGCAAGTCCCACCATGGGTTGCAAGCGTGTTCAGATCAGGACAGACTCATTGATTGAGGCAATCATGCCCCAGAAAGGGGACTTCCTTGAGTCAACGAAAACTGGAAACACTGAATCGGGGAGATCGCATCGAGGGGATCTACCTTGTCGAAGATGCCAGCCTGAAGACGGCTCGTAATGGCAAATTCTTTGTTCCCATGACTCTGAGGGATCAAAGCGCCACCGTCAAAGCGATGCGTTGGGAGAGCAGCCAGGAAGAGTTCCGTGATATTCAGAATTGCCCCTTTCTGAGAATCGAGGGGCGTGTAGAGGAATACCAGGGAGCCCCCCAAATCATTGTCGATCGCCTTGAACCGATGACTGCTGATCAGGCTGGGCTACAAGCCACCGAGTTTCTTCCAAGGACAAAACATGAAATCCCTGAGCTTGAACGCGAGTTGGAAGAGCGCGTCGCCGCATTCCAAAATGATGACGTACGTCAACTGGTCGTCACCATTCTTGCCAGACCAGGCTTGCGTGATCGTTTGAGATTGTCTCCGGCAGGAAAAGCGATGCACCACGCATACGTGGGAGGACTGTTGGAGCATGTGATCTCGCTCGTGCAGTTGGCTGACATGGTTTGCGACCATTACCGCTGGCTGGACCGAGACATTTTGATTGCAGGAGTCCTTCTGCACGATATTGCGAAAACAGAAGAGCTGGGAATCGAAAACGGGTTCACTTACACCCCAGAGGGTCAGCTACTCGGCCACATCGTCATGTGTTGCAACTGGATCCATGAGGCTGCAAAAGAACTGGGGAATCTGGACGAAGAGATCGTTCTGCAGATTCAACACCTTGTCGCAAGTCACCACGGAAAACTGGAGTTTGGATCTCCCAAAAAGCCCAGTACCCCCGAAGCGATTGCCATGCACTTCATCGATAATCTGGATGCAAAACTGACTGGATTCCTGGAGTTGTTCAATAAGGCCGCTCCGGGCCCCGGAGACTCCCGATTTGGCGAACACTCGATGTTGTTGGAAACTCGCCCTTACTTTGCCCAGCACCTCGATGGTCATATGGGCCTTGAGCCAAAGGAGACTGTTCACCACTCTGCGCGGGGTGGCAGCAATACCCCAGCCCCTCAAAACAACGAGAAGATTCAGGAAGAGGATTCGGACAGAACCGGCGATCTCCCATTCTGAAGAGGATCTAGCCTTCTGAAGAGCCAGTGTCAGATCCGCCTTTTCAAGCCACTACGGTAATGGAACCGAGGGACTCTTCCTGACAGGCGGCTTCGAGAATTTTCTCCACCCAGTAGTGGGCGGATTCCTCTGTCACTGCCTCCACAAGGATTCGTAACAAAGGCTCAGTACCTGAGAATCTTACGACCAGTCTACCATCGCCATCGAGTTGCTCTTCTGCTTCCTTCAGGGCTGCCTGGAGAATCGTCAGCGAATCAAAATCGGGGCGATTCTCAATTCTCACGGTTCTCTGCTGCAGGGGAAATCGCTGAAATTTGTCACCATGTTCCGCAAGGGTCTGGCCGGAATCTGCAAGACAGCGACAGACCGCAAGTCCAGTGCGAATACCATCCCCTGTAGCGGCTTCACTCCGATGAATAATATGCCCGGAAGTTTCACCACCCAGAACACCGCCACTCTCACGCAGGGCATTGGCCACTTCCCGGTCACCTACCGGAGTCCGCAGGACTTCGATTCCCTGGTCAGCAAGATACTTTTCGACGCCCATGTTGGACATGACGGTCAATGCGACGATTTCGGGTTTGAGTGCATCCCTGGATTTGAGATCCAATGCCCACAGGGCCATCACATCGTCTCCATCGAGAGATCGACCGGCGTGATCACAGAAGAGTGCCCGATCTGCGTCACCATCAAATGCGACTCCAAGATCTGCGCCCCTTTGAATCACTTCGTCGGCAAGAACCTTTGGATGAAGGGAACCGCAACCGACATTGATTCTTGCCCCATCCGGTTCCGCATGCAGAAGGTGAACCTTTGCACCTGCCCTGCGGAAAGCTTCCGGAGCCCACAAACACGCTGATCCCCGGGCGAGATCCAGAACCACTTCGAGCCCTCTCAGGAAGGGCCCTTCCGGAAAGGAGCTGAGCAAGGCATTAAGGTAAATCTCTCCCCATTTGGAATCATCGCTCACCGTGGGGTACTCGCCAGTGAGTGGAAGAGCGGCCGCGTGATCCTCTGAAATACTCTTCTCAGATTCCTTGCTCAACTTTTCGCCCCTGTGATCAAGCACCTTGATGCCATTGAACTCGGGCGGATTGTGAGAGGCCGAAATCATCAATCCCAGGTCGGCGTGGCCTGCAGCCAACAGAACCGAAAGCGCAGGAGTAGGCACCACTCCTGCATGAAGAGTCTCAACTGAACCTCTATTCAATGACCGGGTCAGTTGGAGCTCAATTTCAGGTCCCGATTCCCGGGTGTCCCTGCCGATCAGAATTCTGGGAGAGGCGATTCCCTCCCTCTGCAAATGTTGAAGGATGGCAGAACCAAATCGGTCTACTGAGTCAGGGGAAAGCAAGCCTTCACCACCGATGTCTCTCACACCATCCGTACCAAAGATCATGGGCTCTCTTCTTCCTCGGCCTTGTCCGCTTTTTTGGCGCTGTAAAGAATGATCTTGTCAAACTTCACCGAATCTCGGGTGATGCGCGGTGGTAACGAGCCTGCGACCCAAAAGACCTGATCGATATCGATGTTCCGGCTACTGCCTCCTGTGTCCGAGGCTCTCACCAGAAGATAGAAAAGGCCGTCCTCGACATTTTTCTTCCACTGGAGAACATCTTCCTCAATTCCCTTAACGGTCACATTTGCCATCTGGTCGCCATTGATCTCGAGGGTAACTCCCTCCTCCACCACATAACGAACCGAAACTTCGGCAGTCGCCTCAACCAGATTTTGCGAAGGGTTGATTTCAACTTTTCCGGAGTTTCTCAACCCCGGGGGATCAAACTCAACCAATCCCAGGTCATCCCCGGTAATCAGCAATTCAATCTCGTCAACAATCAGCGGAGCAGAGATTCCGTTGGTATCGATCTGACGGGATAGAACATTGACCCCATCCCCTTCGAGTACTGATTCGGGTCCCCTCAGGGTAACTGTTGGAGGAATCGCCCGGATATTTTCACTGTTGATCTGATAACCGGGAGCGGGCAATCCCTTGAGAATGGGGCGGACTTCCTTTTGTACTTTGACCAGACGCTCCACCTGAACATCGATACTCGCTGGGTCGATGCTCTGAATCGTCAGTCCTGTTGGCAGATCAAAGATCTCCTCCAATCGCAACTGGACCAAACGGCTTTTGTCGACTGTCAGAGTTCCGATGATCTGAGGGCTCTCCTCCGAGAATCTTGCGAGCACATTTCGCGGACCAGACAGGTTGATTCTCACATTTCCTGAAAAATTATCGCCCTTCTGACCGATCAAGCGGCTGTCGTCAATTTTTTGACTGACAATGATCTGCTCCGTATCGCTAGCCGGCTTCAGAATAACAATCGCTTCACGGATCTCCTCGTGACCGGTGTTTCCAAATGCGTATGCCCAAACGACGATTGCCAAAACCATGCTCGTCAACTTATTGCGAGTGTTTCCAAAGAAGGTCTCCATGAGACGGACATTCAAGGGTGTTTTGTTCAAGAGTCACTCCCCTTTCCGTCCAATCCCAGTATCGATTGAAGGGGCCCTGTTTTCTCAGGTTCATCCGTTTTTGTGTAGTAAGAACGCAGGCGCTCTGCCAGCTCCTCACGATCGAGGTCTCTGAAGACCTCTCCCCTCACACAGATAGAGACAGTCCCGGTTTCCTCACTGACCACAATCGTGACAGCATCCGATTCTTCTGTAAGTCCGACAGCTGCCCTGTGACGGGTTCCTGCCCATGAACCGAGTTGTTCATTTTCGGAAAGTGGCAAGAGGCAACCGGCGGCAGCAATTCGGCCCTTCTGAATCACGACCGCTCCATCATGGAGAGCAGTCCCTGGATAGAAGATGGAATTGATGATTTCAGAGGAAACTTCGGCGTCGAGAATGGTCCCCCTGTCTACCCAAGGGTTGAGTGTTTGATCACGCTCAATGGCAAACAGTGCACCAATTTTGGCTTTGGATAGCATTTGGCAAGATCGCACAAGAACGACCACCAATTCTTGTTCATCCCGAACCAATTCGCCAAAGATCGGAGCCTGGCTCAATCGAACCAATCCACGACGCAACTCAGGCTGCAGGATGACGATGATCGCCGTAAATGCTGCAGGTGTAATCACCGTCAGCAGGAATCCAATTCGCTCAAGATTCAGGTAAGTGACAGCGAGGCGTGTACCCACTACGGCGATTATCACCGAGAGTGCCAATCCCTTGAGAACACCGGCACCACGGGTTCCCTCGCAGAATACGATGAATCCATAAATCAGTAGATAGATGACGCTGATCTCGAAGAGAACCCGCCAAGGTCCAATAGCTTCAACCGCTGTCCATATCGCATTGAACTCGTTCAAGCCTGAACCTCCCGATCCGGGTTCACGATCTTCTTCTGATTGTCGATGGCCTCAAGGACCTTCAGAAAGCGAACCGTTTCGCCAACGTCATGCACCCGCACCCATTCGACAGACGCTCGCTGGGCCATCGCTACAAATGCAAGGGAGCCAGGCAATCGATCGTCAGATGGTGCACCGTCCAAAGCTCCTGTACACGCTTTCCGAGAGGCACCAAGCATGACGGGTACTCCGAAACTCCTGAAATTGGCGAGTTCAGCGGCAAGGAGAAAATTATCCTCCAGCCTTTTGCCAAATCCTATCCCGGGATCGATGATCAACTGATCTTTCCGGCCACCGGCTGCGACAAAGTCGTCGATACGATCTTGAAAAAAATCACGGACCTCGACGATCACATCAGTGTATTGCGGGTTGTTTTGCATCGTCTCGGGGGTTCCCTGCCGGTGCATCAAAACCACTTCCAGCTCTTCTTGTATGACGAATCGCATCAGGTCAGGGTCATCCCTGAGAGCAGAAGTGTCATTGATGATGGTCGCCCCCAAGTTTGCAGCTGCCCTTGCAACATCTGCTCTTCGGGTATCGATGCTCACTGGGACACCGATCTGTTTGCCGATGGCCTCAAGGCATGGGAGAACCCGGTCCAACTCTTCCTGAACACTGATTTCCCTGCTACCTGGGCGTGTAGATTCACCGCCCACATCGATGGCGGTAGCCCCTTCTTTGACCATTTGGCTCGCTCTTTCCAGAGCACGGTCTAGATTCTCCCACAGACCGCCATCACTGAAGGAATCCGGGGTCACATTCAGGATACCAAGAACCTTCACTGACAATCTGATACCTCTCAAAAGACTGTTTTTACCAGGGCTCAATTTCAGCAATGATTCGGCGAGCCAGATCGGTCAGCGCTTCTCGCCTGGCCACTTCAATCGACTCACCTGCTGCGAGCGAATAGGAAGCTCTCGCTTCCACGGATCTTTCCAGAAGGACTCTCTCGTCACGACTACGGATCAGCTGGATCCCTACCCGTATGACGACCCCCGATTCCTGAATGCTGCCAGATCCACTTTCAACGAGAACACCTTCATCAAACTGGAGAACAGATCCACGCAAGATCGCATTTGAGTCCTCAATTGAGGTTACTTCAGCGGGAGTCATCAATTGTAACTCTCTCTTGACGGCTCTCGTCAGTTCATATTCAAGATCTTTCCGGAATGGAATCGTCTCATTCTTGAACACAGGAACCGAGATCCTCGAAACTCCCCGTGGCATACGGTAACCCGCGCTGTATCCACAACCGGAGGCGATCAGTGAAAGTCCCAGGATCAACAGCAAAAGCAGAGATCTCGTGCTGTCGGTCATCGATTACTCATTTCCAGTTTGGATCTGATTTGCTCCAAGACCTGTTGAGCTTCGTTCCCCTCAGGAGTTCCACTCGATTCAATCAGAACTTTTTCAAGATAAATCCGAGCAGACTCATATTTCTCGATCCGGATGTAAAAATCTGCGATCTGTAGTCTTCTGCGAGCTTTGAAGCCCTCTATTTTTTCGAGACTCTCTCTGGCTCTCGCCGCTTCCCCCTGTCCAGGGTAGAGGCGCAAATACCTGCGGTAATATCTCTCCGCCGATATGAGGATTCCCAAATCGTAATCCACACCTTTCAACTGAGCCATCGCAGAATCCCCCGCAAGCAGTTGTGCAGCGGCGATCCAATCGCTTTCTGGGTATTCTCTGACGATGCGAGTGAAATAACGCTCCGCCTCTTCAGGCTGGTTATTCTTCAGATACCAGTTTCCACAGTGAAAAATGGCATCAGCAGTGAAATTCATGAACGGGTAATCCTTGATGAGATTGTTGAGAACTTCCAACCCTCGACTCTCGGCATTGACCTCAAGGCCAAACAGCCTCCTGGTTGCTCCTGTCAGATACGAGAATCCAATGTTGTAACGAATCTGCAACGATTCCTCGAGTGTCTGAGGGCCTGGATCTGATTCGGAGATTTCTTCAGTGACCCTCAAAGCTTCATCGTATTGGCGACTTGCAACCAGTGCCTTGACGAGGTCGAGGCGAACTCTGGAGATCAGGGGACCCCGTCGAGGGACATCCTCTTCGAACAGGTACAGGTCTATGGCATCCTGAAAGAGAGAGATCGCTTTTTCAGAATTGCCTGTTTCGGAAGCGACACGTGCCTCTGAAAGAATTCGTGAAAACTCTCCATCCCCAGGAATCTCTGCAGATTGAAGAGCCAGCAGCATCACAATCAATTGGGCACCGTTGCAAATTGTCATTCCCCCTGCTTCCCATCAGCCGCCCCTCCGCCGAGGGTTCAGACTCGTAGATATCTTAACGAACGTGGCGGCCTCTCCAAGTGATGCGATATCAGTGAACTGAGAACTTCCCAACCCCGCAGAACGACAGAATCGGGTACCTGCCAACTGGGGACTTTCCCCCATTCCTGGGTTGAGTCCGCCCGCAGATAGTTCAGGAGGGCATGATCCACCGAAATTCGGCCCGAGGCATCTACGCAGACGGAACAGAAAAAACCGGCAGGCAGTTGGAAGACCAGATCTCTTGCTGGAATTTCTGAGAGGGGAGAGTCACACCCTGCACATTGCTCCCAGGAAGGTTGAAGTCCACTGGCTACGAGGATCGAGTGAAGAAACCGGTTTCTCAGCCTTCGCCGGCCCACTCCAGATGACAGCAATTTGAAATACTGGAGGGTCTCCCGAAGTAGATCGTCATGAGGGTCTCCGGGCGTAAAAAGGGTTCTCAGCAGATCGAGCGCCAAAGTGGCATCCAACCAGACGGGCAACTCGTTCCGAAGGTGGCGGAACCCCTCCACCAACCTCGCCTCGGTCGCCAGTTGAAGGTCTCCGCTTTTTTTGCGAAAGCTGATGTCATACCAACTACCGGGATCAAATGGGGCATGAAAGGAAGAGGAATTCTTCGCGGGCCTGCGCGAACCCTTGGCCATCAAATCGACGATTCCATGTCCCCGAGCAAAAACCTTGACGACTTGCGAAGTCTCGGAGAAATCAGTGGTTCGCAGAACCAGTCCCCGGGTTCGGAATGACCCTTTCATCTACGATCCGTTCCGACTCGTTTCCTGAAGTGTTGCCCTGATACGCTTGATAGTTCTTTCGTCTGCACGAATCACTTTGAAGTCCACCTCTGTGGTAGTGAATTCCTCACCCTCTTTTGGAACATGTCCAATTTCAGAAAAGAGGAAACCCGCCACTGTTTCGTAGTCATCACTTTCGGGGAGTTCGATGGAAAGCGCACGATTGATGTCCTGAATGCTGGTACGGCCATCGATGTCGTAGGTGTTTTCGCCGGCTTTCCTAATCTGATCTCGACCAGCGGTGTCAAATTCGTCTTCGATCTCTCCGACGATTTCCTCAAGGATATCCTCGATGGTCACCAGTCCTGTGGTGCCTCCATATTCATCGAGTACGACCGCAATGTGGAAACGATCTGCCCTGAACTCCGCCAGGAGTTCATGCAGGTTTTTGTTTTCCGGAACGAAGTGACTCTTGCGGACCAGTTTTTCGATGTGCAATGACTGCATTCCGTCGTCGGCTGCATGCCTGAGCAAGTCCTTGACGTAAAGAACGCCGATGATGTCATCGACTTTTTTCCGATACACCGGAATCCTGGAGTGTCCACACGCCACAGCCTTTGGAATCACTTCCTCCACTGTTTCAGATGCCTCAAAACAGACCATATCTGTTCTGGGAGTCATCACTTCTTCTACATCTGCTTCGCGGAAATGGAGCAGGGATTCGATCATCGTTTTTTCACCCTGCTCGAGGAGACCCTGCCTCTCACCCATTTCAACCGCAGCCATGATGTCTGCTTCAACGAGATCCTTCTCACTGCGGTTTGCATTTCCGCCTAAAGCTTTCAAAGTACTCCGGCGTAATTTCCTGAAGGTCATCGTCAATGGTGAAAACAATTTTTCCAAAATCGAAAGAATGGGGACGAGACGCACTGTGATCTTTGGGCCAATCCAGATGGAAATAGCCTCGGGCAACAACTCGAGAATCAACAATCCCAAAAGCAGGATCTCAAGGATCCAGAAAGCGCCCCACCATGCAGCAAGTACCTCGGGGTTCAACCAGGATCCGTACCATGCGATGCCATCACTGCGCAGTGAGAAAAGAACAGAAGCCCACACACACTGGGTCAGCAACTGAAACACCCAAAGCATCAGCTCGATGCGATAGATCTGTTCCGACTCGGGGTTTTCCTTGTCCTGTTCAAGTAAACCATGGTATTCGCCGGTAGAAGTCGTCCTGAAACAGCGGCGGACCAGCGCAAACAAGAACGCCAGGAAAAGCGCTGCGCCATAAATGGTGTCCAACTCAAAAGTCCCCATATCAGTTCCTCACCAACACACGGTTGCTGACATCTTCACAGCAACTTCGTTCAGGGACTTCCTCGTTGGTATATGACCCTTCCGGACCATCGGGCATTTGAATTCCTCCATCAATCAACGGTCATACATGGGCAAATAGCCCAGCGGCAATTCCAGTATCAAGAGCGCCATTGCCGTAGCGTATTCTTCACCGTACCGGCTCTCCCATGAGCCCGTGTCACTTTGCAATTTCAGGATTTGCGGCCATACAGATCTACTCCAGACTTCCCAGAGTTCTCCTCTGGATTGCTGCAAAATCTGACCTGCATAGAAATTCCCATAAAAGGGAAAGTTTCCTGCAACATGGAATGCACCCTTGCGGGTCCTCGCCCCTTTTTCGATCAGACGACGAATGTAATCCATTCCACGTTTTCGCTCCTCAAGAGTGTATTCCCCGGCGGCATCCATCGTTGAGATGGAAGCTGCGGTAATCTCATAGGAAGTCCTGTTCCTTGAACGTGTCAGGGAATAACGAAAGGTACCGTCCTCTGTGGCACATTTACGCAAGTACTCCAGGGCACGATCGATGGTCTCCTTGGGCACATGCACCCCAGCCTCCTTGGCGGACCTCAGTGCTTGCAGGCAGCAGACCGTCAGAGAAGCTTCGTCGAGAGGATCAGAGGGGTCGTAGCCCCACCCACCCAATTTGGTTTGGCAGGAGAGGATGAGTTTTACCCCCGATCGGATGACCTTGCGTATCTGCTCTTCTCTCTGGGGTGTTGGAACCTGACCGATCACCTGACTGAGAAAAAGTATGGCATATGAATGACCATGCATCCTCGATCTGGATTCACCCCGGTCCTCCAGGTATCCACGATCATTGGATCGAATCGGAGAAATCAGGTAATCGACCGCTTTCTCCAGTGCTTGACCATCTGGCCCGGAACCGAACTCTGCCCCTGCTCCGAGCAGGGCGAGCCCAGACAGGGCTGTGACCGCTACCGGATAGGTGGACGAAAATGCACCGACTCCATTTTGCTTCTTCACCAGAAAATTGATTCCTCTGCGAATACAGCGTTCTGTTTTCGAGTCGTGGAGCACACCCCGAACCTCAGTCCATTTTCCTGTGGTGGAAGTGGATTCTCCGGGAGGGTCCTGCGGTACTTCACACAGGATTGCAGCACGTACGGGGGCCATGAAGAGGAGAACGAAAATGAAAGCCGTCAATAATATGGTTTGAGACTTGTCAAAATCGGGAATGGGACTGGTAGAAGCAGATTGAAACGGGTGTACCCGCTTCTGTTCCCGTCGAAGCAGTGGCAAGAAAGGCGAGCTTCCCAAAGCCCCCGCCCCTGAAAAGGCCGAAAAGTGGCCCCATTCCAGAGGGTCCTCTGAAGGTTCAGGGTTCGGTTCTGTGCGAGGTTCCTCGTTCAAGGTCAGTTGGACTCCGGAAGCTTTCGGAAGTAATCCTCCAGAAGGACTCGATACTTCTCGGGCAGTTTCCTGCGTCCGTTGTCGTACATCTTCTGGATGACTGTCTTGGGAAGTCGGCCCCAACGACCACTCCCCTTGCGATCTTTGAGTTGGCCCTGCTCCTCGGGAGGCAAATCCCCCTCGGTCGTGCGATTGTTGGCCACCTCTTGGGAATTTTCCGGTTTCTCCTTCATGGAGCCGGGTTTCTCTTCAGTTCCCTGTCTCTGCTGACCCTTGTCCTGCTTCTGGGACATCGATCTCTGTTGACCGGACTGACGCTGATCTTCACTTCCGGAAGGTGTGCTTTGAGGGCTCCCCGACGAGGAGCCACCACCGCTACTTCAGCCACCGGACAGTTTTTGGACCTCATTGATCAGTTCATCGATCCTTGAAAGGGTCTGTTGCTGCATCGACTGATTCGACTCACCGGTGTCGTCCTGATCGAGAAGTCGCTCGATCTCTTTCATGTTTTTCGAGATCTCGTCCACCAACTGCCCAACCTTTGCAGTCGGATCATTGGCATCGAGAATATCGAGAGGATCGAGATCCGGGATCTGCTCATCGATCAACTTGTCCAGTTCTGAACGGGTATCGGCGGGCTTTTCCTTGCTGGAATCACCTTGATCGGGATCTGCTCTTTTGGTTTCCGCTTCAGACTTCTCTTTCTCAACGGATTCTTTCTCAACCGATTCTTTCTCGACTGGACGCTCTTCAACGGGACGAAGACCCTTGAGGCCGGAAGTTTCACCGCCGTCCTGGGCAAAGAGATTCTGGGCAAACAATCCCGGGGTCAAAATCATCCCCAGAACGATTGCACTGACCCACACCCGCTGGGGTGAGCCGGTGAAAAAACCGTCGAGTCGTTTCAAGAGATCCATCATTATCCGTTTCAGTGGGGATCCTGTGATTGAGTCAACCTCTGATCCCATACCATGAGTATAACCTGAAGAGCACCAAAATGTACCTTCAACCACCCTCTCCAGAAGGGGTCTCAGTCGAAGATTCGCCGCTTTCAGGAGTTTCAGGAACAATTTCCTGAACTTCCGGAGGGGCCAACTGCTCCTGGAGATCCTTGGCGATCTGTCCTGTCAGTTCGATGATACTGCCCTGTCTCTGTACCAACCGCTCCAGCAGACGTTGCTCCAGAGGATTGAGTTCCTTGCCATCGCTCCGGCGTGCATCCAGTCTCTGGGTACGTTGCAAGACTTCCTGTTGCATTCGCTTGAGAGCCAGAAGCTCGGCAGCAGGTGGAACCAGTCTCGGCTGTTGCTGCTGTTGCTGCTGTTGTTGTTGCTGCTGTTGCTCTTGCTGTTGCTGCTGTTCGTTTCGTCTTCGCAATTCTTCCTCAAGTGAATCCCGAAGTCTTTGAATCGCTTCGAGAACTTCACCCAGCAACAGTTGCGTTTCTGCTCCGGGGTCACTTCCGGGATTGAGTCCTTCCCGGGCTTCGGCAAGATCCGCCAACAGGTCTTTCATAATGTATGAAAAAACCCTGACCCGCTCTTTTTCGAGGGCTTCGAGAACTTCTTTCCCAGATTCCTCATTTTCTTCGAGTCGACCTGCGAGACGACGCATCCTGGCCCGCTGCGATCTTCCGGGTCTCGCACCGTCGAGAGACTGATCCAGATCCCGTGTTTCGGAGAGGATCTCCTCCACTGAAGTTCCCATATCCCCCAGGGTTCCGATCAGGTCGATCAGTTGCTGTTCCATCTTCAGATTGGCCAGCTCCTGCTGCTCCTGCTCCAGTTCCTGACGCTCCTGGTCCAACTGTTCGAGAGCCTCTTCCTGTTGTTGCCGGGCTGATCGGGCGTCCGATCTCTCAAGGCTCTCTGCAGCCTGATCCATACTGTCCGCTGCGCCCTGCAAAGACTGGGCAGCCTCAGGATCGTCGGTCATCTCCTGAGCACGACGGCGGGTCAGTCTCTCCAACTCATCCTGGTCAGAAGCCAACTCTGGAGTCCGCTCTTCCTGTCTTCGAAGTCGCTCAAGTGCATCATTTTCCGATCCTTGCAGCGACTCCCTGGCTCGCTGCAGGGCCTCCGCAGCAGCACGCTGCTCAGCGCTGGCGCGTTGCCCCTGGTTCATTCTGCGGGAAGCTTCCTCCATGGCGGATCGAGCGGAACTCAGCGCCTTGCGAGCTTCGCCCACTTTTTGACGCAAGCGTTCATCCTCTTCCGCGGACAAGGAGTCGGGGTCGTTCAGCTTCTTCTCAAGCCGATCCAATTCCTCCTCCAGATCCCGGGTCTTCTCGGCAAGACTGTCCTGCTGATTAGAAGGTTGTTCTTCCCGGGCCTGATCAGCGAGTTGCTCGAGTTGATCGGCGGCACGCTGTGCATCGAGCCCTGCCTGTCGCAAGGATTCCAACTTTTCACGCTGGGGATCGTGCTGGCCTTGTTGGCCTTGTTGGCCTTGCTGGCCCTGTTGGCCTTGTTGGCCTTGTTGGCCTTGTTGGCCTTGTTGGCCTTGTTGGCCTTGCTGG
>CAJXMG010000017.1 GCA_913056395.1 uncultured bacterium | reverse complement strand
GAATCGCAGTGGCTCCAGTTGCTCGAGCGAGTCGATGCCGGAATCGCCGCCGGTGAACCGATTCGACCCCATCAGGCTTTGGCTGCACTGATCGGTCCCTTCGTTCGTGAAGTCTACGAAGAGGAAGAGGTTGCCCAACTGAAAGCTTTCCGCGACAGAAAAGCGGCCTTCCGGGAGTTGACGCAACCGGTTTTGCGACAGCTCAAGGTTTATAAGAAGGACGAGGATCGCCTGTGGTCGGCGATGGGGGGGCTCCACCGTGTCTCCGGTTGTGACAGCTGGGAGGAACTTCCCACTTCCCTTGAGGGGAAGCACTGGCTGAGGGACTCCCTGCAGGTGCTTCACCTGCTCCACCCGCAACAACCCGGTGTCAGGGAGTGGCTGATCCGCTCAAGAAAAATGGACTTGGAAGACCCTCCGGAATTGACCCGTAAAAGGAGAAGGCCCCGTCGGGGGCAGGGTAGAGGCCCTGGGAGAAGATCTTCCCACTCCACTGGTGAGGGGGGAAATCCCGCTGAAAACAGTTCTCAGCCGGGGGATTCAGCCAAGAGTGAGTCTGCAGGGGCAGGGCGCCGTCGGCGCAGGCGCCGCCGCAGGCCCCGCAAGGACACGCCGAATCGCTGATCCGGGGCTGCCGACTCCCTGGCAACACAGAACCGATTTCCCGGCGACGTTGTTCTCAACGGCCCAAATGTCTCTGAGAAGAGTTTCCGGCCCTTGGAAGAGGGGGTTCCTTTGCACTCATGTGGTTGCATCCCTATACCCTGAGAGGGTACCTTCCCCTTTTGCCGATCCGGTCTCCGGGCCTGTCTGCGTACCAACTCAGACTGCCGGGAAAGCGGCCCAAAGAGCCTTCTGCTGAATCCGCCAGGTCGGTCCAGTTTGTCGTGACAGCTTGAGAGAGCCTTCCTTCAGCAGAGATTCTGCGGGGAAATGGTTTCTCTGGAGGGTGGACTCCCTGCCCTGGACGATTGAGCGTTCGATCGACGACTGGATTCGGACTGCTTTGTAAGGAGAGATGAAGAATGAAGTTTTCGAGTCAGCCCAGCCGTAGCCGTCTGTTGCTCCTGACCCTCAGTGTGGTCCTCGTCGGGCTTTCCGGTTGCCTTGCCCCCGGCTACAACGCCCGTGAAGCGATGCTTTTTGAGGACAAGATGCACACCGAGTACAAGCTCGGTTCCTTCTCGCCTTCGAGTGGCCATTTCTCAAGTGGTACCGGTCTCGGTATCCGCATGAGTTATGAGTATGAGTACGGCATGCACTTCGGGTTTGAATACGGAGTAGTAAGTGACGTCGACGGGGCCGCCTACAATGGACCCGCTTCGTTGAGTAACCCGACTGCCATTCGCGAAGCCGGGGAATCCTCACTATCCGGTGCGGATCGCAGATCTTTCACTCTGAATTTCGACTGGGATGTTCCTCTTTCCGAGGACCCCGGGATGCCTTACTTCCGTTACGGATTCGGCGTCGGTGGTCTTTACTCAGACCTTTCCCTGAATCAGGGCTTCCTGGATGCGGTCGAGGCCGGCTCACCCGGATCTGTGATCGAAGTCACCGATCAGCTGATGTTCCTCTTCCGCCCCAGCGCATCACTTCGTTGGGATCTTTTCGATGGGAATCTCGGTTTGATTGCTGAGGCCCAGTACGATGTTGCCAGCCACCCTCTGATCATGGATATCAACACGGATGGCGACAAGTCTGAAGACATCGACTACGGTGGTTTCGGAGCTTACGTCGGAGTGGATTACAGTTTCTAAAGGGGTGGGATTGACTGACCGCAACTTTTGAAAATTTGGGGCCGGACAGAATCTCCCTCCAGGGAACCACTGTCCGGCCCTTTTTTTGATTGGTTCGTACAGTCATCGAGAGATTTTGGGTTCCATACATTTGGGCACGGAGTTACAGGAAAGCAGACAGAATATTTGATTCAGGGGATTAGGAGGGGCACTTGAGGATACTATTCAATCTCTTTTTCCTCCTGCCGGCGGCTCTCTTTTTGTTGTCCCAATGTGGTTATTCACAGGAGTCGACAGGCCAGATATCGGAAGCCCGCATCGGATCCCTGAAATTTCAGGCTTTACTCAATGACCCTCCAGTGGGATTACCTGCGCTGCCCGATCTGTCCTATCCACGCACGGTTGCCATCCCGGGGACCGCTTCCCTCGATCAGGTCCTGCCAGTTTTGTGGAACGGAGTGTTGATCCCTCCCGGATTGCACCGTGTGGAGATTGAATCCTTCCGCGATCGTGAACCTCAATTAAAGGTAATCCCCTACGGAGGGGGCAACGGGGTTCGAATCCCTGCAGTGCGTTCCATTCTCGATCGTCCTGCAGCTGCTCTCCGATGGACGCTTTCTTCCATCGTTGACGGGAAAAACAAAAATCCGGAAGAAGCTCTGCTTCAGCTCGACCTTCGCTGGGGGATCCTTCAGTTGACCTGTGAAGGAACACCGCTTTCAACCGAGGTGATTCAACAGGGCCGTTGGAAATTGGAAACCCATCCTTTTCCTGCGGGAACAGAGGTCGGCGAGCGCCAGTTTCTTGGGATTTTTGAGGACCCCCGTTTGTCTCCGCGCCGTTGGCGTTGTCTTCTTGAAAAAACTTCCAACAAAAAACTTCAACTGGTCTTCGTCGATCCATCCAGAGATCGCAGGGCGGCAAGTCATCAGCAATGGTTCGACCGTTTACGTGGACTTCGTCGTCAGTTGAAGGGATTGGAGGGGGAGTCGGGGAATGATGTCGAGAATCAACGGAAGGTTCTCAACAAAGAGATCTCTCGCGCTCAGACGATGGTGGGAGCCCTCGACGAAGCCTTGAGAAATCTGGATGACGATGCACGCAAAAGAACTTTGGCACCCTATGGTCAGGTCGGACCGGGTCGAAGTGGCCTTGAAGTGGATCTGAAAATTGGTGAACAGGGAGCCTTTTTACACGTGCTTTGCAAAGAGGGTCGCTTTCGTTTTCTCGTCTCTGACTCACTCTAGTCCAGTTGTCTTTTCAGGGGTTTCCACCTGCGGGAGGAAATCACAAACCAACCTGTCAGCAATACTGACGCGACGATGAGTCCAACCATGAATCCCCACCAGATTCCTGCGAGTCCCCAACCGTATTTGAAGGCCAGTGTGTAACCGACTGGCAAGGTGATCAGGGGGAACCCGATCAGGCCCATCACAGCAGCTGGGATCGTTTGCCCTGCACCACGCAGGATTCCTGCGGACACCGCCTGGATCCCGTCGAAAAGTTGGAAACCTGCAGCGATGGGTAGCAGGGCAGTCGCCATTGCCAAGACAGTTTCGTCTTTGGAAAAGATGCCGGGAATCGCAGGTCCCAACAATAGAACCCCGCCACCGATCAGCAACATGGTGACAGCGGTCAGTCCCAGAGCCGCCCGGGAAGTCCGTCGGGCTTCCTCAATTTGCTGATCACCCAGAAGATTGCCGACGCGGGTGGTGGAGGCTCCACTCAATCCCCAGGGAAACATGAAGGTAAAGCTGATGATCTTGAGAACGACGACGTGGGCAGCGAGGGCTTCCTCACCCAGTTTGCCAGCCATCAATGTTGCCGCCTGAAAAGTCCACACTTCCACACCGAAATGGATCATCACCGGAAATCCGAAACGGAAGAGTCGAAACAGGCCACGGGGTGAAAAGGATCGACTGGACCACGGGGTCCAGCCCCCTTTGAGGTGTCGACCGCGAATCATGAACACGGCGAGGATGAGGAACATCACCACCCGGCTCGCTCCGGTGGCGTATCCTGCGCCCTCGATGCCCAGCGCCGGAATGCTGCCGGCTCCGAAGATGAGGACTTCATTGAAAATCACATTGGTGACATTCGCGAGGAGGATGGTGACGACGATCGGTTTGAGGACTCCACGCCCCTGGAGGTATTGACGCATCAGGGCAAAAGCGAGCAGTGCGGGAATGCTGAAGATTTGCGCCTCGACATAATCCGCTGCCTTGCCCGTCAGATTCGGATCCTGTCCGAGCCATTGCAGGGCGGGGTCAGCGAAGATCCAGCACAGGTAAAGGACAGGACTGAGGATCAGGCACAAGAGAATGCCCCTTTGCAGGGTCCTGCCCAGAGTGGTCGCGTCTTTTGCTCCATGGGCCTGGGTGAAGAGAGGGTCCGCTCCCTGAATCAGGCCAAAGAACAGAATCATGGTGCCGAAGGCCCAGAGGTCTCCCAGCGCAGTTTGTGCCAGAGGGACGGTTCCGAGTCGGCTGATCATCCACACGTCGACCAGTCCCATCACCATCTGTCCCACCTGGGTCAGAATGATGGGAAGGGCAAGTTGAATCAGGGGTCGGGTGATGGGATTCGATAAGAGAATGGGTCCCCGATTCCTGTCGGTCGGCGGTTTCCCCGGAGTGGAAACCGTGGTCAGATTCTGTTGCCAGCAAGAGTGGTACTCTGTGAGGAAGATCCAGCAATTCAAAGGAGTTGTCGAGATGAAATCCCTGATCCCGTCCCTGTTTGTGATCCCGTTCCTGATTCTCGGCGTCCCCATGGAAGTGGTTCACGCACAAGATTCTGCAAAGGGCACCTTTGAGTATCGTTCGGATGATGCGTATGAGGGTCAGGTGGCCACTGCCGGTGATTTCTTTGGCATTCCCTTGGGAGAGCGATTCACTCCTCACAGGGATGTCATGGATTACTGCCGCATGCTGGCGGAGAAATCACCTCGAGTGGTTCTGCAAAAGTACGGAGAGTCCGTCGAAGGCCGCGATCTGGTTTTGATGCTGATCTCCTCGGAAGAAAACATCTCCCGCTGGGAAGAAATTCGCCAGGCTCAAATGCTTCTGGCAGATCCGGTCCAGCTTCAGCGACAGAAGAATGGTGATCTCGAATCGATTTTGCCCAATCTACCGGCAGTGGTATGGCTCTCCTACAACGTCCACGGCGATGAATCCTCCGCAACCGAGGCAGCACTGGCGACGATGCACCAGCTGGTCGATGGAGCAGGGGAGCGCTGGCAGTCGATACGTGAAAACACTCTGGTCGTGGTCGATCCGTTGCTGAATCCGGATGGTCGGGAGCGTTACCTGCAGTGGTACAACTCGGTTCGTGCTCACCCTGCGGATCCCGATCCGCTGGCGAGGGAGCACTCACCCCCATCTCCTTCTGGCCGAACCAACCACTACTATTTTGATCTCAACCGGGATTGGGCCTGGCAAAGCCAGCCTGAGACACGCCAGCGCATCGTTGAGTACTTGCGCTGGCAGCCGCTGGTCCATGTCGATTTTCATGAGATGTCGCCCAACTCGACCTACTTCTTCTTCCCTCCAGAAGAACCGTTCAATGCCAACATTCCCGAGGATCGCATCTCCTGGTCCGAGACCTTTGGCAAAAGCAATGCGAAGGCATTCGATCGCTTTGGCTGGAAGTACTACACCGGTGAACAGTTCGACCTCTTTTACCCCGCTTACGGTGATTCATGGCCGACCCTCAACGGGGCGATTGGCATGACCTACGAGCAGGCGGGGGGTGGACGCGCAGGCTTGACCTATCGCAAGTCCAACGGAGAGATCCTGACTCTGGTCGACCGATTGCACCATCAACATGTGGCCGGTCTGGCAACCGTTGAGTGTGCTTCCGATCACCGGGAAAAACTGCAAAGGGATTTTTACAGCTTCAGGGAGCAGACCATCTTCGCCGGTCGTACCGGTGAGGTTTCCCAATTCATTCTGCCGCCCGCACAGGATGACCATCGAAGACAGGCTCTCGTGGATCTGCTGAAGCGTCAGGGAATCCAAATGGTGGTCACGATGGATGAAGTGGTCACCGAGGGGCTCTTCGATCACTTCGGCAAAGCAGTGGGAGTCCGCAAGTTGCCAGCGGGAACGATCGTGGTTCCCATGGATCAGGCACAGGGGCGTCTGGCGATGACCCTTCTCGAGCGTGATGCCAAAGTGGGGGAGGCATACTTCTACGACGTTGCAGCATGGTCCCTGCCCTTGACCTACGGAGTCGAAACCCTTGTGGCCAAGGATCCCATCAACGGGATTCTGATTCCTTCAGGGGCCAGTCCCCAACCGGAAGGGCGTGTCGAAGGCAGCGGGACTCTGGCGTTCCTTCACCGCTGGACCGGAATGCCCTCCGCCAGAGCCTTGAGGCAGTTGCAGGATCGTGGTCAATCGGTGGATCTGGTCACCGATGACATCGAGATACAGGGGCATTCCTATCCCGCCGGGACACTGGTGGTTCGCGTGAAGGGTGAGGGAACCCAGAGAGCGGTTCAGGAAGTGGCCGCCGCGACGGGGACCTTCTTCCGCGGAACGGACAGTGGCTGGACCGATGTGGGGCCTGATTTGGGTTCCGATCGATTCCCGACTCTGGCCCATGCCCGAATCGCAGTATTGGGGCCGGATGCCGTTTCCAGTTATGGATATGGAGCGGTCTGGAGTTTTCTTGAGCAAGAGATGCAGATCCCTTTCACAGCGATCTCTGAGTCCGGGCTACGGCGAGGGCTGGATGACTTCGATGTGTTGGTGATCCCCTCCGGAGTCGGTTCCTCTGTACTGGGCGAGAGTACCCGTGAGTCATTGCGAAATTGGGTTCGCAGCGGTGGTGTCTGCATTGCTCTGGGTAGCAGTGCTCTACGCGTGTCTGGCAAGAATGGTCTGGTTTCCCGAGATCTCCTCGACAATCAGGAGTCGAGCAAGGAAGAGGATCCACAACCGAAAACCCGAACCGAAATTCGCGAAGAACAGCGCAAGGACCAGGTGCCGGGCAACATCGTTGCCCTCGATATGGACCGCGAGCATCCCCTCGGCTATGGATTGCCGGAACGGATTTACGGCTATATCTCCGGAACCCGGGTCTTTGCGGTTCAGGGGGATGGTCAGGATGTGGCAGTTCTTCCCGGCAAGTCTCCCGTGGTCAGCGGTTTCATTTCGGAACTTAATCAGAAAAGACTGTCGGGAGGTGTTTGGCTTGCCACAGAGAGAAGTGGCAGGGGCCAGGTGGTCCTTTTCGTGGGCGATCCACTCTTCCGCTCCTTCTGGCGTCAAACGTCAGAGGTGTTCCTGAATGCCCTGTTGTTGCTGGCGCGCTAATTTTTCAAAAAGACTGAAGTTCCATGCCACCAGAACCGATTAATGAATGGGGGAGTTCCCTGCTCAGATCGGAGGAACATGGCAAGAAGTACTGAGGATCGCGAAGTTTCAGTGGATCAGGCGACAGCGGTTCGCAAGATCCGTTTTTTGATCGACACCCATCATGAAACGGTTCCTGGCCTCGCCAAGGGAATCGGTGTCCTTCCAGGCACGATTCAGGATGTGCTCGACGGGCAGTCATTGGTCAGTTCAGCATTGGTGCGCAGGATCGCAGATCGATTCAGTCTGCCCATGGATTTCTTTTCAGCGGAACCCCTGAATGAAAAAGACGCTGGTACCGGAGAAACCACGGTGAAATCGACCCGGGCACGTCGGGTGGAATCCAGGTCTGAATCCAAAAGCTCATCTTCCAGTGAGAGCGAACTGCTGGAACTGCTCCGAACCCAAAAAGCACTGGTGGAATTGCTAATCGACAAAGGGGTGATTCAGCCCGGCGAATGGCAAGCACGATTGCGCAGAACCAGGATCAGCAGCTAGTCAAAAAACTGCAGTGCTTCAGTCGACCCTGATGGCAGGAGCAGGCTTGAGGCTGCGGGCCCCGGATTCGATCGCTTCTCCTTTGGATTGCCAGCCCGGTTTCCCCATCCGTGCAAAGGCGACCGCCTTGCCCCCCTCGACTCCCGGCTGGTCAAAGGGATCAACCTTCAATTGATCCGCAGCGATGACGGTTGCCACCTTCATGAGCAGGATCCAGGCTCCCAGATGTGCTTCATCCAGTGCTTCGAAGCGAACCACCGAGACAGATCTTCCCGCAGACTGGAGTGCGGCAACGGTGCCCTCCAGTTCTGCGATCCGCAACTCCTCGATGGTTTTTCCGGCGAGGTAGTTGAAGTCCTCATGCAAGTGGGCGGATTCTTCTGAAATCGTCCCGAGTGTTGAGGGGAGGTCGGCATCCAGCATCAGAAACTGTTTGTCAGCGGGGCCCTCGACAAAGAGCTGGACCAGAGAGTGTTGATCGGTCACCCCGCGGGCGACCATGGGGGTGGAACCGCGAAAGACTTCGTTTCCGTCGAGGTCCAGGCGTTTACCCAGGCTCTCTGCCCACAGTTGGGCAAACCAGTCTCCAAGGGTGACCATGCGATCCCTGTATGCGAAATGCACCACGTTGGGACAACGCTCGTGAAGCTGGCGCCAACCGGTGAGCCAGCGCACCAACGCGTGGTCGGTATTCGCCGTTTGCAGACTTTCCAGTGCGCATTTTGCTCCGTTGACGAGGGCACGGATATCGATACCACAGAGAGCCGCGGGCAACAGGCCTACCGCTGTCAGTACCGAGTATCTTCCCCCTACGGCGGAGGGAACGGGGAGACTTCTCCAGCCCTGCTGCTCAACCACTTCGCGAAGGCAGCCTTTCTCGGGATCGGTGATGGCAACGACATGATCACGGGCTGGAAGCCCGGCTTTTGCGAAGGCGTCCAGAATCCACAACAGCTGTGCGGTGGTTTCAGCGGTTCCCCCCGATTTGGAAATGACGAGTACGGTGGTCGCTTTCAAATCGAGAGTGGCCATCGTTTTGGCGAGAGTGTCGGGGTCGATGTTGTCGAGCACTGTCAGGCGGCTGGCATCATCGGGACAAAGGGCGTCGACCAGAGCCAGCGTTCCCAGAGAAGATCCACCGATGCCGAGGAGCAGGATCTCATGATCGGCAGGGATGGTTTCAGCGACCGATTCGATCTGGTCGAGGTCTGAACTTTCGGGCAGATCCGAGATGAACCCGGGAGGCTGCTGCAAAACTGCCGCAAGGGTGTCCACCAGGTCCGAATCACCCTTTTCACTTTCCGGGGACCAATTCAAGCTCATGAGGGGGTCGCCTCTCCGTCCGTTTGGGTAGCTTTTA
The DNA here is from genome assembly GCA_913056395.1 of uncultured bacterium. Taxonomy (GTDB): domain Bacteria; phylum Planctomycetota; class UBA8108; order UBA1146; family UBA1146; genus UBA12191. The sequence goes on along the minus strand of CAJXMG010000017.1, from coordinate 49,660 downwards.
GTCTCTGAACCAGACGTTCCCAGGCGGGGAGAGAGTTCTCGACCTGTTTTTTGGGAACCGCGTAGGAAAGCCTGAAGTGCCCAGCGCGGCCAAATCCACTGCCGGGAACGACAAGAATCTTCTCCTTGAGAGCTTCTCGAACGAAGGCCACATCGTCGAGCCCGAGGGATTTGGGGAAGAGGAAGAACGCCCCATCCGGTCTGACGTACTCAAGGCCGATGGCATCAAAGTGATCCATCAGCAGGCGACGGTTCTCTTCGTACTCGGTGGTGTCGACCGCCTGATCCTGACAGTCCGCCACCGCTAATTGAAGAAGGCTGGGTGCGTTGACAAAGCCGAGGGTTCTGTTGGCAAAAGTTGCACCAGCGACCAGCTCCTGACGCTGGGGAATTTGCGGAGAAACCGCCATGTAACCGATGCGATCGCCGGCGAGGCCAAGATCCTTCGAGTGCGAGGTGATCACGATGGTGTGGGAGTAGTGTGATTGGATTTCCGGGGAGGAAACGCCGTCGTAGGTCACCTTCTTGTAGGGCTCATCGGTGACCAGAAAGATGGGTTGCCCGGTACGCCCGGACGCACTTTCCAGTGCACGGGCGAATACTTCCACTTCTGAAGGAGTGTAGACCCTGCCCGTGGGGTTGTTGGGGCTGTTGATGATCACAGCACGGGTGCGTTCGGTGACACACGCCAGCAGGGCATCAGGGTCGGGGGCGAAGTCTTCCGTGGTCGGACACTCGACCACCTTTCCGCCGTGGTTACTGACATAGAACACGTATTCGACGAAGTAGGGGCTGAGGACGATGACCTCATCCCCGGGGTTCAACACCGCCTTGAGGAAGATATTGAGAGCTCCTCCTGCTCCGACGGTCATGATTACATCACTGCCTTGCCAGGGGAGTCCATCGCGACGATTCAGATCCGCTGCAATTTTTTCGCGGACCTCGGGCCAACCCGCATTGGGCATGTATCGGTGGATCGTGTCCTGGGGGCCGTTAGCGATTTCCCGCAACCGATCGACAAAGCCGTCGGGGGGGGGAAGGTGGGGGTTGCCCAGGGAAAAGTCGAAGACCGCTTCTTCACCGAACTCGGCCTTGAGGCGGTTCCCCTCCTCAAACATTTGGCGTATCCACGAGGATTTCTGCAGAGAATCCTGAATCTCGGAAGAGATGAGCAAAGTCGAACTCCTGACGGATGGGTGCACTAACCAGGGGGAATTACCCCCAAATGAGCCTTAAGAGGCTCAAATATGAAGGATATGCCCCTCCAGCCGGTGGGGCAATGAATCCTTGATCTGACCCAGAAAGTCAAAAAAAGCACTGGAAACTCGTGGAGAACCTGTAGACAATCGTCGGGAGTCGAGAATCAGACTCGGAAAGATTTTGCGGTTTTTGCGGATGGGTCCAAGTCCCGCAGGTTGCAAACTTTTCTGGTCCGGTTCGCGTCAGGAGGACAGGCAAGGTTCGAGTTGATCGATCCATGTCTGCGGGATCTGGGGATCCCGTTTGTGAAGCAAGCCCCCTGCAAAGCCATCCTTATGGATGAGCGTTGCCTGCTGTGGCTGCCTTACTCTCTGCGATTGCTTTACGGTTCTGGTTTGATTCGTCACACGGATCGTCAATCGGATCGTTTAACAGAGAGAACACTGATCTGTCCTGACACGGCATTTTCACTCGTTCCTGAAGACCCGGCCCGGAACATTCCCCTAATTTCCCCCTTCTGGGTTGGGTCTCTTTTTTCCTATTACGAGTGATGAGGCGGCGGGTCTGCTGACGGATCTTCTGCCGGGACTCCTGTATCTCTGCCGGGACTCCTGATCTTTGCCGGGACTCCTGATCTTTGCCAGGACTCCTGATAAAGGCACCCGTTTCAATCCTGGATCATCAAGTCTGTATCATCTTCACCTGTTCATGATGACTGTCTGCTAAAAGTGCCTAGTTCAGGATCACTTTCTCCCAAAATCCAGAATCAAAGGTCTTTAAAAGATGATCCACGGTTCTCCCGGTTCGGGGGGCGGGGCCCCGTCAATTCCCAGATTTCTGCAGAGTTCGATGGTGTCGGTGAAATCATCGGGGTTGGGTCCGGGGGCCGGATCCAGAATATGCAGGGGAAAGGAGAACGCCGCTTCTTCACCAAAGAAGAGCGATTTCGGATTGTATAACCCATGGCCTGGCAGTGTTTCCTCACCACCCGCATTGAAATCTCCCAGAACCATTCCCGCTGGCTCCGGGTCAGGGAGGGGAGAGGGTGCATCGAGTTCGTTTGCCAGAAGATCCCTGCAACGTGCCTCCGCTGCCGGGTCGAAGAGGAATCGCATCGGAGCACCGGCAAAGGTCTGGAAGATAGGCTCCATTTCATCGCGGGCGAGGGGAGTCCAGGGATGGGGTGATTCACGAATCAGAAGTGTCACCTGGCAACGATCCGCCTCATTCAGGAGCGGGTCCAGATTTCTGAAGAAAGCGTCTCTGCGTGGACTGATGGGCAACAGCTGTTTGTGCCAAACCTTCAGAAAACGCTGATATTCCAGACGCTCTTTGCTGATCTGGATCTCCGCTGCCGCCGCACTCTCCACGTCACCGGGGGTGACCGCAGTTTCGCAGCGAAACTTTTCTTTTTGCCACTGTTGTTGCCTGCTCAACAGGGCTGCACAGTCCGATTCCGGTGGCAGCAAGGTTGGCGTCAGAATCAGGGCTGGAATTCCCAGATCCCTGCAGTGGGCCAGTGCGGAGAGAGTGACCGATCGCGCGGCCCTGGCCTCACTCTCATCAATCGCGTCCAGTCGTGGAATGCGCCGGGCCTGTCGGGGAAGGAAGGGTTTTTCCGGAACCGGTGCGGTGGCCGCAGGGAGGGAATGTCGCGAACCGGTGATCTCTCTGGCCAGCATCGACCACTGATCGAGGGGGTCCTCGGCACTGAGGACCACTCCCGGGATGTCCAGATCGAGGATCGTACGCAGTCGATCCTCGGGATTTTCGTCACTCCATGGCACCCAACGGGTGGTGAGGCACAGCATGACGTTCCTTTCCTGCTTCCGGGATTTGCCAGAATCATCGGAGAAGGCTCCTTCGGCAAGATCCTACCCCCAGAGTCGTGAAGATGTATCCTGACCCATGTCTGGAGGAATACTCATGTCTCAGGATGCGCATCCGCAAACCGATTCTCTCGCAGGAGATCTGGCCCGATCGCTGGGCGAATACCGTCAGCGGAGTCAGGCGGCCATCGAGGCCATCGATATCGCTACCGTAGCCCGGTGGACCGCAGAAGTCTTCCAGGCCTGGAAGGATGATCGCCAGCTGCTCGTTTTTGGCAATGGGGGCAGTGCCGCCACCGCTTCCCATCTGGCAGAAGATCTGGCCACCTATGCGATCCCCTTTACAGAGCCGCGACGTCTGAAGGTTTTGTCCCTCAATGACAGTCCTTCGACCCTGACCGCTCTGGGCAACGACATCGGTTTCGAAGCGGTCTTTACCGAGCAGGTTCAACAGTGGGCTCGTCCCGGAGACCTGGTTATGACGATGAGCGGTTCCGGAAATTCCCCCAATCTGGTGGCAGCGATGGAGCGGGCCCGGAATTTGGGTTGTGTCACCTCAGCGATGACCGGCTTCTCGGGAGGGGCCCTGAAAGATCTGGTAGAGCATCCCCTGCACGTGGAGATCCACGAAATGCAACCGGCACAGGATGCCCACATGATCATGACCCATATGATCATCGATGGGTTCAGGACTCTGGTCAGGAAAGAGCTGGCCAAAGGTTCCGACGGTGGTGCCGGCGAGTGAGTGGAAAACCGGCTGCTTTCCTCGACAGGGATGGGGTGATCAACGAATTTGTTCTCGAGGCGATTCGTGATCCTGAACAGTTCCGCTACTACGATTTTACGGCTGAGGCCCTGACCCGATTGGGAAGGCTGGGACTTCCTGTGGTCGTCGTTACCAATCAGTCTGCGATTGGTCGCGGGTGGACAACAGAAGAGATTGTCCAACAGATTCACCAAAGATTGTTGAAGGACATGAACTCTTGGGGGGTTCAGGTTCTCGCCATCAAACATTGTCCTCACCACCCTGAAGATGGTTGCCGTTGTCGCAAGCCGGATACGGGAATGCTGGAAGAGGCGGCAGAGGAATTCGAAATCGACCTCACCTCTTCCGTCATGGTCGGAGATTCTGTCGTCGACATGCAGGCGGCGGATAAACTTGGAATGACGAAAGTCCGCGTTAAAACAGGCCGGGGGGAATCGCCCCTGCCAGACGGGCTACAGATCGATGCCCACGTGGCCGACCTATCGGAAGCCGTTGATTGGATGGAATCATGGTCAAGCACGAGTCCTTCACACTGAATCGGACCCTCAGTGGTACCGGAATCTTGTTTCTTGTTTCACTGTTTCTGATTTCCGGTTGTCAGTTGACGCCTGATGGTGCTGCTTCGTCCGATCGCCTTCGTTTCTTTGATGGGGTGACGGGAAAAGAGGCGGCTCTCAAGGAAATGGTCGAGGATCTTTCCAACAAGGATGTGGTCTTTCTGGGTGAAACACATCTCGACCATGAAACACATCGAATGGAAATGGAGCTGATCCGTCAGCTTCATTCACATCACGAAGCGGCGGGCCGTCCCTTCATCATTTCGATGGAGATGTTCAGCCGAGACGTGCAAGACGTGCTGAATCGTTATCTGGCCGGTGAGATGACAGAAACGGAATTCCGCGAGAACTCCAACCCGTGGGGGAACTATGACACCGGTTACCGTGCCATCATCGAGTGGGCCAAGGCTCAACAGATACCGGTGATTGCTGCCAATGTACCCTCTGCGGTATGGAGAAAGGCTGCGTTTGGCGGAGGTTTGGAAGCTCTTTCTGTAGATGAGAGAGGAACCATCGCCAAAGACCTGCTGCCGGGAACCGAAAGATATTGGGAACGCTACGATCGAACCGTTCGCGGACACGGGCATGCTCCCGCCTCAGGATCCCCCGAAGATCGTGTCGAGAAGGTCCAGAGTCTGTGGGACAACACCATGGCGGAATCGATCTTTCTTGCACTTCAGGAGACTCCGGACGCCGCTGTGGTCCACGTCAACGGCGGATTTCACAGTCTTGAAATGGACGGCACCGTTCACCAATTGAAGTTGAGGAATCCCCGATTGACGGTGGGGACTGTGGATATCATCCCGGTATATGATCTTTCCGCAGTCGCGGTGAGCACCGATCGTTACCGCGCGGATTGGCTCGTCAGATCAGAGGCGATCGCACGGGGACTGTATGCCGGAAGCCAGGCGATTCTTTCTCCCAGACCACTTCGCTATCAGATCGATCCTGCTCCACGAACGGGTGCTGAGCACCCCGCATTGATCTGGCTCGGATCTGCCGATTCGGATCCCTCTGCTGAGTTGAAGCGCCTTCGGGAGGTGCACGGAGAAGATGTCAGCATCGTTGTCGTCGAGCAGACCTACTCTTCCGGCAAGGGAGGGGATTGGCTGGCAAAGGATCATCGGATCGAGGATCTCTCTGTTCTCGACTTCGCCCTGGATCGTTTGCGGGAACAACTCTTCCTTCACTACGACATCGATCCGCAGCGTTGTGTGATTGCGGGTACCGGTGAGGGAGTCGAGGTGATTCTCACCAGCACTGCCGGCGACAAGGATTGGCCGAAAGCGATGGTCGCCAGCCGCTCAGGCCCCGGCTGGTTTGGCATGGAAGGGCTGGCGGAAGCTCCTGAGGAAGCCCACCCCGGTCCCGGTGTGCACGTCATCGGTGTGCAGGATCATGAAGCCGCATGGGAGCGTGAAGTTTCTGCCCGAGTTGCGGCCGGCGAACCGATGACCTTCACGTTGTATGAGGGCGATGAAGATCCGGAAGCCCTGCTCCACGAGATGATTCGGGATTGGTGGAAAGATTAAATCTATTGGGCAGGTATGATGAGACGGTCGAGGGTCAGCCCAGATACTTGAGTGCGAAGAATCCGAGGATGCCGAGGATCAAGGCCCCGACCGTCAACCAGCCAAACCAGCGGTCGATGAAATCTTTCACCTGATCACCAAAGATACGAATCAGGATTCCCTCGCCGACAAAGCGTGCTCCACGTCCCAGTAGACTGGCGCTGACAAAGATCACCAGCGGCATCCCCGCCGCTCCTGCGGCAATGGTGAAAACCTTGTAGGGAATCGGCGTCAAGGCTGCTGCCAAAACGGCCAAAAAACCGATCTCAAGAAAGCTCTCGGCAACCCTGTCGTAAGTTTCCCGGGCGTTGAAAAAGTCAATGATGGCGAGGCCGATGGTGTCGAAGGCCCACACTCCGATGACATAACCGAGAAGTCCACCGGCGACGGAAGCAACGGTGGTCATCAGAGCGAGGGGGATTGCTCTCTTCGGGTTCCCCAATCCGAGTGCGATCAGCAGGGGATCCGGTGGGATGGGAAAAAAACTCGATTCTGCAAAGGAAACGGCGGCCAATACTGCTGGGCCCCTGCGGGTGTCCGCCTCATCCAGGATCCGCTGGTAGAGGCGTTTGAGCCAACCCTCTTTCGCAGGGGATTCAGTCATGGGCGTGGGATTCACGTTCAGGCTTTGCGACTGGCGGTGTGGAGTCGAGACCGGCCTCGATCCGCTCGATGAGATAGCGTGTCGCCGCCTCGGGATCCTCTTGGGCGATGATCCCCGTGCAGACTGCCACCCGATCCGCACCGGCAGCCATCACACGGTCAATCGTGGTGTGATCGACTCTGCCAATGGCGTAACCGGGAAGGGGGGTCGCCTCCCGGGCAACACGGATGTATTCGGGGCCCACCGCTTCGCGATGTTCCTTGGTTTGTGTTTCATGGATCGGTCCCACTCCGATGTAATCGGCACCGAGGGTGGCCGCAGCGGCGGCCTGCTCGCGACAGTGGGTCGAGAGACCGATGATCGCATCCGGTCCGAGAATCTTGCGGGCCTCTCTGGGGGCAAGATCTTGCTGTCCCAAATGAACTCCATCCGCACCACTGAGACTGGCGACCGTGACGTCGTCATTGATCAGGAACACGGCGTCATGCTCGAGGGTCAACTCCCGAAGTTTACGGGCGATTTCGAGAAGTTCTCCGCTGGGTCGCTCTTTTTCACGCAGTTGAACGATGCTGGCACCACCCCGCAAGGCTGCGGCCGTCGTCTCATACAGGTCCCCGCGGCACAGGGATTCGGTGACGAGAACGTAAAGCCGCCGATCCTGAAGAGTCCTTCCCCTCTGGAGCAGTCCCTCCATGACCTGCTGTTGGGCATAGATTCCGTAGCGAATCTCCTGCATCGCCCGCGACAGATCTGCGTCGATCAGCCTCAGGAGTTCCTCGATGGAGCGGGCCGATTCGCGGCAACGGGACAGATTGGCGAGAAGCATATTCCTGACGGAGGCGTGCTTACCCATGCCGGAAGCCTCCAGCAGGGGGTCTCCTCCCAAATCCCTGTAGGGGGCCAGGGGCCCCACCTTTGTCTCAAGCTGTTGACGCAGTTTGCCCGATTTTCGGCGCAGACCCTGCCAGTGGCCGGCGAGGACCTGATTTTGCAGGTGAAAGCGGGTGGGGTCCTCAACGCTGCGGAGTCCCTCCGTCAAACGCTGGAAAGCGGCGTCCAGTGTTCTGAGAATCCCGGGGGCATCTGCGGAGTCGAAAGAGTGGTCATCGAAGATCGGTTTCATGACCACAGATTCCTCTTTGGAAGGGTCAGCATCAACCCATCCCATTGTGCTCCCCTCCGGGTTCCCGGGACCTTACACTGAGGACCGGTTGGAGGTCTTTCGTGCGAGCCTTGCTGGTGTTGTCTTCTGTCATTCCGGGGTTACCGTTGCTGTTTTATGGGCGTTATGCCTATGGACTGCTTCTGTTCCTCTTTGGCACTGCCAGCTGGATTCTGCACCTGGCTTCTCACCTGCGGGTCGGCGACGATCGCGGACTCTTCCTCGCTACCAGTTTGCTGGGAGGGCTTTTCTGTACCCTCGTGACCGTCATTTGGTCGATCCGCTGGACCTCTGAAGAGCGAATCGAAAAGACCCGACGGGAAGTGGAAGCCGCACTGGATGAGGCCCAGCGCAGTTATCTGCGTGGCCGTCTGGAGGAGGCGCGTGTTTCCCTCGATCGAGGTCTGAAGATGGATGGTCGTGACATCGACCTGCTCTTCCTCGACTGGCAAATTGCCCGCAAGATGGGCGACGAAGGTCGGGCTCGACGCAGTCGAAGATTGCTTCGCAAACATGATCTGGATGAAAAATGGCTCTGGGAGGTCCAGAGAGAGGAGTTGGCCCGTGGTCGATGATACACCTGTCGAATCCCAATCTGGAAAAGTCTCCTATCGCGATGCCGGTGTCGACATCGATGCGGGAAACGAAGTGGTTTCACGAATTCGCGATGCGGTCCAGTCCACTCAGGATGAACGGGTTCTGGATGGATCCCATGGAGCATTTGGTGGATTCTTCCGCCTGCTCGACGGGGCGGGGCAACTCTTTGGCAAGCCGCTCAAGGATCCGATCCTCGTAGGGGCCACCGATGGTGTCGGAACAAAACTCAAGGTTGCTTTTGCGTGCAATAAATTGGATACGGTCGGGATCGATCTGGTGGCGATGTGTGTCAATGATCTTGTGGTCGGTGGAGCACGACCGCTGTTTTTCCTCGACTACGTCGCGACCGGAAAGATTTCTCCGGAAGCGATCGCCGTCGTGGTTGAGGGCATCGCTGAGGGCTGTCGCCAAAGCGGTTGCGCCTTGCTCGGTGGAGAGACCGCAGAGATGCCCGGTTTCTATCAACCGGGCGAACTGGATCTGGCCGGTTTTTCAGTGGGAGTGGTCGAAAAGGAAGAAATTCTCGATGGAGCCAGGGTGGCAGCGGGGGATGTGATCATTGGACTCGCTTCCAACGGTGTACATTCCAATGGCTTTTCATTGGTGAGACGAGTGTTGATGGAAGGGGAAAACGCATTACCCCTCGATCAGGATCCGGCAAACTGGGGACATACCCTCGGTGAAGAACTGATGCGACCGACCCGAATCTACGTCAAATCACTATTGGCTGTTCTGGAGAATCACCGCTCTTCAGTTCATGCTCTGGCGCATATCACCGGCGGTGGCCTCCTGGAAAACATTCCCCGTGTTCTTGGCCCAGGTCAGGGAGCAACACTTCACCGATCCGCATGGGAGAGACCGCCGATCTTTTCACTGATCGAGGAGCGGGGACCTGTTGCCACGGAAGAGATGGACCGGGTCTTCAATCAGGGAATCGGGATGACGGTCATCGTTGATCGTGCTTCGAGTGAAACCATCCTTCAGCAGTTCCGTGATCTGGGTGAAACCGCCTGGGTTATTGGTGAAGTGGTGGGTGGCTTGCCGGTTGAGAGTGATGCCGATGTCGGCGAACGGGTTCAGATCGTTTCCTGAACCTGTTCTTCAAAATCGACGATGCCAACTTGTTCCGTGTCGAATCGCAGGCTGCCGCGATAGTTGATTCGAGCGGGACCACAGATTTCCACATGATCGGGTGATTCGGTGATCGACCTCAGTTGAAGGTCGCCCCCTGGCATCTCCACCTTGACCTGTTCAGCGAGTAACCCCCGGGCTTGAAGAACTCGCACTGCTGCTGCCGCACCGGTACCGCAGGCAAGGGTTTCTCCACAGCCTCTTTCCCAAACGCGCAACTTCAGGTGATTTCTTGAAACGATTTCATGGAAACCCACGTTGACCCTGTCGGGAACACAGACTTCGAGTCCGGGACCGAAGTGCCTGACCGGATCGTCACCCGGGAAATCCGAGATCGAAAAAACCAGATGGGGGTTACCGACATTTGCCGGAATCCCGTGAACCGTTTTTCCAGAGACGGTGATTTCGACCTCAGCAGAATGACGGACCGGGCCGAGAATCGTCCGCGCCAGAAACTGGCCATCTGCGTCGCGGAGGGACTCGACGGCGATGGTTCCGGCGTCCGTACCGATTTCGGAGACGGGACCGTGTTCACTCAGAACCCGGGTGATCACCCGCAGGCCATTTCCACACGCCTCAGCGCGACTGCCGTCCGAGTTCCAGCATTCCATGGCGACCGGAGTTTGATTTCTGCGAATCACCAGAACACCATCCGCACCGATGCCGGTTCGACGACAGCAGAATGCGACAGCCCAGCGATCAAGATCCCTGGGGAGTGCTCCGAAGTTCTCGTCGAGGACGACAAAATCGTTCCCTGCGCCATGCGCTTTGAAAAACTGGATTTTTTCGATCGCCAAACTGAGGCCCCTCACGCTTCTGTAGTGCGCTTTTGGCAAACCGGTTACCCCGATGTCCTCGCAGGGGGGACATGGTTGCATCCGGGTCGGTCCCGGCTTGGAATGATAGTCTCTTCAGACCCGCTGATCGAGAGGTGCCGCCATGACTGACCCCCCGAAAGAAACCCAACGTTTTCCCTGGTGGGTACTGCTGATCGTCGCTCCTTTTGTGTACTTCGTTTTCATCGAAACTCCGACAGAGACCTCCAATGGGGATTCCAGCACTGAAAAAGTGCTGAAGCGGGCAAAAGTCAAGGTCGAGATCACCGAGAACCTGGATGGCAAGGCGACAGAAATCAACATCTCGGATCTGATTCTGAGAAGGACTCTGGCCCTGCACGGGTTCGAGTTGGTCGACGAGGGATACGAGTATCTCCTCAGTGGAGAGTTGAACTGTGACTTCTTTCAGGATCTGACCTTTGATTTTCAGGGATCTTCCCAGCATTTGGAGTACCAGTACCATGCCCGGTTCTCCGGAAGCCTCCGCGACGCGCAGGGCAGGGAGATTCAGGATCTGTCTTTCCCAGAGCCGATGATGAATGGTCGAACCGATCTCGCTTTGGCCCAACGCGATATCCGTCGCCGGGCGGCCACGCTGATCGGATCGCGGACGGTCGGCGGAGCGACTCTCGGGAATGCCCGGATCAAGGGATTGATCGACGCCCTCACCGACAGTCTCGATGGCCGAAGGTGGAATGTGATCGTCGGTGAGTTGACAGCAGCAGGGGCCCCGGCAGTTCCGTATCTGCTCGATGCACTGCGGGATGAACGATCGATTCAGCTTCCTGGATCCTATCCCGGTTTTGAGGAACTGAAGGTCGGTGATCTCAAGATCTATCACGCAGCGGATCTTTCGCTCCGCGATATTCTGGATCGGGACAGTTTTCTGGATCCCGATTCAACGGAAGATTACCTCCACAGAGTCCGAACCGCCTGGTTGTGGGTTTGGGAGGATATGCAGTCGATACCAGAATCGCTGAGGGTTCGGTCTGCGGAGCGTGAAAAGTCCATCCCCGCTGCCCAGGGTTGAATTCGAAACAGAATTGAGGAGACGAGATTGAGTATTCACCCGACAGCTGTGATTCATGAAAGTGTGCAGATCGGTCTCGACGTTGAGATCGGCCCCTACAGTGTCATCGAAGAGGGAGCGTTGATCGGAGATCGCTGCCGGATTCACTCCCATGCATTCATCGGTCCTCGCAGCATCCTGGGGAGCGAAGTCGAGATTCATATGCATGCGGTCGTGGGGCATGAACCCCAGGATCTGGCCTGGGCCAGGGAGCCCAGTTCCTGTGAGATCGGTGAAGGTTCAGTACTGAGGGAGTTCGTCACGGTCCATCGGGCTTCTCGTCCGGGTGGAGTGACGAGGATTGGGAGTGATTGCCTGTTGATGGTCGGTTCCCATGTCGCCCATGACTGTGAAGTGGGAAACAGCGTGATCATGGCCAATCACTGTTCTCTCGCAGGACATGTGACAGTTGGAGATGGCGCCTTTCTTTCCGCCAATTCTCTGGTCCACCAATTTTGCAGAATAGGCCGTTTGGTCATGCTGGGAGGAGCGGCGGTGGCGGTTCAGGATATCCCACCCTTCATGCTCTCAACCGGAGACCGGGCACTGGTTCGGGGGGTCAATGTCATCGGGTTGAGACGTGCCGGATTCTCAGCGGAGATTCGACGGGCAATTCAGGATGCCCATCGTTTGATTTATCGCAGTTCCAAAACCATCCCGGAAGCGTCACAGTTGTTGAATCACAGTGAGATTCATGAGATTCAGGAGCTTTCGAACTTCATCAGCAATTCTGCCCGTGGAATTGCAGCGGGGGCTGTGACCGCCCAACTGTCGCCAAAGTCGGGGGAGCGGCCTGACTGACCGATGAAGATTCTTTATTTGGATCCAGCGTTATCTGGGACCACTTCTGGAAACAACAGTACTTCCTCTCGCATCGCTGAACACTGGCGGGATCTGGGTCACGCTGTCACTTCCCTATCAGTACGGGGAGAGTTGCCAGAGAGCGATGCACAAGTTCGTAAACAGATCACCGAATCCGATCTTCTGGTGGCATTGCATGCGAAACATTGCCATTCGATTCTCAAAATTTGGCATGACCTCCATAAACCGGTTCCGCTGATCCTGATCGTCAGTGGAACTGACCTGTTTGAGCCACTTCTTGAATCGGGGGAGGTCTCGAATGAGTTCCGCTGGGCCTGTGAGGAGGCGAGCAGGATCGTCACTCTCGCCGGGGGATTGGAAGAGTTCTTTCCGGCATCACGACAGCAGGAGTGGGGGACGAAGTCGCGGGTGATTTATCAGGGTGCAAAACCCGTGGAGTGGAGTTGTCAGGAGTATGATCCGCAGCAGGCTGTGGTGATCGGTCATCTTCGAGCGGTCAAGGATCCACTTCTCCCGGTGCGAGCGATTGAAATTCTGCGGGAGAGGCTGAGTCGCGATAAGGCTGCCGTGAAAGATGTGCAATTGACGATCCGGCACTTTGGCAAAATGCTGGATTTACCTCTGATGGAACAGGTCGAAGCCGCACAAGAACAGCTGGCGAGTGGTCCCTTGAGGTGGCAGTGGAATGGCCCCCTCAGTGAATCAGGGATTCGCCAGGTGATGAGCTCTGCACCTCTCTTGATCATGCCCTCTCTCCATGAGGGGGGAGCCAATGTGGTCGGTGAGTTTCTGGTGAGTGGGCTGCCTGTCGTTGCCAGCAGGGTCGCAGGAAATACTGGAATCCTCGGTGAAGATTGGCCTGCACTCTTTGATGCTGGAGACCCGCAGGCTCTGGCTGACCTCTTGTTGCGCTGGAATCAGGACGAGGGTTTTCGCGAGCAGATTTCCCAGGCGGCCAAAAACCTCGCAGGCCAACACGATTTGCGGCGTGAAAGGCAACGGTGGGGCGATTTGTTCAGGGAGTTGGGGGGCTCCAGAAGAGGGAATTAAAAAAGCGCACGGTGGTTGAGTACCGTGCGCGGGAAGATAGAGATGAAGACGAGGTCTTTGTGGTCAGGAACTCTTCCATGGAAATAATCCCGACCGAAAATGCATTCTAAGAGTTAACTTTCGAGTTAACAAACAGATTTCCTTGAATAGGCTTCGCGCTGTTCCATCGATCCTGATTGACATATTGGTCCGATTTTGTCCCACTGTGTGGCACGTGCGGAGGGGAATCCGCGCCTTCCGGTTGAAGCCGGGGAATGGGGGAAACGTGACTCAAGTGACTCACGACGCACAACGGAAGCGTCTTTTCTGGGCGAGCTGTATGGCGCTGGTCGCCACCTCGGTGGCATTCGGGGTAATCACCTCATCGATGCAGGACTTCACGGGGCTCTTCGGGCTCTCGGAATCCCAGTCCGGTTGGATTGGAGGAGCCTCTCTGGGGGGCTTTGCCATCTCCATCATTTTGTTGGGAACCGTCATTGAGAAGATCGGCATCTCGATTTCCATCAAGATGGCCTTCCTTTGTCACGTCTTTGGAATCCTGCTGATGACCTTCGCAGAAGGATTTTCGCAACTTCTCGCAGGAGCATCGATCATTGCTCTCGGTAATGGTTGTGTGGAAGCGGGTTGCAATCCTCTGGTGGCAACCCTCTATCCGGAAGACAAAACGGTTCGCCTGAACAAGTTTCATATCTTCTGGCCTTTGGGAATTATCGTGGGTGCGCTCTTCGGTTTCTGGGTGACGCAATCTGCCGCTGCAGTTCCCGCGGGGGAGACCTGGGCCTTGTTTGGCCTCTCTGTTTTGCAGGCGAAGTTGGCCTTTGTCATGATTCCAACCCTGATTTATGGATACCTGTTCCTGGGGCAGGAGATTCCTGCCACGGAGCGTGTCAGTGCCAAGGTGTCAGACGAGGAGGTCAAGGAGTCCCTGGTGTCTCCGCTCTTTTTGACGATGCTCTTCTGCATGGGACTGACTGCAACGCTTGAGTTGGCTCCCGGTCGCTGGATCGAAAACCTGATGGGGCCTGCTCTCGTTGAGGCGAATCTCGTGACCGACGGCGGAGTTCTCGTTTTGGTTTACGGAGCGGCGCTCATGGCCGTTTTGAGGTATTTCGCAGGTAACTTCATGAAGCGGTTTACTCCCACCGGAGTTCTGCTCGGTTCTGTGGTGGTTGGTGGAGCGGGTCTGTTTGCCATGACCTATGCAAGCAGTGCCTTCACGATTCTTGCCACTGCGACCCTCTTCTACGCAGGTGTCTGCTTCCTGTGGCCGACCATGATCGGATTCGTTGCCGAGAGAGTACCCAAGAGTGGTGCCATGGGCCTTTGCCTGATGGGTGGTGTCGGAATGTTGGTCGTTGGATACCTGGCGGTTCCAGGTATCGGCGCACTGACCGAGTACTACACCGAGGCGGGGTTGACTGCTGGTATGGAAAAAGCAGAGGCGACAGCCTATGCCGGCAAGATGGCATTCCGCTGGATTGCTGCCCTGGCGATTCCTTTGGCCTTGATCTTCAACGGCCTCAATCAGAAGTTTGGTTCTGGAGCAGCCGTCAATCAGCGCGAAGCAGTGGCTGCCTGATCGATTTAGGCACTGCAATGAAAAGGTCCCGGATACCGCAGGTATCCGGGACCTTTTTTTGTGTCACTGAAAATGCCCGATCATCAAAGATCCACGGAGAGATCAGGGACAGGCGTTGAAACTGCTGCAACCCGGTCCGCCCGGGGCGAGTGCCCCACAATTCGGGAAGGGACCCACCGGGTTGGCACCACTGTCGAAGAGGAAGACCAGCAGGTAGACCACATCGGAAACGTCGATCTGTGCGTCTCCGTTGGTATTGAGCGCCGCTTCACAGGTGACAGGAGTTCCACCGAAGAGGTATTGGAGCGATTGCACCGCATCGCTGATGTCATGACTTCCATCAGCATTGGCATCGCCGGCAATGTACTCGATTCCTCCTCCACATTCGTCAGGGATTCCGTCCTGATCAGTGTCTGCGCTGGTTCCCGAACTGATGTCACAGCTGTCGAGGATTCCGTTGGCATTGCAGTCGTTGGCGGAAGTCAATTCACAACCGTCATGAATTCCGTTGTTGTTGCAATCAGGGATTCCCGCACCCGCCACCGCAATATCGAGGCCCCAGTAGATGAGGACACCTTCATCACCGCCAGCGGTGTCAGCGATGGTCAGAGACCAGTCTCCCAATGGGTTGCCATTGTCCAATGCTGAAAGGGGAGAGGCGGGGCTGGTGGTATTGGTCCCGGTCTCATCGTCGTAGGTCGTGTTGATATCGTCGGCGGAACTGCCCGATCCATCATGAAGGATGACGGAAGTCCCATCCGGCGCGGCGATGGAGATATCGAGGTCGCCGATAAAGGTGTGGGTCAATTCGACGTGGACATTCACATCCTCGATCAGGCCCGCCTGGGCAACACTCAAGGTTCGCACCACAGGAGGCAAACTGTCATCGATGGGAGCCGGTGGAGTGACGACATCCTCAAAGGTGAAGATTCCTGCTGCTTCACAAATGTCGAGAACTCCGTTGGTATCGCAATCGAGAGCAGGGTTGGCCGCGATTTCACAATTGTCGATGACGCCATCGAGGTTGCAGTCGTCTGCGGTTCCCTGGAGCAGTTCGCAACTGTCGAGTGCTCCGTCAAAATCACAGTCTGCTGCTCCGGCAGCAATCTCACAGGTGTCGGGAACAAAGTTGCTGTTGCAATCGGCTGCGCCAGCGAGAATCTCGCAGGCATCGGCGATGCCATCGTTGTCGCAGTCGTCCTGGCATTCATCGAGGAGGCCGTTGCCGTCACAATCGGAGGCACCAGAGGCGATCTCGTCCGCATCAGGAATGCCATTGTTGTTGCAGTCCAGGTTTCCTGCAGCGGGGCCGACGGCTGCAACCAGCAGACTGTCGACGGCACCGGGAGTGAAGAGACCGATCGTCAGGTTTGCGGGTACCGGCGGTGAAGTGGTGGTAAAGCGGAAGTTGTAGGTGGTACCCCAACGGATGGCATTGGCGTTGACATTGGTGGCGTGGGTATCGGTACTCCAGGTGATGGCTCCACTGCTGTTGTTCGACGCCCAATCGGTTCCGTCGTAGACCTCAGTACTGTGGTACTCCACATCATGGAACCCTATGGCACTGGGAACGACGCCCAGAAGAGGCACCGAGAAGCTGCGGGCGCTTCGGGTGGAATCCATGTTGTAGAGGGCGTACTCGTACTCCCAGAGGTTTGCGGACAACTGAGTGACCTTGTATCCAAGGATCATGAGACCGTCATCTCCATCGGGAATGTCGATGAGGGTGACGGAGGGATCCACATCCTGCCATGCCTGGATCGCCGGTTGCTGACGCTGGGTCGATCCGACAAAAGAGATGGCGTGGTTCGATGTACTGCTGGAGATCGTGACTTCCCGGTAGCTGCAGTTGTTGTGGTGGTTACCTGCAGCAGCATCGTCGGGTGTCACGTAGTGACCCTCGATGAAATAGCGGGCATTGGTGTTCAGGCTTGGGGTCAAATCGTTGCCATGAACCCGCAGACGACGGAATGTCAGGTCCGAGTTGGGCGGGTCCAGGGTTTGTGGATAGGAGAATCCACCCCGAGCCGGATCTGTCACTTCAGATCGGGCCCCCAGGCTTCCCTGACTGCCATTGAGACTGGCTCCGTATGGATCGGAGCAACCGACGCCGAGGCGGGAACCGGTTCCCGACGAAGTGCAACCACAGCCACAGGTATTCCCCTGAAGTGCGGTGAAACCGTGTTTCAACCAACTGAGACCGATTTGCTCGAAGCGGCCATCTTTCAATCGGTACATATTCTGGCCGATGACTGGGTGCTCATTGGTGCTGGCGATCCACAGCAGCTCCTCAGTGCCGATGTTGCAAGAGGTCGTACCAACTGAGTAGGCGTAGTATCCGCCGGCGTTACCGTAGCTCTGGGTACCGGTCAACTCGCCGACGATAACATCGGCACCGGTTCCACCCGTTCCACCCCCAGGGTCACACTGGGCCTGGAGATTCACCCCGAGCAGACTGAAACAAGCCACGAAAATCCAATAGCGCATAGATGTGCTCCCATCCCGCGGGCAATCAAAAGGTTTTGAATCAAGAAGTCCGATTCGGGAGGCAGAGGATGCTCTGACCATTCCGAATCTTCTTCCATCATAGTTTGGCCGGGAGAGGGAAGCGAGTAGTGCTTCTGTGGCGTGGAAGTGTCTTAAAGGCCAATCCGGCCATGAAAAAACCCGCCACCGGAAGGTGACGGGTTCGATTTTCATGGAGCTGGCGACGGGAGTCGAACCCGTGACCTCAGCTTTACGAAAGCTGTGCTCTACCAACTGAGCTACGCCAGCCTGAATGGCCTAACAGGAATCAGAGCATATCTTCTTCCGTGAGGGGCGGCAACTTCAGCAAGAAAGTTGAGCCACCGGAGGATCAGGGGTTGGAGACCTTCTGATCAGGAAGTGTGCTGTGGGGGTGCTTCTGATATTCCGCAGCCTTGGCCTCATTGGTCAGGTGTCGGTAAACCTGAGTGGTGGCCAAATGCTTGTGGCCCAGCAGCTCCTGAACCTCACGGAGATTGGCTCCACTATCGACCAGGTGGGTGGCGTAGGAATGCCGAAGCGTGTGGGGGCTGGTCCTTTTGTCGAGGCCTGCCCTGCCCACATAGCGATCGAAGATCTTGCGGATAGAGCGGTCAGAGATTCTCTGCCCGAATCGATTGAGCAGCACAGGAACTCGACTCCAGTTTCCATCTTCTGGAATCCACTGGGATGGAATCGCTTCACGGTAACTGAAGAGTGAACGAAGGGCATGTTCGCCGATGGGAACGATGCGTTCCTTGCGGCCTTTACCGAATGCGCGGACGAGGCGGATTTTGCTGTCGATGTGGCTCCAGTCGAGAGCGACCAACTCGCTGACCCTGAGTCCCGTACTGTAGAGGATCTCGAGGATCGCCCTGTCACGGAGTCCACGGTAGGAATCGGTTTGGGGCTGATCGAGGAGTCTCATCACTTCCTGGATCGTCAGGAAGTGGGGCAGCGATCGGGGAACCTTGGGGGTGTCGAGTTCCAGAAAAGCACAACGCCCCTCAAATCGGTTTTCCCTTTGAAGGAATCGGAAGTAACCGCGGACAGAGGCCAGTTTTCTGGCAATGGTGGAGCGAGAGTATCCACGCTCACCAAAATGTGCCAACCAGCGGCGGACTTCCTCTGCACTGGTATCCACCAGATCAGAAAGTTTTTTTGCCTTGAAGAAATCCTGAAGTTGTTCCAGATCCTTGCGGTAAGCACGCAAGGTTTCCGGGCTCAGATTTCGTTCCGTCTCAAGGTGCTTGAGGAAGGAATCCATATTTTGCACCAGTCTTCCCAGCCCGAAGGCATTTCCCTTGGGCATGATCCTATGAAGTCCGGAAAAAAATTTGAAGTCGATCCGCAGGAGTGAAGGCAATACTGGTGGCGGGAATAAAGGAAGCGGTGGGGGCCGTCAAAGACGATTCGTGACAGGAATCGCTTCGATAGAACACACAAGAGGAACTGCTTCGGAAGAACGCAGGGAGTCTCAAGGCTGTGGATAACCCGTGGAAAAGTTATTTCAGTTGGCCGTGCATTCGTGAGATCAATTCCCGAACCACAGCTCTGAAATGGTCGACGGTCAACTCTTCCTCATCGAGATGGGCTGCTTCATCGAGGGAGCGGGGAGCAGGAGAGCCGAATTTCAGCAATTCTTCACACAATCCGGGCAGATCCTGGCGATCGTAGAGGATACAGAACTCCTCTTTCTGGCTGACCACCATCAGGGAGCCATCTTTCGAAGAAAGGGGGTTCGGTGAGTTCTCCATGGCTTTATCGTCCTTTTGGTATCGGAACCTCCTCTTTGAGGTTCTCTTTCTACATCGTCCGGATTCCGGTGAGACTGGAGTCCTTTCCCCGGCTTATTGAGAAATTACCGCATGTACCATTCCCTCACCGCCCCGCTGCAAGTTCAGGAGGTGTCTCCTGTCAATATCGACAGGGTGTTGCAGCAATGGCAGGCGGCGTCACCCCAGTTTCTTCTGGAGAGTGGTCTCGAGGTTGGAGGAACCGGGCGCTGGAGCTTTTGGGGAAGTGAACCGATTGATGAGTTTGTTCAACTTGCCGGTTCTAGCGCAGACCCGGGAGGAGCGGAGCGACCTCGTCGACCCCTCGAGGATCTGGATCGGTGGTTTGGTCAGTGGTGCAACGATCAGGACCATTTGGATCTTTTGGGGGAGCGGGTTCCCTTCACGGGTGGAGCCGTAGGCTGGATCAGTTACGAAGCCCTCGACGATTTTCACCAGTTGGGTCCTGATCAGCGTTCGTCTCCGGGGGCACCCGAGTGGTTGAATCAGTTTCCCCTGATGCACTTCACCCTCCACGACGAGTTGTTTGTTCAACACCGGGAGAGTGGAAAGACCTGGTTTTTGCACCGGGGAAGACAAGGCTGGGAAGAGCGACTGGCTTCCTCTCTGCAAGCTTCGGGCAATGACCCTGTCGATCGTCATGCTGATACTGTTCTCCCAATGGAATCGAAAGCACAGATCCGTTCCGCCTTTGATGAGGATCAATATCTGAATGCAGTTCGCCAGATACAGGATGGGATTGGGCAAGGTGACTACTACGAAGTCAATCTGGCCCGCGGCTATCTGGTGGAGGGTTGTCCTTCTCCTGCAGAGTTACACCGTCGTTGGCGGCGGGTGCAACCGGTGCCCTATGGAGCCTTGATCGAGACCCCTCGTTTTGGGGTGGTCAGTGCTTCACCGGAACAGTTCCTGCAAACGAGAGGGACAACGATTCGGACTCGACCGATCAAGGGAACCGTTCCGAGAAGCGGAGATCCTGAAAGAGATCGTCAAGCTGCGGAGGAGTTACGAACCAGTGAAAAAGAGCGTGCGGAATTGGCGATGATCATCGATTTGGAGCGCAATGATCTGGGACGAATCTGTGAACCTGGCAGTGTCGAAGTGACACAGGTCACGGCGATAGAAAGCTACGCCAGTGTTTTGCATGCGGTTGCCACCATCGAGGGGCAACTCAGCGGAAAACCCGGTCCCGGTGCCATTCTGGAAGCGACCTATCCCGGCGGATCGATCACGGGAGCTCCGAAGCAAGCGGCGATGAGAGCGATCCGTGAGTTGGAGCCGTGGCCACGTGCGGTTTATACCGGTTCGGTGGGTTGGATCGATGGCAGTGGTGACCTGGAGTTCAACATCGCCATACGCACCGCGACGATTCAGGACAGCGAGGCCCTGATACCCTTCGGTGGTGCCATCACCTGGGATTCTGATTGCCATGCCGAGAGTCGAGAGATCGGGCACAAGGCACGGGCGATCCTGGGTGCATTGGGTTTGCAGACCCACCCCGATCAGGAAACCCCTGACTTGCAAGAGTAAGGCGGCTCAGCTCTCGAGCCATTTCGCAAAGGCTCTGAGCATCTGTGCGATGACTCCCTGCCCTTCAACAAAGCTTTGCCACGTGAACCACGCGCCCACGGCGGAGACAAGCAATGCGGACATTACTGGAGCCCAGCGAAGGAGCGATCCGGTGGCCCGAAGTCCCATGCGGTCGATCACTCCCTCTTTTCCGACGGTCAGCAGAATGCCGATGCCGATCAGTGTTCCACCCAGACCGAGGCTGAAGAAGGTCAGGATGATCAATCCCAGCCACAGCGCCTGGAAGTGGGCGGCCACCAGCAGGATGGTAAAACCTGCTGGGCATGGAACGATGCCACCACTTAACCCCAGTGTCAGCAAATCCCGGAATCGGACCTCGCCCGATTCACCCCAACCTTCAGGGACATGAGAGTGCCCATGCGAGTGGTCATGCGAGTGGTCATGCGAGTGGTCATGCGAGTGGTCGTGCGAGTGGTCGTGCGAGTGGTCGTGCGAGTGACCGTGCGAATGACCATGGGAATGATCATGACCGTGTCCGGAGTTGCGGACTCTGCGCAAGCGATGGCGAGCGAGAATCAAGCCGAAGAGAATCAGCATGATTCCAGAGAGAACACTGAATGTGGTCGTGATCCAATTCTGATAGGTGGCGGAGAGCGATTTGTCCGCACTCCATTCGATCAGGGCCAGCAGCACCAGACCCAGAAGAAAGACGCTGGCGGTGTGGGCGATGGTGACGATGATCCCAAGGACGATGGCGTCCCGAATCCTGCCACGGGTTCCCACCAGATACGCTGCGACCATCGTCTTTCCGTGACCGGGGCCGAGTGCGTGTCCCGCGCCGTAGGTAATGGCCAGAAAGAGGGCCAGCAGAATCTCCCAAAGTTTGGCTTTCCCGGAAACGATGGTCTCGACGATGTTGCCAATCTCCTCTTCTTCCGTGGGAATGGGCGGTTTGTCTCCCGGGTTTTCCCCCGGAGGTCTGCTGGGTCGGAAAATCGGTTCCGAATCGGTGTCCTTTGAGTTGTTGGAGGCGGCTGCCAGCCCGGTCTTTGCATACCAGTTTCGAATCACTTCCGCGCTGGGTGGGGTATCACTGAAGGGATCGAAGGAACTTGCGCCGGGATGAAAATGAAGCAGTGATTTTCTTCCCGGAGTTCTCAAGAACGCACCCTGATCATCGATCATTTCGAAGCCCGGTTCGAGAACCAACACCGACAGTCTCGGTGAATGATCTTCTAGTGGAATCCAGGTGATCTGACTGGACAAACGATCGAGGTGGGTCTGATCATGCCAATGAAGCCACCAGCCACCGGCACCCCAGGGGGCATCATCGGGAAGTGGTTCCGGCAGTTTGCCGATCAGTGTGTAGTAAACATCAAAGGAACGGGCGCTGACTGACCCACCGATACCCTCCTGCTCGATCAGTTGTAATTCAAGATCGATAGGAAACCCGTTGACCGTCAAGGTGGTGGAGGGCAACAGGTCGGCCAATAGCTTCTCGAGATAGGGGCGCCATTCCGGCTCACGAACTTTTCCGTCCCCGTCCCTGTCCAGATCAGAGAGTACCGGGAACCCTGCCGGTGTACTCCAGCCGTGATTGAAGAGGACGACGATGTCATCGCCCCTCAGGGTAAAGGTGGCCTGGGTGCCGACCCCTTCGATCAGTTCATGGGCATCGGTTTTCCCGGGTAATCCGGGAATCAGCAGGAGCAGTACTGCGACAAGGATGGGCGAGAGTCTCAGCATGCTTCCCACTCCTCATCCGGAGGTGAAATCACTGAGAGAGGAGCGTAAGCCACAACCAATTGCCTCTCATCACCATTTTCAAATCTCACCGTAATGCGCCTCGCTGCACCATATCCCTGTACAGCATTGACACAGCCTCGACCGAGCAATTCATGGTGGACCCATGCACCCGGGTGCAAACCGTCATCCTCTTCCGAATCATGGTGGTATTCGGGTTCGGGGTCCCACACGTTTTCAGAGACGGAAGTGCGTGCTCCGGGCTTGCGGTCGAACTCAATTGAAGTGCCTTCAAGATCTGCCAGGAAGGAGGAGGGGAGTCGCGGTTCCCGATCCTGAAAACGACGGCGCCAGGAGGTATGTGTGAGAATCAGTTCTTCCATGGCTCTGGTCACTCCCACGTACAAGAGGCGCTTTTCTTCGTCGATGCCCTCGATCTCACCATGGCGTGAGTGGGGGATCAGAGTTTCCTCCACACCGGCGATCATCACCTTGCGAAACTCGAGTCCCTTGGCGGCATGCAAGGTCATCATCGAGACTTTGCCCCGCATCTGATCATCCGATTCGGCATCCGAAACCAGAGCGATGCGTTCAAGGAAGATGGTCAGGGGATCCGGGACTTCTCCCTCTTCAGCGTTGGATTGCTGTAGGGCCTGATCGAGAATCTCTTCCGTTTCCGCTGCTGCTGCCACAAGTTCCTGCAGGTTGCGTTCCCGCTCTTGCCAGCTTTCCGGTTCCGATTTTTCCAAATGGGCCAGGTAGCCGCTGGCCTCGATGGCCTGCTCAACCATGTCAGCCAGTCCACCGGAAAGCCGGTCCTCCAGTTGTTCGATCACTTCCCGAAGATGCTCAAGACCCTTGCGAGCTTTTCCGCGGATCCCATCGGTACAGTCAGATCTGCGCAGGTGCTCACCCATCGTCCTGCCATGGGCGAGGGCATCATCCTGAAACTTCTCCAGGCTGACCTTTCCGATACCCCTTGCAGGAGTATTGACGATCCTCTGCAAGGCAACGTCGTCACGGGTAGAACGGGCTGCTCTCAGATAAGCGAGGATGTCCTTGACCTCTTTTCGCTCGTAGAAGGACATGCCGCCGACAACGGCATACTTGAGGCGACGACGCACGAACTCTTCTTCGATCACCCTCGAAAGTGAGTTCACTCGATAAAGCACAGCGATTTCATCGCTGGAGACTCCTTCCGCCATCCAGTCCTCGACATGATCTGCGATTCTGCGGGCTTCTGCCCGTTCATCATGGACCAGCTGAACTCTGACTGAGGAACCGTCAGCATTCTCAGTGAACAATTCTCTGTGACCGAACTCGGTACCGGAGAGTCTTGAAGCCACTTCAAGGATCTGGGGGGTGGAGCGATAGTTTTGCTCGAGGGTGACAACATTGTGCTCAGGGAAGTCTTCCCGGAAACGAAGGAAATTGTCGGGGCTGGCTCCACGCCAGGAATAGATCGACTGATCCGGATCCCCGGTGACGCAAAGATTGCGATGCTGGCCTGAGAGCAGTTTGGCGATCAGGTATTGCGGACGGTTGGTATCCTGAAACTCATCGATCATGACGTATCGAAAGTGTTGTTGCAGGCGCAGAAGAACATCTTCCTGTTCGGTGAGCAGGCGGACGACCAGCAACAGCAGATCATCGAAGTCCGCAGCGTCCTGCTCTTCGAGGAGTTCCTGATAGCGGGCGTAAATCTTGGCCAGCTCACGATCCTTAAAAGTTCCCGCCTGCTCTGCAGCCAACTCGGGGCTGATCATCTGGTTTTTCCAGTGACTGATCGTCGACTGGGTTGCCCGGGGTGGGAAGGAAGTTCGATCCAGTTTCATTTCTTTCATGACTTCGGTGATGACCTGTTTCTGGTCTGCCGAGTCATAGATGGAGAAACTGCTGGTGTAGGGCTCGAGACGATGGGCGTGCCTTCGAAGCAGTCTTGCACAAAAGGAGTGAAAGGTTCTCAGTACCGGTCGATCATCCTCGAGGCCGAGAGCAGAGGACCCAAAGAAACCGTGACCGCTGAAATCGTTGGCTTCGGGAATCGCCAGAAGCTCCAGGGTTCTCCTGAGCATCTCTTCTGCAGCCTTGTTTGTGAAAGTAATCGCCAGGATGGAGCTGGGTTCTATCCCTGCACGGACCATGCTCGCAATGCGGTGGGTCATGACGCGAGTCTTGCCACTGCCCGGTCCTGCGACGACAACGAGTGGCCCTTCGTGGTGGGAGACCGCCTTTTCCTGTGCCGGATTCAGTCCGTTGCTCATGCGGGTCTGCCTCGCCTTTCAAACCTCAAGCGGCTCTCACAATTGGGGGTGGAGGGGCCTCACCGGGTTCCCATGGGGTGTCACTGTTGGTGAATCTGCATGGTTACTCCCAAATTGGGCGTATACAAGGGAGATGCGGGGCTTCTGATCAAGTTGACGGGCCCCGGCGTCCTATTTATGATTCCAGATTGCCAGCGCCCCGATTTCGGCAAGATTCCGTTTCCGACGACCAGGAAGTGTGGAATCCCATTACGAAGCGGGCGACACTTCCCCGATCAGTTGACGAGTTTGCCCGAGGAGCGGGTGAAGCAGTCCGGGGCTGTAACTTGACTGGTGCCGTTCTTTCCCCTCAGGAGGCAAGTTGGAAGTTCAGGACGATTTCAACATTCGCGAATTGATTCTCAACAAAGAGACCCACGTCGACTTCTATCACGAAGTTCGTCAGGGTGTGACTTCCCGTCGTGAAGCGATCGACGAGTTGGAAAATCTGGTTGAAGAGATTCAGGACGATTTCCGCAGGGCGGTTGCCCAGGATCTTCTGGGTAACAGGGAGGAAGCCAAAAACCTCCTTCGCAATTGCAGTTCCAATCCCCTGTGTATCCATCTTCTTGGAAAACTCAGCCTTGAAGAGGGCAACTCCAAGGAAGCCCTTCAGGTTCTCGAGGGGGGATGGGCAGCCCATGGCGGAAACTACCCACGCATCGGCATGCTCCTCTGTGAGGCGATGATTCATGAGCATCGTATTGAGGAGGCCAGAGAGCTTCTGGCGAAACTTCCGGATTCCGTCGATCACCCGCGCATCTGTTACCTCGAGGGTCTTTTGCATCAGCATGAGGGAGACTACGACGAGGCCCTGCAGTACTACTCCACTGCAGCGGAGGGACGACCTGAGGAAACACGCTTCCAGTTCCGCCTCGGATACATGCACTCCCTTTACGGTGACGAGGAATTGGCGATCGAGGCCTACCGCATGTGCCAGCGCAGTGCGCCCCTTTACGCCCGTGCAATGATCAATCTGGGCGTGCTTTACGAAGATGCAGATCGTTATGAGGAAGCCATCACCTGCTACAGGATGGTGTTGCTTTCCAATCCGGATCACCGCAGGGCCCAGTTGTATTTGCGGGATGCCGAGGCTTCCCAGTCGATGTTCTACGACCGTGACAAGGAAAAGGAAAAGGTCCGCATGGGTCAGGTCCTGCAGATTCCTGTCACCGAGTTTGAACTTTCGGTGCGCAGCCGTAACTGCCTACAGAAGATGGGCATCCATACCCTGGGTGACCTCGTGTCCAAGACTGAGGCTGAACTGCTCTCCTACAAGAACTTTGGCGAGACCAGCCTTCAGGAGATTCGCAAGATTCTGAATCAGAAGAATCTTCGTCTTGGTGAGAGTTCCCAGCGCAGCGAGACCTCTCTTCTGGGAATGGACAGTGAGGCCCAGGCACTCCTCGGAGAGCCGGTCAGTATCCTCGAACTCTCCAGCCGCAGTCAGCGTTGCATGGACCGTCTGGGGATTGAAACCATCGCCGATCTGTTGCAGCGCAATGAACTCGAACTGGTGAGCCAGAAAAATTTCGGGGTCACTTCCCTGAATGAGGTCAAGCGCAAGCTCACCGAGCGGGGTCTGGATCTGACCAGAGGATAAGCAGGGGACGTGTACGAATACCTCTCCGGAGAAGTCATTCGAATCCTGGCTGACAGCGTCACACTTGACGTTGCCGGTGTGGGTTACTCCCTGAAATCTCCATCGGCGACCCTTTCCAAGTTGCGGGAAGGCAGTTCGGCCCGGTTGTTCCTCTCCCATCGTATCCGCGATGACCAGATGCATTTTTACGGATTCTCCCAACCGGAGGAGCGCGACCTCTTTGAGCGACTGTGTCAGGTCTCCGGGGTTGGGCCCGCATCCGCCCTGGCACTGCTCTCCCATATCGAGCCCGACAATTTCAAGAACGCGGTTCTCGAAGGGGAGAGTGGCGTACTGGAGAAGGTCAAAGGGATCGGTAAAAAGACTGCCCAGCGAATCGTCCTCGATCTTCGTGGGGCCCTTGAGAAAGAGGATCTGGTCGCTTCCGCCGGAAGCCCTGCCACGGTGGGTGTGCCGGAGGGGCCGGCCGCTGACGCCGTGAGAGCGCTTCAGGTCCTCGGCTTTCCCCTCAGTGAGGCTCAGGAGCGGGTCCGCAGAATCGTTGCGGAGTCTCCCGACTCGGAATTGGTTGCCGAAGATCTGGTGCGACTGGCCAGCCGCCGCAGTTAGATCCTGAAAAATCCCACTTCGATCGCTATCATCGAACGTATTGGGCCGATTCCACGCCCAAGTCCTCTTCCCCTGGCACACCGATGACTGACCCGCCACCGCTTGCCGGCGGCGAGTTCAAGAAGGCGTGCTCTTGTCTCCCCTGTCCCTCCTTCTGCTGATCTCTCTGTTGCCGTCGCCAGCTTCGAACGGGTTGTTACCCGCGGAGTCGATGCCGCTGGATCTATCCGGTGCCCTGAATCTGTCGCTGGAATACAGCAAAACGGAAATGTGGAGTGACACAAGTTTGAGTGCACGGCCTCTCGCTCACTTCATGCAGCACGATTTTTCACCGGAATCCCGGATTGAAACCGAATGGTCCCAATGGAGTTGGGCGATCGGTCAATATCTGGCCCGGGATATTCACAGTGAGTTGGAGGCTGGCCCCTGGTCGAGTCGGAATGATCTGAAAGAAATCCTGTTACAAAACCTGCCCATGATTCAGAAGCTTCCCCTCGATTTTCCCCTCGATGCTTCTTTCCTGCCTTTGGGTACGGACCCGCTGCTTCACGCTCCCGCCTGGTGGGGCCCCATGAAGGCGGGGGACCTGGCAAGCACTGTCAATCTCTGGGCCTGTGATCGATCGACGGATCTCCGATCGGAGCAGGATCAGCGGATCAGGGCTGGGGTGGGATTGACCCTGGATCTTTCTTCCGGCACCGAATGGGATTGCCGAATCACCGGAAATGTCGACCAGAGCGGAGAAGCGGGGATTTTGCTGCAGTTCTGTTGGCATTGAGATTCTGGTCTCCTTGACACACTCCTCCCATCACGCCAACATTGGCCTTCCTTCAGATCCGTTCCCCGGAGAAGAGGGAGTGGCGACCACGTTTGCTGTCGCCGTACAGTTGTGAAATCGATGGTGGGTGTAGCTCAGTTGGTTAGAGCGCCAGTTTGTGGTATTGGAGGCCGAGGGTTCGAGTCCCTCCTCCCACCCCAGCTTTTTTGAGGGAGTCCCCTGAGGGGCTCCCTTTTTTCATATCCAGAGTTGGCAGAGATTCTCACGTTTGAGTTTTTTGTTTCAGTCGTGATCTCCACGAAACTTTCCGCGGTCTTTTTTGATTTGTGATCGACGCTTTTTCTGGTCGAGCCTTTTTTTGCGGCTTGAGTGGGTGGGGCGGGTTGCGGTTCTGGATTTTTTTCGGCGGAGGGACATCTCCAGCCACTCTGCCAATCTTTCCAGAGCACGCTCCCGATTTCTGGAAGCGGATCTTTCTTCACTGGCAACGATGCGCAGATTTCCCTGGCTATCAAGGCGGGCGGCAGCGACCTCCAGGAGCGTCTCTTTTTCCAGCGCATTCAGGGCACGACTCTCACGGATCGACCAACGGATTTCGACAGCGGTGGCCGATCGATTGGAATGTTGCCCACCGGGCCCACCCCGAGTCTGTTGCTTGAGTTGAATCTCACCCCAGGGGATCCAGCGGTTTTCACGCCACTGCAAGCCTCGGGTTCCGTCCGGTGATTCCATTCAATTCCTTTCCCATGGGGCAGGATAGGGGGCTATGGGATGAGTTGCGAGGCTCAAGGAGTCTTGCCAGATGGGGAATCGGGTGGGATGCTGTAACTCAGGAAGGGGAACAGGGATTCATATGCTGAGATGTTTACTGGCGAAACTTCGTTCAGGGACAGTTTTACTGATCTCGGTTCTCCTGATTTCAGGGGCGGTACTGTCGACCGGCCCAGCCGTGGCCTCGGTTCAGAAAGGTCCGGATCCGATTTCTGTAGAGGAATTGGAGCGCTGGGGGCAATTCCGGGGGGAACAGGAATGGTCGATCCCACCTGCGGCCATCTGTGGCCTGCTGAATGGTGGATATGCCGTCATTCTGATCGATGGAACTCTGGAGATTCGTCGGTCCGGTGAATCTCTTTTCGACTCTGTTCAACGTTTCACTCTGAAGATTGCAGGTCAGCCCACCTGCATGCTTCAGTTGACTGAGAATCGTTTTCTTGTGGGAACCGATCGAGGGCAACTTTTCTCCTGCGATGTGAAGAATGAAAGTTCGCCGGTGGAATGGGCACCCCCAACGGGAAGCTGGAAACCGGTAGCCCTTGCCCACAGAGGTTCCAATTCCCAGGTCCTCGTGGTCGACCAACTCCACGGCCAGATACTGGAACTCAATTCTGAAAGTGGAAAGACTCTCCAGTCATGGACAGGTTTCATCGATCCGACTGCTGTCACTGAGGCAGGAAAATCGATTTATGTCACTGATCGGGGATGGCAACGGTTGATTCCCTGCGTCGATGGTGAAGAGAGTGGAAGATTTGAGGAAGCACTGGGGGATCACGGTGCTGCCCCGGGACTTCTCGCTGGCCCCGGAGGCTGTGCGGCCATCTCGGGTCGCTGGATCTTTGTCAGCGACACCGACAACCACCGGGTTCAGATCTTTGGTACCCATGGGATAGCCCTGCATCATTGGGGCTTGCATGCCTTGCTGCCGCGGGAGTCTTCGGGGCGCCTCCATTACCCAACGGGCCTCGTCTACGATGCCGAATCGAGAGTGGTGATCGTCCTCGAGATCAGCGAGTCGCGGGTTCAATACTTTGGGGCTCGCGATGCAGAAAGTCGGCCTGACCCGGCGGAGCTCTGGGCTCGGGTCGACCTGATTTCCCATTATGGAAAGCACTGGGCCATCGACCGGGGAGCAAGGGGTTTTCTGTTGGCAGTTCTGGAACCCGACTCCGAAAGGGTCGTGGTCCTCGACCGCCGGAGTGAGACCCCTGTGGAAATCGACGAGGTCGGCGGGCATGGATCGCGGGCGGCCCTGTTCAGAACACCCAGTGGTATCGATTTCCTGAACAGGTCAGGGTTTCAGCGATTCGTGGTTGCGGATCGTGGAAACCGGCGATTACAGATGTTTGAAGTTCGCAGAAGGCCAGAGGCGCGGGTCATTCGCGAATCCTGGATCACAGCCCTCGTTCGCAGTGTCGACCTTGGTGAGTTGGCGAACACGATTCCAGAATGGAAGAGTCCTGCACCTTTGCGACCTGGAGCGTTGGCCTGTCTCGATTCCGGGATCATCGGCGTGATCGATGATTCCTCTGCAAGAGTTCTGCTTCTGAACGATCGTTTTCAACCGATGGGAGTTCTTGGAGGTTCCGGATCTCTGCAACGCCCAGTGGCCATCGCTGCCGACGGGGATGGTTTTCTGATTGCGGATGCAGGGGCACGCCAGATATCGCGATGGCGGCTCGACGGCTCCAGCAAGCAGATCGATCTTTCTGCAGTGAGCCAACAGCCGGACGGTAAAATGGAGGCGATTCCTGCGGGGGTCGCACGCCATCCGGATGGAACGGTGATCTGGACCGATTCGTTGAAGGGGAGGCTCTTTCGCACTGACAGCAGCGGAGCAACCCAGCAGATTCTCGGAGCGAAAATCCCGGAGGAGGCCAGTGATACCCGAACGGGGGAACGGGAACTTTTCAATCCTGGCTCTTTGCAAATTGCAGCCGATGGTTCGATTTGGGTTGTCGATTTTGGAAACCACCGTGGAGTCGTCATCGAGAAGAATGGAAATGTTCGTCACTTTGGAAGTGGCAGTTACCTGCCAGCCGCCCAATCAGAACCGAAACCTGAATCAGCGCCGGGGGGAGAGAGTTAATGGAACCTGAATACGAGGGTTCAGAAGGACCAGGGTGGTGGATATTGGGAGTGTTGACCGTTTCCCTGGTTCTGGGATTGGTGATGCTGCTGATGGTTGGTTGCCAGCCACAGGTTCCAGCGATTCGTGACGCCAAAGATGTTCCTGCCCAACCAGAAGAGCTTCCTTTCGCTTCCATGCCGAAGATTCAGGCGGATCAACTGTCGATGGTGACCGCTGATGGAACCTACCGGGTGATTCTCGATTTCCCCGAGTCACCTCCGGAGAATCGCGAGTTTCAGGTCAGCGGTACCGCCTTTGAGTCCAGTGGTCCCGTTGCCGATGAAGTGAAGGTGGTCTTCGACGCGGGGATGCCTCACCACGGACACGGTCTTGCATTGGAAGTGGAGACGACCCGCAAGTCTGGTGGAGGATTTGTGACTCCCGGTGTGCGCTTCCATATGAAGGGGCGCTGGTTGTTGACCGTCGATATCAAGGACGGCCCCCATCTCGAACGCGCCCGGGCATGGGTGAGGGTCCGCTGAAATGTATGGATTGCTTCTCCTTGCCACTGTCGTGATTCAGGTGGAGGACCCGCTGTTGCCGGAAAACTGGCGGGAGCAGATCCTCGATCTGGCTCGGCAAGAGATCACCCTCACTGCTCATAAAGATTTCACCCCCTTGCAAAAATTGGGTGAGGAGATCTTTTTTGCGGAAGATTTCAGTGGTGATGGAGCGACTTCCTGTGCGACCTGTCATGACCCGGGCCAGGCATTTCAGGATGGCCAGTCCCACCCGAGGGGGGTGCAAAAGATTCATCGTGATACCCCCGGACTTTGGGGGTTGGATCAGCAGCGCTGGTTTGGCTGGGATGGCCGTTGGGATTCATTGTGGTCTCAGGCTCTGGAGCCGATTGAGACTGCGGAGGAGTTGGACAGTGACCGGCTGATCCTCTTGAGATGGATCGACCGGAATCCCGATCGCCGTCAGCTGTTTGAAGAATCATTTGGCGATTTTCCCCGCCTTGACGGCCTCCCTGAAAGGGCTCGGGAAAACTCTGAATGGACTGGAGAGTATCAACAACTTCCGCAAGAGCGGCGCCGGCGATTGAATCGCGCCTTTTCCGATTTGGGACGTGCGGTCGCAGCCTATGAGAAGACGCTACAGGCCCCGAAGACCTCCTTCGATCGTTTTGTACAGGCGCTCGCAGATGGGAATTCCCAAGAGGCAAAAAAATACCCTGCAGAAGCGCGCTACGGATTGGCGATTTTTCTGGATCAGGGGCGTTGTGTCTTTTGTCACAATGGACCGGCATTTTCAGATGGCGAGTTTCATGACACCGGTTTGATTTCTTCCGGTTCCTCCTCCAGAGATTCAGGGCGGTACGGCGGCATTCTCGATTTGAAACGGAGTCCCTTTAATCTTCTGGGTGAGTACTCAGATGAAAAGACAGGAGCCGCAGCTGATCGAACCCGCAGGCTCAGACGTGACTCAAAAATGTGGGGAGCCTTTCGTACTCCCGGATTGCGTGGGGTTTCCGAGACCGCTCCCTATTTTCATGACGGAAGCCGGGCAGATCTGTCCTCGGTGATCCGGTTTTATTCTCGCCGGGAAAATGCCCGCCCTGTCCATCAGGGAGCGGGTCATCACGGAGAGCGACTGGTTGAGCCTCTGAATCTGACACCGGTTGAGGAAGAGATGCTGGTTGAGTTTCTCAAAACCCTTTGATCCACTGCTCCTCAGTACGAGGTCTGGGACTCTCAAAATCTGGTCTCATGGGTTCAGAGCACACTACTTGGGATGGGGTTTCTGGGGTATACTAGAGGTAGTCCGAATCGAATCTTTCAGCCCGCAAAGCATTCGGTACAGGCCTGACTCACAGAGATGAAGTTTCGTTTGAGTCTGTGGAATGGCCTGCCATCTGGAATGGTACCCCTGATATGCAGGATCTGAATCGCTCCTTCAGGAAGCCCGAATCCTCTCCTCGCAATTTCTTGTTGCTGAGGCCTGTGGTGGCGTTCTTTGCTTTCATGATCCTGCTGGGAGTTTTTGCCGGGGATTCACTGCAACTTACCGAACTCTTCGGTCACGAGAATGACCCCAAAGCGCGCAATGTTCCTCCGCCGTACAATGGTCCCGGTTACCGCCAGGGGGCTGGAGGTCCACAAACATTCGGACCCGTGGGGGGGATTGGCGATGGAGTTCAGCTCCTGTCGTGGGTGACCCTTCCGGAAATGCAGCCGGGCATCGCCAACGGCAATGACTGCTGGGGATACACTTCCCCCTCAGGGCGTGAGTATGCGTTGATGGCCCACTCTTCAGGAACCACCGTCATCGAGGTGACCAATCCGGGAAATCCCCAGATTCTGACGACGATCTCGGGGCCCAACAGCCTTTGGCGCGATGTCAAAAGTTACGACAACTACGCCTACTCGGTGAGTGAGGGTGGTGGTGGTATCCAGATCATCGATTTGACAGATGTCGACAATGGAGTCGTCACCCTCGCCGGATCCATCAACGATGTGGGCTCTGCAGCCACCCATAATGTCGCAGTCGATGAAGTCAGCGGTTTTCTCTATCGCTGTGGCGGGGGTGGAGCAGGTCTGAGGATCTACTCATTGGCAAACCCTGCCCTTCCCACCTTTGTCGGCAGTTGGAGTGAACGCTATGTTCACGACGTCCAGGTGAAGACGATTCCCCACCCGGTGACTCAGGAATTGCGTCAGATCGCGTTTTCCTGCTCAGGGAACAACCCTTCGCGCCTGGACATCGTCGATGTCACCGACAAGGTGAATCCGGTCGTGCTTTCATCTACTCCCTATCCCGGATCCGCCTATTCCCATCAGGGTTGGTTGTCGAGCGACAATCAGCACTTCTATCTGGGGGACGAGTTGGATGAAAACGGGGCCCAGGATACGGAAACCTTTGTCTTCGATGTCAGTGACTGGTCTTCTCCGAGTGTGGTCGCGGTTTACAGCAGTGGGAACTCGTCCACCAACCACAATATGTACACTCTCGGAAATCGCATTTTTCAGGCGAACTATCGTTCCGGTTTGAGGATCCTCGACGACTCTGATCCGTTGAACATCACCGAGGTTGCCTACTTTGACACGATTCCCGAAGACGACAACGATGGATTCAGTGGTCTCTGGAGTTGCTATCCGTACTTTCCCAGTGGAATTGTCATCGGCAGTGACTTTCAAAAGGGGCTCTATGTCTGGAGTGTCCAGCAAGCTCCTTTCAGTTTTGCCTACCCCCAGGGAATTCCGAGCCTGATCAACCCTGCCGGGGCCACACTTGCGGTGGAAATCGTCGTCGATCCCTCCTTCGCCATCGATCCGGACTCGCCGACGCTGTGGGTTTCAACGGGAAGCGGTTTTTCGCCGGTACCCTTGCAGTTGGCAACCAGTGGTTTTTACGAAGCGGATTTCCCGGTTCTTCCCTGTGGCAGTGAAGTTCAGTGGTACGTCTCAGCGCAGACTTTGACCGGGGAGAGCCAGCTGGATCCCCCCGCTGCGCCAGCAGGTTTCTACTCCGCAACTGTCGGAGAAGGACTGACCGTCCTTGTGGAAGACAAGATGGAATTCGACAGTGGTTGGTCGGTGGGGGTTCCCTCTGATACGGCTACGACGGGTGTGTGGGAGTTGGGTGATCCCAATGGAACCGGCGCCCAGCCTGAGGATGACCATACACCGGGTACGGGAGTTTTCTGCTGGTTCACTGGCCAGACTCCACCAGGGGGCGGTGTCGGGGACAATGATATCGACGGTGGTGCGACCACCCTCACTTCACCCATTTACGATCTTTCGACCAGCGTCGATCCTCTGCTCAGTTTCTACCAGTGGTATTCGAACGATGCGGGAGCGAGCCCTGGTGCAGACATATTCCGTGTCGAAATCAGCTCGGATGGTGGCAGCAACTGGTCCCTGCTTGAGGAAACCGGTCCTTCGGGACCGGGTACCGGAGGGGGCTGGACTCTGCGAGAGTTTACTCTCTCAGGCCTGATTCCCCTGACCTCCCAGGTGCGCCTGAGGTTTATTGCCAGTGATCAGGGATCGGCTTCTGTGGTTGAGGCAGCCATCGATGATTTGCAGATTTCC
This sequence comes from uncultured bacterium, assembly GCA_913056395.1. Lineage (GTDB taxonomy): Bacteria > Planctomycetota > UBA8108 > UBA1146 > UBA1146 > UBA12191. The sequence goes on along the minus strand of CAJXMG010000017.1, from coordinate 15,079 downwards.
GCTATCCAGTGCACCGATTGCAACGGTAATGGGATCAGTGATACGGTGGATATTTCCAGCGGTCTGAGCGCCGATGCCAACGGGGATGGGATTCCGGATGAGTGTCAGTGCACTCCCTTTGTCAGAGGAGAGATCAACGTCGACGGCAGTGTCGATCTGTCCGATGCGATTGCCCTGTTGTTGCACCTGTTTGATGGCGGGCCCGCACCGGACCCTGTCGATCGTGGGGACGTCAACAGCAGTGGTGGGATCGATCTCTCTGATGTGGTCTACCTGGTGGAATACCTGTTCCAGGGTGGAGCCGCTCCGGGTTTCCCCTTCCCCGATCCGGACTGCAACTGAATCTATTCCAGGTGCAGATCATCGAGCCCAAATCGGACGTCGAAGGGGGCGCTGCCGTCGGTGATGAATTCCCAATCGAGCATACCCAATGACTGAAGATCCAGATTCGGCTCCTCGATCAGGAAATCCTCCAGGGGAATGACCACGTCGATAAAGCGTTGCTGTTTGAGTGGAACGGTACCCGCTCCGGATGTGGCTTCGGGGTGAAATCCGTTCTCTGGCAGGTAATCCCTGAGATTGAGGCTGGCCGCCCTCAAATCCGTATCGGAGAGGGTGATGGAGGCCTCAAAGAACCAGCCCATATTGTCGAGTCCCCCGTGAACATCATGATTTTTGATCCTGAAGCGCAAATTTTTGCGATTTCCGGCGACGAGCGGATCGATGACAAACCCCAACGGCATATTGATGGAGGCTGTTCCCTGAGCAGGGAGAATGCAGATCAGATTGGTGATATCCGGGAAGGGCTGAGGCAGGGGAAATGGCCAGTCGTAGCACGGACCTGACTGGAACATGATCATGTTGGTGGAACTGATCTCATACTGTCGGTCATTGATCGGGAACTGATCAAAGTTGTCGAGGGGGAGTATTCCCGACAGGTTCCTTTTGCTGGCGACACTCTCCAGATTTTGAACTTCATCGGAACCGCAGTAGAGCATCCCCTCGAGGCTCAAATCGTCATAGGCATGACGTTTCAGAAAGGCCAGCAACCACTTTCTGGAAAGATCTCGCTGTAGGGTACGAGCGATGTAGGGGCAGGAATCCACGTCCGGTGAAACGGGAATCCAGTCACAACTTCCGCAACCGAGACTGGAGGAATCGCTACTGAATCCGTGACAACCTCCGAGGATGCATATGGAAGTTGCGGACGCTGAAAAGCGTTCCAGCAATCGCTCTGCATAGGGGTAAATCACGTCGGTATCCTGCTCCGCGGTCACACTGACGATGGGAATATCGGGTAACCGGTGCCAGCGATTGGTATTGCCGATCCAAGAATCCTGTTTGGCGTCGGTCGGCTGCAGCAGTAACAAGCCGCGGATGTCAGAATCAGTTTCTGCAGCAGTGACAGCTGCGGATGCTCCCCGTGAATGCCCACCAAAGAAGAACCTCTGATGATCGACAATCCCCTCCAGGGGAGATCCGGGGAGAAGCGAAGTCTCTTCGATCACTTCACGAGTCCTTTGAATGAGGGCAGCGGCATCGTCGTGCCCACCCCAGCAATACCAGTCGGGGTAGAGATCGAAAGAGAAAGAATTACCCACAGAGACGCAAATGATCCCGTGTGTGGTCAGGAATCCGAGAATCCCGTCGTAGTCTTCCCAGGAGAAACCTGTTCCATGGTGAAAGATCATCACCGGAGCCGGTTCCGTCAGTCCGTTGGGAATCAGGATTCTCAGTGGTTTCAGTTCTGTGACCTCGTCCGCTGGCGGTGGGCTCGAGTTGCAGTTCCAAAGCGGGTAGGGAGGGGGCCACGGGAGCGGATGGGTGTGATCAAAAAAGGTCTCAAAGACACTGACCGTGTGCGGCCCCGGCAGGTTCAGATTCGGTGGGGGAGCGATGACTGACTCCGCTTCATCAAAAGCGGCCAATCGGCACTTAAAGAGAACGAGTTCTCCTGTGAGATCACGGGCGAAGATCTTGAACGTGTGCAGGCCGGGGGGAACGAGGCTTCCGATAACCTCTCCGTTCGCGGGATTCAATGACAGGTTTCCGGGCAGGGATTCGCCCGGAAGCAACCCAAAAAGATCAAAGGGAACCTTTTCCTGGATCAGTCCGCCTGCATTTCCCATCTGCCAGTGAACTTCCGGGATTCGGTCCCGGGGGAACTTGGTGTGATAGGGGAGGCCAGACCTAAGGGTGGGCATCGTCCATTGCCGCTCCTCTGTGATTTCACCGATGGAACAGGGAGGAGAAAGACAGCCCAAGCCAGCTGAAGAGTCGACCAAGCCACAATCGGGGTAGGGGGCTGGAAGGGTGCTCGGTGACCCAGTGAAGATCAGACCGAGAAGGGTAATGGCATCATCCAGTCGAATCTGCTGATCTCCGTTGATATCGGCCGCAACACTGCAGGGGAGCCCACTGCCAGAGCCGAAAAGCTCTTCCAGAAGCAGTACGGGGTCGCTGAGGTCGTGATTCAGATCACCGTTGATATCACCACGGACAAATCCCGGGACCGTTGAAGATGGGGGTTGGGCAGGGATGGGGTTAGCGGTCAGGATAAGCAGACTCACTGCGAATCCTGTGAGCCAGCCACTTAATCGGCTACTCATGCCGGACCTGCCTTTCATGACATTCTCGCCCCGAATCTCAATCATAACCCTGACTCAAGATTTAACACTATTGGATGTGTCACCGGCAGTTTTTGCCGATTGTTAATTCGTTTTTTAAGGAAAAGGACGTTAAAGTCACGAAAAATGCCCTCTTTGGGCGAATGTGACTTGTTCGGGGAATTGCGTGGATTAACAAGAATAGTTGAGTTATTCCATTGTATTGTTAGTATTGCGTATTCAGGAAGCCGAAATTGTAAGCGTATGTAACGTCTATCAGTTGCTGCGTCTCGGCGGAATGAAACGCATTGGCACCTCGGAATCTCGGATTGTGTCTCCGGGATTCTCGATTTTTTTGCTCCTGAGAAAAGGGGCCATGGCTTCAGCGAGCCATTGGGAGGAGACACCATGTCAGACCTTCGCAAGAAGTCTGCAGGTCAAGCCTTACATGGGCGCAAGATGCTTTTCAGCATCCTCGCCCTCTCTACGGTTTTGACTGCACTGCTGTCCAGCAGTTCCTTGAGCGCACAATCCGGCCCCGTCCCGCCGGCCGCACCGACCAATCTGGTCTGCACTGTGGAAGTGGCTCACGTCAATCTGGAATGGACCAACACTGGCCAGTACGACCAGGTCATCCTGCGTCGGAATGGGATCATGTTGGTCATACTGGAAGGAACCGCGACCACTTATGTGGACATGGACGTACCGGCGAATTTTCACCTGTACTCCGTTCATGGACTGACTACCGGATCTGCTGGTCAGGCTGAAGGGGAGGGTGTGGAATGCACCGTCTTCCTGATTCCTCCTCCGTTGGAGCCGGAACTGGAAGTTCCTGCTGCACTCAATTTCCTTCCTGTGCCACTTCCGGACAACCTGTTCGATTTCATTGCCGATCCGGACATGGCCATCGCTCTCGGAAAAGCATTTTTCTGGGACATGCAGGCTGGATCGGACGAAGAAGTGGCTTGTGCGACTTGTCACTACCATGCCGGTTCCGACAATCGCCGCACCCATCAGCTCTACAATGGTCATAACGAAGTTTTCGATGTCGCTCCTGCGAACCATGGTCTTTCTGCGGAAGATTTTCCCTTCCATAAGTTGACCAATCCGAATGATCACACCTCTGCAGTGATCTCCAGCAAGGATGACGTTTCCGGGTCTTCAGGAATTCTGCACTCCAACTTCAATGGACTCATCGAAACGGTCGATGGAACCCTGACCGAGGACCTGACGACGCTAATCAACAATGACAGCATTAAAGTCAATGCTGACGGCACTTTGGTCCAGATGCGCAATACCACAAACCGTAACGCACCAACCGTGATCAACTCCATTTACTTCCTGGAAACCTTCTGGGATGGAAGAGCTTCATTCTGGTTCAACGGACGTGACAACTGGGGCCCCCGTAATCCGGATGCCTTTGTTTACAAGGTCCAGCCGGGTGGAGAAGTCACTCAGGAAAAGATCCTTCTGGACAAGGCTTCTCTGGCCTCTCAGGCTGCTGCGCCTGTGACCAGTGGTGACGAAATGTCTGCTCATGGCAGGGATCTTCTTCGTACCGGTCAGAAGTTGCTCAGCAGGCAGCCTCTTGCCACCCAGGAAGTTCACCCCAACGACAGCGTTCTGGGCCCCATGCGTGACGGAACTGACGGCAAGGGTCTCGATATGACCTATCAAGAGATGATCCAGTCCGCCTTCGTCATGTCCTGGTGGAACAGTGACCGTCTCTTCGGTCCGGACCTGCAGCCTCTGCTCGACCCAGTGACTGGCGCTCCGCTGACCGGTGCTCCCAGCAATCTGGAACAGTTCACCATGATGGAAGCCAACTTCTCCCTGTTCTGGGGATTGGCCATCATGATGTATGAGTCGACTCTCGTTTCAGACGATTCTCCCTACGACCGTTGGTGGAGAGCCAATCGTAATCCTGCGGATCCGACCGGGGACATCAATGCCCTGACCGCTCAGGAGCACGAGGGAATGGCAGTGCTTTCGACGGCGACCTGCATGTTCTGTCACACCACTTCCCTGTGGTCGAGTGCCGGAACCAGTAAGATCCTGACAGTGCTCGAGCCCGAAGCCTCCGAGATTGAGGCGCTCCTCGAGCGTATGCCGATGCGAGACATGCAGCTTTCCGTTTACGACGGTGGCTTCTACAACCTCGGCGTAACTCCGACGATTGAGGATATTGGCCGCGGTGGTATCGATCCCTTCGGTCACAGTTTCTCCATCGTCAAAACCTTCCAGGAGAAGGCCAATATCGGTGTTGCTGACCAGGATGGGGATGGCATCCCCAACCAGGCGGACCCGGACTTTGTTTTCCACGACTTCCAGCCGTTTGCGGATCACGTTCTCGTGGTCACTCCTCCTCCGGCTCCATGGGAAGACACCAACATGGACGGAATGTTCAAGACTCCGACTTTGCGCAATGTCGAGTTGACTGGTCCCTACTTCCACAATGGTGGAGCTTCCACCCTTGAGCAGGTCGTGACCTTCTACGCCCGCGGTGGTAACTTCCCGGAAGTCAACCTGGACACCCTTGCTCCGGAAATGATTCCGACGCCGTTCCTTTCGGTGAATGAGCAGCGCAAAAAGGCGATGGTCGCCTTCCTCGAGTCGTTGACCGATGATCGTGTTCGCTGGGAGCAGGCTCCCTTCGATCACCCGGAGCTGCGTATCCCTGAGGGCGCCATCTTCAGCCCCATCAACGGAGATGTTCTTCACGGCAATGACAACATCGCCATAGATCGCTTCAAGACGATTCCGGCGGTCGGTGCTGAAGGGCGTGCAGTGGAGACGGACAGCGAAGGTCGTCCTCTCGATCCGCTGACCAAATTCCTGCAGCCAACCCGTGTCAAAGACCTTTCCTGTGTGACCGATGTCGATTCGGTCAGCCTCTCCTGGCTGCCCCAGGAATTCCCGTTTGACGCAGCGACGAGCATCAAGGTCCTGCGCAACAACCAGGAGATTGGATTGCTTCCCCGCGACGCCAGCTCTTTTGTGGACCCGAACGTTCCACCCGGAGAGCACATTTACACCGTTCGTGGTGAAGATGCCCATGAGGGACTGAATGCAGAGTGCTCGGCGATCTTCCCGCCACCCGCTCCGCTCAATCTTTCTGTCAACGTCAATAACAATCAGGTGAGCCTTCAGTGGACCAACCCCTGGCCTTACCACTCCTTCGACATCTACCGCAACGGAATCAAGGTTGCGGATGCTCTCTCCGGTGTCTCCGAGGTCTTCGTTGATTCCAACGTGCCTGCGGGAATTCATCAGTACGAGATCGTCGGAAGAATCCTTTCCCTTCACACGGGTATCCTGATCTACAGCGATCCTTCCCCGATCTCTGCAGAGCGTCATCCGTTGGCCCCCGAGATTCTTGGCTGCTCTCAGCCGTCTCAGGCACAGAACCAGTTGACCTGGATCAACACCGAGTTGTTTGAATCCCTGACCCTTTCAAGAAATGGTGAGGTGATTGCAGAGTTGGCTGGAGATGCCACCTCTTACACCGATCTCGATTCACTCCCGGGTGATTCCGAGTACTCACTTGAGGCGTCCGTTCAGGGCTTGACCTCTCCGACAGCCACTTGTCTTGTGCAGCGTGCTCCGCTTCCGGTGGATTCACTCAGCTGCAGCAACAACGGTGGAATCGGAATTCTCAGCTGGGTTAATCCGGAGCCTTGGCAGCAGGCCGAGATCCACAGGGATGGTCAGTTGATTGCCATTCTCACCGGTAGTGAAAACACCTATCAGGACGACTTCCTTGGAAATGCCGGATCCGGTCTGCATCAGTACGTGGTCAAGACCTTCTTCGACGGTTTGACTCAGGGGGAAGCTTCCTGCAGTCTGCTCGTCGAGCCAGATCCGGTAGTGATGTTCCAGTGCGAGCCGATCTCCGGTGGAGTACTCCTTTCCTGGACCAATACCGACACCTACACCGCTATCGAAATCATGCGTGGCAGCGAGTTGATGATCACCCTCGGTGGTGGATCTAACTCCTACTTCGATGATCAGGCGGGTGGGGGTGTCGTCAGCTACACCATTACCGCAATCCGTGAGGGAGTCCCTTCAGATTCGGTCGGCTGTACCGCAGTGGTCCCCGCTGCGCCGATCTCTGATCTGGGCTGCTCTCCAGAGGCAGCTGGTAACCAGTTGTCCTGGACCAATGGTGGAGCATACGACGAGATCGCCGTGATTCGTGACGGCTCACTCATTGCCACCATCGCCGGAACAGAAGTCGGTTACCTCGATACCACCGCGTCCGGTGGAACATCCCTCTACCAGCTTCAGCCGCAATTTGCGGGTGCACCTTCCGATGCTTCCAACATGTGCTCCACTTCCAGAGCCCCGCAAGCCATCAGTGGTCTGCAGGCGGTGGTTGTCGAGAACTGTCAGGGAGATGTCCAGCTTTCCTGGGCCAATGGTGAGGTGTATGACTCGATTCGCATTGAGCGTAATGGAATCGCACTGGTCACCCTTCCGGGCGATATGACCATGACTTCCATTGAGGTGATCGGAAATGGAATCCACCAGATCACTCTGGTTCCCAGCGTCGACTTCGTCGATGGTCCGGCTACGGGTGTCACCGCCGACACTTCGATAGACCCTCTGGTACTTCCGACCGATTTTGCCGGTTCCGTGGATCCGGATACCTGTCAGGCCAGTTTGACCTGGACCAATCAGGGCACCTACTCGCTGTTGAGATTGGTCTCCAATGGTCAGGTGTTGGCAGAGATCGCCGGTGCTGCGACTTCCGCTGTCATCACCTTGCCGAGTGCTGGAGTTCACTCCTTAGCCCTCGTGGCAGTGGGTGAGTGCGGAGAAGCCAGTATGGTTCCGCAGATGCTCGAGCTGGATTGCTCGCAGCGATTCCTCAGAGGTGACCATAACGGTGACGGGGCCGTCGATATCTCCGACGCCATGTCCCTCTTGAGTGCTCTCTTTGCCAACGGCGTTACGAACTGTGAAGACGCTGCCGATTCCAACGACGACGGGGCCATCGACGTCTCGGATGCGGTCAGGACTCTGCAGTACCTCTTCGGTGGTGGCACGATTCCGGCACCGATCGATTCCTGTGGTTCGGACCAGACCGATGACGGTCTGGGTTGTGTTCAGGGATCCAGTTGCCCCTGAGGGCAGCAAAGTGTTTCAGGTTCCCTCGGGATCGAGGGAACCTGAAATACAGTTTGACAGGATTGTCATGATTGACAATCGCGAGGTCGTTCAAAAGTACTGTTTTGTCAAAAAGTCTAAAAAATGGCAACTAACGATGCTTGAACGGTTCAGAATTGTGAATAACATAAGGTCACGCTTGTTAGTCTCATGGACTAGGTAGAGCGTCAGGCTGCTGCAAATAGGCCTGTATCCTTATATAAATGAAATTCGGGCAAAGAGTTGCCCTGGTGGTGTGTAATGTATTTTTTGAATGAACAATGTAAATACAAAGAGGCTGTGATGGATAGGAGTTGTGCCTTGAAAACTCCATACAATCTCGTGAAATTCGTCCTCCTGGTGTTGTTTACTTTCACCTTCTCGCTGAGCGCTCATGCTCAGTTGGGTGTGGGAGATGGAACGATGGGAGTTACCGGTGCTGCGGTGAGTGGTGAGATCGAGTTCATGTCTGTCGATGACATGAGTGATCCCTTCTCAAGTGGCATCATGGTCGTTGCGGGTCAGGCCTGGATTATTCCGAAGAACCTGATCGTTGGTCTTCCGGCCAACTACCTCACGCTGCAGCAGATCTTCACCGAAGCGCCTCCGGAGGCTCTCGCCATGGGCGAGTCCGGACTGGTTCGCGGTGATGCTTCGCTTCGCGGCCGTGGTGGTGCAACCGCTCACATTCTGGGTAACCAGATGCCGGACGGACGCAACATTGCCGGTGACGTGTTCATTCAGAAGGACGTTGATACCGTTCAGGGAACCGTCACCTACATCGACTACGACCACGGATACTTCCGTATCAACGGAACCGAGGGAGCCGATCAGGGTGGAGTCATGATCCGACTCAATGACCCTGAGGGCGGACAGACCATCCAAAATGGCCCCGGTTGTAGTGTTGGACCCAACTGCAGTCCTGACGTTCGATTCATGAACGACCCGGAAAGCTACACTGCCAACTACATCACCGGATATCCCATGTGCATTCCCAGTACAGTGACCGGTGGTAACAGAACCTCCGGTGCGGATGCCAATGGTGAAGGTGATCCCTTCTGCCCGCATTGGAACCGTGGCGGTGTTGAACAGGCTGGTGGAACGGTTGTCCCCGATTCACGCTATTTTGCTCCTCTCATGTTGGGGGACAACATCGGTGCCGAGGGCAACAAGGAGATCATCGACGGAGTTCGTTTCTTCTCCTGTCACTCCCTGACGATCAACACGGCTCTCCTGACCCGTAACACTCCAGACCAGCCGTCCTACATTCTCGCCGACGAGGCGGAGTGGGATGCACCCGGATTCGCCAATGAAAGAGCCAAGGCACTCTTCATCGGTTTCTCCACTCTGGTTGATGCACAGGTCAACATCTTTGGTCTTTACGTGGATCCTGCTACCGGTGAACAGCACGAGCGAATCGTCGCCAGTACTGTGAACAACCCACTGACCATCAAACATGGAATCGGAGTCGGCAACTCGGGGGGAACCATTTTCAAGGTCGTCTACGACGTGGACTTCCTGAAGGGTGCTCCTGTTGGGCCCAGAAGGTCTCCTTGCACTCAGTTGAGGATTTCCGGTTGGGATGTCTGCCCGAATCTGGGAACCATGGATGAAGAGTTCTCCATGCTTTCACCGATTGCCCAGGAGGCCATCTTCGTCTCAACCCACGAGGCAGAGCTGCTTCCCGGAATCCACCCCTTCAATATTCAGGGTGAGCCCGCCAACAGTGATCGTTACCTGACGGGTGTCGGATACGGCCACCCGGAATTCGGTGAGGTCGACATGAACCGCCTTTGGTGGCCGATGATCTTCGCGGGGGCCCCCTGGAACCTCGATCGTCGCCTGCATCCGGCAGGTTGCCTTGATCACAATGGTGACGAGGTCGTCGACTGTGAAGACATGACCGCAGTGCCCATGGGTGATCTTCGCCTCGATCCCTTCCCGTTCTCTGGTTTGAACCCGATTAACGGAGTTCAGGGTGGTTTGAACATCGACCTCGTTGAGCCTCCGCTGGAAGATCCGATTCCGGGTGAGGTTTGCGGAAACGGCGTCGACGATGAAGGGGACTTCCTGGTCGACTGTGACGACCCGGAGTGCGCTCTGACCAACCTGTGTGTTCTTCTGGAGCAGGCGGGTGGCGAAATCGGTGAAGCCGGTTTCTGCGGCAACTTCCTTGACGACGACGGCGATGGATTGGCCGACTGTGCCGACCCCGAGTGCGCCTTCACCCTCGATTGTGCCGGAGTCGGTGCAAATCTGGGACTCCAGTTTGTTCCGGGCAACATGGAGATCGCCTTCGGATACTGGCCCTTCACCATGGAGAACACTGACGGAGATCCCCTCACCGGAATCAATGGCGCCGAGAACATGACTACCCGCATCATCTGGGACAATCTCGCCCTGATGCCGTCTGGGCCTCACTCACCGATGGATATCCCGGATCTGGCGACCGCTTGCCAGAATCTGAATGGTGCGCCCCAACCGGCGCTTCCCGGTGCTCTCGGAATCGATGTCTTGATGGACCAGCCTCTGACGGTGGCCCTGAGCAGCATCGTAACCGACCCCGACCAAGACACTATGACGGTGACCTTCGGCCCTGGATCGGCTGGAGGAACCCTGACGCAGGCCAATGGCGACTATGTCTATGTCCCTGCTGCAGGATTCACCGGACAAGAACTTTTCTCTTTTACTGCAACTGATCCTCACGGTGGTGTGACCTCCGGAACGCTCAGATTTGATGTTTCGCAGCAGCCGTAAGTCAAAAACACCACAAAAGATTCAGGAGTGTGAACGCCATGTTCAACAACAATGAGAAAGCAATGAAGAGAGTACTGGCAGCAAGCCTGTTGCTCTTCATGGGATTGATCCTCGGGGCACCCAGTGTCCAGGGTCAGATCGCCAATATCTCCGACCCGACCTCGCAGGCCGTGGTGATTCTCGGAGAGATTGAGCATATCTTCGTCGACGACATGGACGACATGTGGTCTGCAGGGTGGATCGTTGCCGATGGTACGGCAGTGAGGATTCCCAGCGGATTGCTGATCGACCTGCCGATGAACCGACTCAGTCTCAGAGACATCATGGCAGGAGCTTCACCAGAGTGTGTGGCTCTTGGAGAGTCTGGAATGGCCAGCTCTGATGAGTGCCTTCGCAACAAGGGACTTCAGGGTGGTGGTGCACAGATTCTGGCCAACCGTCAAGCAGACGGACAGGTGATCGCCGGAGACGTGTTCCTTAACAAGTCGATGACCGGAAACGTGGCCGGTGGAATCGTGCCTCCCACTGTAGGCGGATATGTCTCCTTTATCGATTACGATCAGGGATACTTCGTCGTCAACGGTGTGATGGGTGAGCGTCCTGTTGCTGATGGTGGTACCGATCGCAAAGGCGTGATTTGCCGAATCAACGATCCGGACACCGTACAGACGATTCAGCATGGCCTCGGTTGTATTGACGGTATGCCAAACTGCAGTGCGGATCCCCGATTCACCATCGATCCCGGAAGCTACAGTTTCGCATTCTCCACCGGAGTTCCCAGCTGCATCCCCAGTACCAACAACTCTATGGGTAACAGGGATGATGATGAGGGTGCAAACATTGTGACCGGTGAGGGTGACGAGTTCTGCCCGATGTGGAACCGTGCATTTACCGGTTCTCTGAACAGAACCGTGCCTGATTCCCGTCGCTTTGTTCCCATGGTGGTGGGAGATCCCATCAGCCTTGAGGGTAACTTTGAGGTGGTTGATGGAGTGCGCTTCTTCTCAGCCTACGCCGCAGTGGTTCAGCTCGGTCTCAAGACCAAGCGTCAGAACAACCAGCCTGACTACATGACCTGGGACGAAGTGGAATGCGATATTCCTCCCTTCGACAATGCCCGGATCAAATCTCTTGCGATCGCCTTCACCTCCATCGATGACGTGCATATTGACGCGTTCCGTGTTCATATCGACCCGGCTACTGGTGAAGGAATCGAGTACATCTGGGGAACCTCTCTTGGAAACCTGGGTGCACGTTTCAACGGTATCGCACCCAACGCCGGTCATATCACCAAGTTTGGCTATGACGTGGACTTCCTTTTGGGAGCCCCTTCCGCACTTGGACCCTGCCTGAACCTGATCAACGGTGGACACAATGTTTGTCCGCAGGGTGGAACCATGGAAGAGGAAGTGGCCCTGATGGCTCCCGCCGCTCGCGAAGTCATCGGTCGTACCCACCACAGCTATACCCTCAATCCCGGAGTCTTCCCGAGGGATATCCTTGGAAACCCTGCTCAGCACGGTGAATACGTTGCCGGTGCAGGTCTTGGACACCCGGAATTCGTTGAGGTGAACCTGAACAGAAGCTGGTTCCCTTTCGTCTTCGAGGGGATTCCGTGGAATCTTGATCGTCGTCTCGGCCCTGGTGGTTGTGATGAGGCGATCGGTTGTGAAAGTGCTGATCAGCTTCCTCTGGGCAGCTTGCCCCTCGATCCGTTCCCGTCTGCAGGAGATGCCGACTGGGTGACCCATTCGATTGGAAACGGAATTCCTCCGTTTGCCGCAGAGAGACTGACCGCTTACCACCCCTTTGGTGAGGGTGATTTTGTTCCGTTCTATCCGCCGGCACCGGGACCAGCTGCGGAGCTGCCTGTCGGAATTGCAGATGGATTGACTGGTGAACACTGCGATATCACCAACAACATGCCCGCCGCTGCGAATGACACATTTGCGGCGACCGAGGACTCCCCGGCATTGATTTCCAACAACCTCCTGCTCTCGAATGACAGTGATCCCGATCTGGATGTCCTTTCCGTCTTCCACTACGAGGGAACAAGCCTCGAGGGTGGATCGGTGACTCCTTCCGGAAACGGTGTGATCTACCAAGGTGCAGCAGATTTCCATGGAACCGATGAGTTCCACTACAGTATCAGTGACGGCCACGGAGGAATCTCCCGCGGCAAGATCTCTCTCGTAGTGGCTCCTCAAAACGACGCTCCGGTGGCTCGGGATGACTTCCTGACCACGGATGCCACCCAGGCACTCAGTTTCACTTCTGATCTGCTGCTTGGTAACGACTCCGACGTTGACGGTGATGCCCTGACCCTTCAGGCCATCAACATGATCGATATTGCGACCTCCACCGGTGCGATCCAGTCGACCGGTGCCGACAGCTGGACCTTCACACCTGCGGGTATTGGTGCCAGTACCTGGGAATACGTGATCGTTGATCCTTCAGGCTTGGCTGCTTCTGCAACGGTGACTTTCCATGCCGGAAACAGTGCACCCGTGACAGAATTTGACTCGGTCCAAACTGAGGAAGATTTTGAGCTGGTGATCGATGTTCTGGCCAACGACAGCGACCCCGAGGGAGATGCTCTTTCGGTTTCCAGTTTCACAGCACCGAACTTCGGCTCTGTGAGCCTTCTGTCGACCGGAGCACTGCTTTACACCCCGGATCTGGATCAAAACGGTATCGATACCTTCTTCTACACTGCCACCGATGGTAAGGGCACATTTACAGAAGAACAGGTGATCGTCACCGTTCTTGCAGTCAATGATGCACCGCGTCTGGGTGCTGACCTTGCTGTGACCCTTGAAGATCAGCCCGTGGAAGTCAACGTCCTTGCAAACGATTACGATCCTGAGGGCGACGACATGACCGTGTCCCTGCCGATCGTGAATGCCTTCAACGGTGCAGTCTCACTGCTCCCTGGAGGTGTGATTCGATTCGTACCATTCCCGGACATGTCCGTGGGTGTGGCCGACAACTTCATGTACATCGTGACCGATTCCCAGGGTGCTGTTTCCACTGCCATGGTTTCGATCGAAGTCACGCCAGTGAACGATGCTCCTGTCGCCAACCCGGATACGGCTGTGACCCTTGAGGATATTCCGACGGTGGTCAACGTCTTGGCCAACGACGGTGACGTGGACAATGATCTACTGAAAGTGATGTCCGTTGATGTACCCGAGGGATTCCCGGCAACCATCAACTGGGCAACCAATGGTTCGATCACCATCGATCCTGACCCGAACTACCACAGCATCATTCCTCAGGTCTTCACCTATGTCCTCAGCGACGGTTTCCTGACCGACGTGGGACAGGTCAGCCTGCAGGTGATTTCCCTGAACGATGCCCCTGTGGCAGCGGATGACCTGGGTTATCAGGTGACAGAAGACGGTTCGGTTTCCATCGACGTTCTCGCCAACGATACTGACATTGACGGCGATTCGATTCAGTTGGCAGCCGTGACAAATGGACTCCTCGGATTGGCAACCATCGAGTTGGGTGGAACGATTTCCTACTCGCCATTCCCGAACTCCAACGGTATCGACAGCTTCACCTACACGGTGACCGACAATAACGGTGGCCAGGCCACTGCGACTGTTGAAGTCGAGATCGTTCCCGTCAACGATGCTCCTGTCGCCGGTACATTGCCGATCTTCCCGCTTCCGGAAGACAGCCTGAAGACGATCTCTGCTTTGACGATCCTGCAGGCCGCCTCCGACGCCGACATGGACAACCTGATTCTCACCAACGTGGGACAGCCCGCACATGGTCAGGTCACCGTCAACGTTGATGCCCAGGCCAACATTTCCAGCCTGGTCTACATTCCCGACCCGAACTTCTTCGGTATCGATGAGTTCACCTACGAGGTGACCGATCTCGAGCTGAACGGCTCTGGCTTGATTCGCCTGAATGTTCTTCCGGTGAACGATGTTCCGACTGCCAACAACGACTCTGGTCTGCTTGTCGAAGCCGGATCCAGTATCGACATCGCTCCGCTCCTTAATGACGAGGACGTGGACGGTGACGATCTGCTCCTGCTCGGTATTATCAGTGGTCCTTTCCATGGATCCATGGCGATCCACCCGGATGGAACCCTGACCTACAACGCCGATGACAACTACGAGGGTGAAGATTCCATGATCTACCGAATCTCGGATAACCATGGAGGAATGGCCACGGCCAGTATCCTGATCGACGTGACTGCACCGATCTCCGCTGCGTCCACGATGATCCGTTCGGATGCCAATGCTGACGGCCAGCTCGATGTCTCCGATCCGGTGGAGACGGTGCTTCACCTGTTCCAGGGGCGCGGTGTCGTGTGCCTTGCGGCTCTCGACTCCAATGACGACAACGCCATCGATATCGCTGACGTGGTCTTCACCCTGAATACACTGTTCACCAATGGTCAGGTCCCGAGTGCTCCGTACCCATTCTGTGGTGAGGATCCGACGGGTAACTCCCTGCCTTGTGACGGATTCGGTCTCTGCGACTGATCAGGTCAGGAACTGATCAGGAGAACCGGGTCTATTGACCTTGAAACCGTGGCTCGCGAAGAG